>CACXGX010000001.1 GCA_902767365.1 uncultured Erysipelotrichaceae bacterium
ATCACCTTCAAGCCACACGACAACTGTAATTCTATCAATATCTCCAGGGGTAAACATTTTTCTTTCTTCTAGAACAGCAACATTTTCTTTTGTAGAAACTTCTCCTTGATAAAAAGGAGTTGTCCCTTCTTCAGGTTGTTTTGTTATTTCATTAATTTTTCCATAAACAGTTGGTTTACCATCTACAAAAATCATAATTCTTATTGCTTCATCTACTCTTTTAATAACATCATCAATTATAACCTCATACCAGTAATTAACAACATCTTTTCCTTTATTTTCAATATAAAAAGTATATGCTATATAGTTTTGACCATTATGTGATCCTTCAGCTTCTGTATCTATATCTTTTGGAAGCCATTTAATTGAAATATTATCCATAAATGGCATTTCTTCAGCATATAGTTTTCTTTTTCCTTCCTTATCCTCTAAATTATCATATATAACTAAACTTGTTTCCAAATCAGAGTTGGGATCTAAAGTTATAATAAATTGACCACCTTTATAAATAACAGACAATATTACAAACACAATTGTTAAAAGTAATAATAAACATAAACTAATAATTTTAGCTCTTTTTACTACTTTTTTTCTTCTATTTATTTTCCCAGCAGTTACCAATACATCCCTTGCCATATTCTCACTTCCATTTTTTATATCATATATATGTAAAATTTTACCATATTTCGACATTATTTTCAACAAAATGGTACTTATTTTTATCTTTATGTTATATACTTTAAATATAGTAGGAGGTATGATAATGTTTGATAAAAAATATTTAATGTTTGTTGTAACATTAATGTGTTTATTTATAACTATGTGTATGGTAAATGAAACATATGCAAAATATGTGTCAAGTGCTACTTCTACCACTAGTTCATCTATTGCTAGATGGAAAATATTAGTAAACAATGACGATATAACTTTAGGTTCAACTTCATCTACATTAATATCTCCTGTCTTTCCGGGAAATAACGATATTAGTCCAAATGTAATTGCTCCTAATGCTGAAGGGTATTTTGATATAATACTAGATGGAAGTAATACAGACGTAACATTTGATTACACAATAACAATTGGAGTAAATCAAAACAGTCCAGTTACAGAACTTGTACCAATAAAATATAAAATAGATGGTGGAAATGATATAGAATTTCCATCTGGTTCTTCAAGCATAACAGGTAGAGTTAACTTACATGATTTATCAAGAACAAAAAATATAAGAGTATATATAAAATGGGATGATTCATTAGATTTAATGACTAATGCAGAAGATACTGATACGACAGTAGGATTCCAAAAAGGAAAATTAGATGTCGCAATAAATGTTATTCAAGCATAATAAAAGAATACAAATAAAGTATTCTTTTTTAATTTTCTTGAATAGCCGATACTCTAACAACAAGTTCAACACTAGGAGTACCAGATGGATTATTGGATGAAAAATCATATGATCTTAATCCCCAATCAGTATCTAAAGCATCATTACCAGACTCATATGGCCAATTAACGTCAATATTAAATGTTGTATAACCATTATTTGCAGATACGTTTTCATTTGATAAAGATAAATCAATACTAAAAGGATAATTATTAGCTAAATCATATATTAAATCATCACTTGTTAATGATTCGTTATTAACAACATAACTGACATTCAATAATCTAGCACTCAATACATCGAAATGCACTGTAGCATTAGTTTCACCAAAATTAAATGCTGTAATACTATCATGATAAGGATCCATTCCAGGATATAAATTTGGTATTGTAAAAGTTACCACTTCTGAAATATTAGTATCATTTGCAGTAAAAACAATATTCCAAGAATCAATATGAGCAGTAATTCCAGCTTGAATTCTAGTTGCATATATAAACCAAGCAAAAGAAGTTGAAGCAAAAGTAATCAACAGCAAAATAAGAGCACTAATTCTTACTCTTTTTATTATAATTTTAAATAATTCTATAAATGTAACTTTTTCTTTTTTAGAATTATCCATAAATACTCCCCTAACCCTATTATGATTCTGTATTATCTATTTTTCTTTTACTCTTTTTCTTTTCTAATTCCTCTTTATCTTTTATAATTCCTTTAATATCAAAGAATACCAAAATTGTAAAAGGAACAAATATTATTATATAAAATAATAAACTATTATTCATAAGTTTGCTAAAAAGACTTAGTAAAAATAACTTTTTAACAACTTTTCCATATACTTGACTATACTCTATAGCAGGATCTTCTCTATAATTGCTTAAACCTTGAGTATGAATCTTATCATCAATTCTAGTTACTCTATGTGTTATTACTTTTCCATCATATTCCCCAGATTTACCAATATAAACAATATCGTCTCCAACTTTTATGTCTTTTTCTGGTATTTCTTTTGAAACAAGCATATCTCCTATTTCATATTCAGGTTTCATACTTTCAGATATTATTGTATAAATTCCATACCCAAAAAAACTAATTTTATTATTGGAAACTCTTTGTAATATAACAGCACCTAAAATAATAACTACTACTACTGTTAATATTATTTTGATTGCTTTAAATATAGTTTTTATAATATTTTTATTCATAGTACCTCTATTCTAAATTTAAAGAATTAAATCTTTTAGTATATTCTTCAATACAAGATTTAAACTTATCATGTATATCTTGATCATTAACAACATTCTTATATTTAACAACAGTATAATACTTATCAATTAAATCAAGTATTTCTTGTTTATCAATTGAATCCATTTCTAACAATTTTTGAAGCATACTGTTAATTATCTTCTTTGATATTTCCTTTTTATCTTTTTGATGTACTTTCTTTCCCTTTCCACCAGCATATGTATCTAATATTAAATATTCCAACAAAAAAGCCTCATCAGAAAAATCTTTAATTTTTCCTTCTATTTTTTCCTCTTTAGAATCTTTAATATTAGTAGAATCTCCTCCCATATGTTCTTGCATATAGTTCCATAACTTAACAGCATACTGGAAGTTAGTATTTTTAAGTATTACATTTGTCTTTTTTATTGGAGATGTTACAAGTGCAACATGCAACTTATCTATTGTTTTATATAATTCAGACGACATCAAATCAGTAACTTTATTATCTACCTTTGTTACTCTAGCTAAAACATCTTCTATATTATGAGCATCTTTTGAATTGCTATCAATACTACTATTTAAAGACAAAACCATATTATATTTTGTAGACCCAATTTTAGTTTCAGCATTATATTTAACAATTTTATCATCTTTAGCATTAGTAACACTTTCTATAGCTTTCTTCTTAAAATTAATATAAGCTTTCATATTTTTAATCAAACTATAAATAAATCTATTTTCATAAGTATTAAAATTTTCTTCTTTATTAATATTCAATATTTTAGAAGGTTTAATATCTCCAGTTTTTTTATCATATTTTTGTATTAAATTAGTATTTCTTGCTAAATGTTTAATGCTATCAACAGTAATACGTCTTGCCAGTTCTACTTTAACTACTTCTTCTTCATTAATAATAAATCTATTTGGGTTTCTTAAAATGTTATCAATATACCTAATAGTCTCTTCCATGATATCTAACCACTCAAGAGAAAACTCGGTTTTATCATAATCAAGTTTTATATCCATCGTTGAAGTTATATTATTATTGAATTCATCGATTATCTTATTATCATGTTCATTATATAAATCAACAATTTGAAGTTCACCAACGTTAGTATCATTTTCTTCACTTGATATCTCAACATCCAACTCTTCGTCCATTTTATTCACCCGCTTTCATCTTATGTTAATTTCTTAAGTCTTAATACATACTCCTTACATTCTTTCATTTTATCTTTTCCAAAAACATTATCCAAGAATTCAACAAAACCATCAATTTCATCTCTAATATATGAAATATTTAATTGTTCAAATTTTCTTAAAATCTTCTTAGCAATAAAGTAATCTACTCCTTCTACTTCATCTCCACCACACGCAACAAATACTGGAACAAATTTTTTCATATGAGCAACAATACGGTTACCAAATGCTATACGAAAATGTTGAATTACATAATCATCCATTTGCTCAACTTTGTCAAGAGTATCTTGAGAAATAGGATTAGCTTCAATTGCATCTTTAAATAAATTATTTAAATAACTAAAATTAATATCTTGTGGAGGTACATCTTTAGGAGTAAATGCTTCTCCTTTTTCATTAATATCAATTGGCATAGCACGGTCATATACTTTATCTGTAACCATAAAAGTAGAATCGTCGTTATTAATTGTACCAATATACCATACATTTTCAGGAATTTGTAATTTTCCACTATGAACGTGTTTAGGGTCATTTTTCCATGCGCTTGCAACAAGTTCTACTATCCATTCATCATGGTTAGGCATTTCCAAAATAGACAACATTTCAGCAAAATAATACTCAACACGTGAAATATTCATCTCGTCAAGGATTATTGTATAAACATCATCAGTATATCCAGCAATATATAGTTCTTTTAACACTTCTGTTTCATTAAATTTCTTTGTAAATTCATTAAAATACCCAAACAACTCAGTTCTATCACGCCAAGATGGTTGTACAGAAGCAATACACGAATCGTGTTTCAAAAATTTTCCCCAAGCATAAGCAAGAGATGTTTTACCTGTTCCTGAAATACCTTGTAAAATAACAAGTTTTGTTGATGCAAGGCCAGATATAAACAACCTTATCAATTGAGGTTTATAGTATAGTTTTAATTGAGAAGCTGCAAAATTTCTAAAATTGTCGCATAACTCTTCTAATGTAAATGAATTACCATAATTTTGTATTTTATAATTTGCAAATTGAATATCAATATCATTAAGTTTAGAGAATCTAGGAGCATCAACAGGACCAGTGTCTTCTTGTTGTTCTTCTTCACTTTCAGTATCAGATTCATTAGGTTTTATTCCCAAATGTGATACTTTCATTGCTAATATTTCTTCACGTTCCTTTACTAATGTAGCAACTTTATTATTAAGCTTACCTACTTCTTCAAGTAAAGATTCTTGTTCAACAATAGTCTTCCTAAATCTTAAATATTTTTTTACAAGGAAATATACAAGCAAACCAATTGCAGCAAATAAAACAAGTAATAAAGCAATTGCTATTACCACAAAAAGCCATTCTGGTCCACTGAAATCATCTTTATAAAAATCAATAACACCAATATATGCTTTAATATTAAATATTTTAGCAAAGCCATTAACAAATCCCATTATAATATCTAAAAATCCATTAAATACTTGAGCTAAAAATTCATACAAAAACCTAAAGAAAGTATCCATACTACCACCTATCTATCATTTACAATTATTATTTTATCATTATCTTCCATATCTTTACAATATTTAGAATCTTTATTAACAACAATATAATCAAAAATATTGAATAATATAAAATCATCTTTATTAACATCATCATCAATAAAAATAGCGAATTTATATCCATCTCTTATCATATTTTTAACAATATCAGTATATTTTGCATAATTTTCATAGTTAATCTTCATTATAGTTTGATTTTTAAAACAATCATCTTCAGCAATAGAAAGTAAATTATATAATTTATCTTTATCTTCAAACAAAGAAGGAGCTAAATCTAACATATAATAACGATTAAAAATACATTTTTTAATATTCTCTATAATCTTTTTAGTAATTAAATAATATTCTACTAACAACTTATCTTCATTAATATCTAAAGTATTAAAAACTCTTTCAATAGCATATTCACTATACAATTTAGGAAATTCAATATTATGACGTATCTCTATATCAAAAACATCTTCTTTTGAAGTAGAATACTCATTTAAATAAAATTCTTCAGAATTAAAGAAATTAAAAAACTTCTCCCTTTTTTCATTAACACTAGAAATTAATTTAGTTATATTTTTTTGAAAAATAGCATCATTAATACCGAAAAGAGATTTTCTATAATCACATAATAATTTGACTAATGTTATATCATTAATATTATTGACACCATCAAAACACAAAATATAATTAAACAAAACATACATTTCTGAAATCTTATTTTTAGTTTCTTCATCTACTCCTTCAATTAATTTCATTAATTTTTTCTTTAAATGATCAAAAATAGTATCTTCAAGATTACAATTCTTATCACCATAAAAATTATAATATCTATTTTCAATATAAGTATTTAGCAACTTATTAAATAATTCTTCATCATAATAATCAGATAATACTTCTTTCGCAAATACATTAATATTATTTTTTTCAAAGTTTATATATTCTTTAAGCGCATTCATTTTATCACTCCCTATTGACTACTAAAAGTAATTATCGGTGTAGATGTAACAAACGGATAAGAATAATCATTATTAGTATTCAATTTATAAAATCTTACAGAAGTACTAGATAATGCATCAGTTCCAAAAGTTACACTATTAATATAATCATATCCATCCCCCATTGTAATAGTAGTAGTTGCTGTTGACTGTATATAAGCTTCATTAGTCATATCAAGTCTAAACAAATTTGGATTAAACTCAAGAGTTATACGTGCGGCAGCACATTTCTTTTTATTAGTATCAGATAAAGCCAAATATTCAGATATTTCAATTCTATCCCCTACATTATGACCATCAAAAGCTTCAAAAACTTTGTAGTAATCAAGAGTATTAGTAATCATAAAATCCAAATAAGGACTACCTTTTGAATCTACTATTTCATAGGATAAACCAATTTCTCCTACATTAATTGTAAACATCCCGCTAAGCGTCTTTGTATAAGGATTAGTAGCTTTAGCAGAAACTTCAAGCCAAATTGAATCACCATCTACTAAAGTAACATTAGGAGTCATTGTAATTGAAAAATCATCTGTATTAACATTATTCATGATTATTCCATTGTTCTTTGTAGCAGTACAAGTAACATTACTAGAACATTCAAATTCAATATCATAAGAAATATTATCTGGTGAAGATACAATATTATTTTTTTTACTATTCATATTAAATGTGATAGTAACAGGTTCAACACCAGACCAGTTATCCAATTGATAGTAAGCATCATTTTCACTTAATTTGTCACTATTAAAATAGAAATTTTTAGTACTTAGATAATAATTTCTTATTCCATAATAAATGTACCTACCATATGTTGCAGTAACAAATAGTAAAAATAAAGTAATTGATATAATTATTATTCTCTTCTTAGTTTTCTTATTCATCCCACTACTCCACTATCATATATAAGAATATCATATTTTGTCTTTTAATACAATTAAAGTATTAAAAAAATATAAAAATAACTTGAATATGTAAAATTTGCATTTTTCCAAGTTTTGTTGTATAATAACCAACAATTAAAAAGGGGGTTATAAAATGGAAAAAATAATATCTTATGATGAAATACCAAGATCAACTGGACAATCAATATATTTAAGAATGAACGAAACAGATCCTAAACTATATGTAGCATTATTAAAAAATGGATATAGAATTATAAATAATATTTCTTACTCAGATAATTCAACAATTTATATAACAGGAAGAAGACAAGATTATCAATTCGATACAGACTTTAACAAATATAAAAAAGAGGTTAATAATGGAATATTAACTACTCTTAAAAAAGACGGAATAACAGAACCAAATACAGTTTATTTCTCATATAAAGATTTAGTAAATTATAAATATCAAATTCCTTTCGTATTAAAAAATGTAAATCAGAATGGTGGAAGAGAAAAATTTTTAATTAATACTGAAGAAGATTATGAAAACTTAATTCTGGCATGTACATTTCTAATTAGTAAAAAAATACCAACAGAATCTAAAGACAAAAGAGATTTAATTGATTATGGAAAATATTTATCTTCAAATTTTGAAATCCAAGAATTTATTAAAACACCTTCTAAATATAATACAACTGTTAGATTATTAACATCTTCATCTAATGATTTGTTATATGCAGTATTAAAATATAAATTACCAGATAAATATGAAGATAAAACTACTTTATTAGGATATCTATTAAGTGAAGTTTTTCCATTAAGTTCTAAATCTATCGTTTCTAATACTTTGTCTGGTGGAAAGAACATTTTAATTGGAGAAAAAAATTATGTCGATTTTGAAAGTGAATTATTAAAACAACATAATATAAATTCAGAAGAATTTTCTAAATTAATAAGTTCTACACAAAATGTACACGAAAAATATAAATCAGAACTAGGAATAATATGTGGATTCGACTACATATATGATGAAGAAAAAGAAAAATGGTTTTTATTGGAACTTCACAGTAGACCAATGCTAGGAGATTATTCAAAAAGACAAGGTATAAAATATCAAACAGATGGAGACAAAAAAACAGCTGAAGGACGAGTTAGAGCTACTGCTTTAAAATTAGAATTAAGCAAATAAAATATCTTTACATTCAAACCTAATAGAGATTTTTACAAAAATAAAAAAACGCAAATTTGCGTTTTTTTCTAACTTAATCCTATGATGCTTCAGTAGTAATTTTTAAATCAAATGAAACTTCAGATCCTGATGCACTATTTTCACAGTCAACATCTTGTCCTTCAATCCACATATAAATTCTTACTTTAGTAATTCCAGCTTGAAGTGGGAAAATTTTAGTATTTCCAGTAAATCCTGCAACAGTTTGATAATCAACTGAAACAGTATCGAAGAAATCTGAATCTCTTGTTGTATATTGAATTGGACTTGATACTTGAACTAATACTTCATCAGTAGAAGCAATTGCAGCTTTAACTCCTGAATAAGCAAGTGGAGAAGCACCAGTAGTTCCTAATGATGCAACACCATATGTATCACGTGCATGTGATACTGCAGCAGCTGTATGAACATCATAGTTTGGTTCCCATATATATTTATTAGCGCTTGTTCCAGCATTTAATCCTTGAATATTTGGAATTGTATCACCTGCAGTTGTGTTTCCTAATACTACGAAACCAAATCTTGCAGCATTTTTAATTCCTTTATCTACAGTTCCTTCAAAATTTACACCAGACCCATCAGTTAGATAAATGTCAGTTGCTTCATCTACTTTAAAGAATAAGTCAAATGCAATGTAACTTCCTTCATCACCTTTAGTATCATTTTCTTTAACAGCAGTCAATAAATAATCTCCATCATCATTACTTACAACTGTTCCTTTGTACATTTCCATTCTTCCGTTTGCATCAACATTACCAATTGTAGATACTGGTTCCATACTATCAGGTATTTGGTTAACATTAGCTCCATAAGAAGGTGTAACTCCTAATAATTCATCTTTTTGAACAACTGATTTCCAGTTAGTTCCATCTGCTGATATTTGAATACCATTTTGTGCCTCAACGTTAACTGTTAATGTTTCTACAGTAACTTTCTTATTTGCTGTAAACCATGCATAAGTTGTTGTAGTAAACATAACTGTTGTGAAGAACAAAGCTATTAAAAGTATCAACATTCTTCTTTTTCTGTCGTGTTTTTTCTTTTTTCCTTTTTCCATTTTTATTCCCTCCAATTATTAATATCACTTCGATATTTTTCTTATTGATAATTGAAGTATAGCATTTGACTTTTTTTATTGCAATATTTTTTGTCAATTTTTGTATTCATTTGTCACATTAGTTGTCACTGTCTAACAATTGCTTTGCAATAACCTTTATTTCAACGTTCTCTGCGACTCCTTGATATCTAAATGTTTTATATTCTGCAGGAAACTTTACAGTCAATTTGTAACTATCTGTATAATTACTTCTAAAATCAAAATTCCTGCTTGACGTTATCATTTTTTTAAAATAAGTATCATCATCATCTGTAATTATTTGATCAGTGCTAACAATAGGAGAATCAGTTCCACTATTAGTTATATATAATTCATAAACCATAGGTAAATTTGTTGTAGTAGTTACTTCAATATTATAACTTAAATTTACTTCTGCCCTATCACTTCCTTGAAAGTTAGATACAGTAAAAGTATAACTATACTCATCTCCTGGTTTCATATCAGTTAATGTTATTTCGTCTCTTTGATACTCATCTTTAGCAATGAAAAAAGCGACGTCAATACCAGCATCTCCTCTTGCTTCTGATTTAAACCTTGACAATGTATAAGGTATCAAGAAAACAAGTGAAATAAGCAATATAAAGAATATACATAATTCAAGCTTTAGTCTTGTATTATTTTTTATTTTTTCCATAGCCTCACTCTTTTCTATTTTCATTGCTTCTTTTATCTTGGATTCTCCTTCTTTTTTAAATAAAGAGAATGTGTAGCATAACAATATTATACTCATCAAACACATAATAGCTACCTTAGGAGTAGTAAACACTTTAATCCAAGCTGCAAAACCTCCAAAAACTTTAACAACTTTTCCAGCTATTTTATCCTTTGTAATAGGACTATCAACAGTATTATTTGCATCACCCTTAGTTATATAAGTCTCATTATTTTTTTCAACAATTCTATGTGTTATATACGCACCATCATTATAAAAAGAAACAACATCTCCAACTTCATAATTATCTTTTTGCTTAATTAAAATTAAATCCCATTTTTCAATTGTTGGAGACATACTTCCACTTATTACTTCAAAAAACGTATAACCAAATACACTTGTATAATCTTTTTTTAATATTTTAATAGAAAAAAAGTTATACGCAGCATATATCATAAGAAGAAAAGTAACAATTCCTAAGATTGACGTAATAACTTTAGTTACAATATTAATAATTTTATTTTTCATAAACACTAATCACCCACATACTGAGGCAAAGTTTCCCCCGAGAAGTGTTGAGTAATAGTAACATCAACCGGTATATTTATAACATTATTATGCACCTTACCTAAATTTGAATCTTTTTCATTATTATTTTCATTATTTATCCAATCTAAATATACTCTTATAGTATTAGTTTGATTACTATTTATTTCTGCTAAAGTTATTATATTACTATATGTATTTTCATCTGTTCTAACAATAGGCTTATTATCAATTTCAACAATTCTATCTATAACAAATTGTTCTGAATCCAAATTTGAAAAATCAAAAGTCACATCATACCTTATGGAAGTATCAGAATGATTTGGATCAATTTCAATATCAAAGTAACCAGATAATCCTGGTGCCGCCTTTCCCGCTAGAACATTCGTCGAAGAACTCCAAACAACATTATCAACAGTAAATGTTGTCGAACTTCCAGATATAACATCTTCATTTACTTTAACTTTCCAATTAGCAATATTCAAATCTGTAGTATTTTCTCTATTACTTTCAAATAAAGAATAAGCCCCCATAAAGAAAAATAAAGATACTAAGAAAAAGAATGGCGCTAGCACCATTAAATATTTTTTCATTATTTCTTCTTGAATTCTTTATAAATTGCATATACTTCGTAGATTAATGCTAAGAAAAGTGGAAATACAACAATAAATAAGAATCCCCATCTAGATTGAACAACATTTAATATTTTTCCAAAAAAATTAGTTTCAATTGTAGATTTCTTTGTACCTAAAACATATTGTCCTGATACAGGAGAATTATCTTTCATTGTAAATGTTGTTTCATTTTCATTAATTTTTTCTTTTCTAGTTACTTCTGCATATTTTATTTTTTTATTAACAGAATATGTATCATAAAAGAAAGCCTTATCTCCTACAGCTACATCTTCTGGTTCAACAGGTTTTATAATCAACAAACTACCTTGTTCATAATCTTCAAGCGTTTTTTCCTCATTAATCACAAGATATCTTCCAAAGAATTTAGATACCCCATAGTCATTTTTATTAAGCAAAAAAGCAGTAGTGAAAACGACTAATACAAGATAAATTCCAATCACTATACCTATAACAATTTTTAACCCTTTTTTCATATTATCTCATCTACTTTCTATTATTATTACTATAAAATAAATATAGCATATTTTATTAATGTATGCAATTAAAAACAAAAAAATAAACAAATGTTTATTTTTTTAGTTAAAATGGAAGTTTCATATTACCATTTGATATTTGTTTCATCATCTTTTTCATTTGATCAAATTGTTCAAGTAATTTATTTACTTCTTGAACAGATAATCCACATCCCTTAGCAATTCTTGTTTTTCTACTCGCCTTTATTATATCAGGATTTTTTCTTTCTTTAGGAGTCATAGACAAAATAATTGCTTCTATATGTCCCATTTGTTTTGGATCAATTTGAATTTTATTTAATCCCATCTTTGATGCTCCAGGAATAAGTTTAATTAAATTTTCAAGAGGTCCCAACTTTCTTATCTGTTTCATTTGAGAAAGAAAATCTTCTAAATCAAATTTACCATTTTGCATTCTTTTTGCAGCTTTTTCAGCTTCTTTTTCATCAATTTCAGATTGAACTTTTTCAACAAGAGATACTATATCACCCATTCCAAGAATACGACCAGCCATTCTTTCAGGATCAAAAGTATCAAGTCCATCCATTTTTTCACTAATACCAATAAACTTAATAGGAACATTAGTTAAATGTCTTACTGATAAAGCTACACCACCCCTGGTATCTCCATCCAACTTGGTTAAAATAACTCCGGTAAGAGGGAGCTTACTATTAAAGCCTTCTATAACGTTAATTGCATCTTGACCCATCATTGCATCAATTACAAGTAATATTTCTTGTGGTTTAACTCTATCTCGAATTTTATCAAGTTCAGCCATTAATTTTTCATCTATATGAAGTCGCCCTGCTGTGTCTATTAAAACATAATCATATTTATTTTCTTTTGCATATTGAATTGCATTAGTAGCAATTTCAACAGGGTCTTTTTTCCCTTCTTCATATACTTCAATATTAAGTTGTTTTCCAATTTGTTTTAATTGATCAATTGCTGCCGGACGATAAACATCACATGCCACCATCAAAGGTTTTTTAGCATGTTTTTTTCGAAGTAAATTAGATAATTTACCAATTTGTGTTGTTTTACCACTACCTTGAAGTCCAACAAGCATAAGTATTGCAGGATTACCAGCAAGATTTAAATCTTCTTGTTCTCCTCCAAGTAAAGCAGTTAATTCATCTTTAACAATTTTAACAAAAACTTCCCCAGGTTTAAGACTTCTTTGTACTTCTTCACCAAGAGCTTTCTCTTTAACTTTGTTAGTAAATTCTTTAACTACTGTATAGTTAACATCAGCTTCTAAAAGTGCAAGACGTATTTCGCGCATCATATCACTGATATTATTTTCTGTAATTTTTCCTGTGCCCTTTATTTTAGAAAGAGCATTTTGTAATCTTTCCCCCAAAGATTCAAACATTTTATCACCCTCTATTTGTTAAATATTTTTCCAGTTCATTACTATATCACTATTTGAAGATAATGGTGCAGGATCAGGCATATCTAAATGAACTATAACTGGAATTTTAAATGCCGTACCAAACCCAAGACATGTTCCAGATTGTAAACCTTTTTGCTTATCAACTATATCAGAATTAATATTGGGAATCATTTTTCTAATATATTCTTCATCAACTGGATGGTTTGTCTTAAATATTAAGAAATTAGAACATTGAGAAATAACTGTATCAGATAGTTCAACTGGTCTTTGACTAATTACTCCCAAAATAACACCATATTTTCTTCCTTCTTTTGCAACACGCTCAAATATATTATATCCAATTAAGAAATGGTCATTATCATTTTTGATATATCTATGAGCTTCTTCAACAATTATATGAAAAGGAACAGAACCTTTTTGTGGCAATGTTTTAGCAAAATCAAAAATAATTCTTGTGTATATTTTTACAATAACTGCTGCTAAAGAATCATCCATATCTTCAGGATTTATTATAACTATTTGACGTTTTTTATTACTCTTATATAAAGTATTACTCAAAAATTGTTGTACATCAACATGTTCTGGATAATCAAATATCTTACTTTGCTCACCAGTTATTAAAGAATGAAGTCTTACCTTAACACTGGCAGCATCAGCATAAGTATTTGGATTATTATACCAACCTTCAGAAATCAAAGTAAAGTTAAGAGCTTTTTCCAAATCTTGAAGATTATAGAAAGTAAGTTTTGTAGGTTCATAATCATCAAGTTCCTCATGTACAAATGAATTAACATACTCAGTAAACAATATTTCTTCTGTAAATGTTCCTAATTTATCTATATGAAAACATTCTCTTAACTTTCTAGTATATCCAATACCAGTAATAACAGCATCCATATTAAAACTTGCTGTTGGACATGTTTCAACAACTGAAAAAATATCATTTCTCTTCTTAACAGGAGTTGAATCACTAAACAAAATAGAAATAATAGCTTTAGCAATTAAGTGGTTTTTATAATTTTCACTCATTTCACTTGATTCAGCAAAAATTCTTGCAAGTTTAACCATTCTTTCAACAATAGGTAATTGAGAATGCGAACTAGACATAAGAAGTAAAGCTAAATCATTAGCATTTAATAACCATAAAGGTATTCTTAATGGTTCAAATTCTTTATTAGTAAGACTAGAAGTTAAAACACGATAATCATATCTAGGATCTATTTCAGATAGTTTTGAAAACGCATTAGCATATTCTCCTGAAACATCAAAAATAATTATATTAGCATTTAATGGAGGTGTTTCTTTATTCATAAATACATTTTGTAAAAGCCTTGCAGTACCACATGATTTACCACTACCAGAATTACCAAAAACTGCAAAATGATTTCCAAAGAAATTATTAACACTCAAGCAAACAGGAGCACCATTATAAAATGGACTTCTTCCTAAATACATAGCCCCTTCATTTGTTTGTCCCAAAATAATAGCTAATTCTTGCTCATTAATTGATCTAATTTTAGCATTCATAAGTGGCTTTCTAATAATACCACCATATAACTTTCCATTTAAAAATTCACCAATTAACTTAATTTGAACTTGTCTTTGATTAATTTCAGATATTTCACCTAGTAACTGTTTTTCTTCATCAACAATAACAACATGTGAACTTAAAATATTATTTTTAATTTCCACTCCTTGTACTAAATCTACGTAAATACTAGTCTCATTTATATAGGATATCTTATCAAACATTTAAACCACCTCTATAATATTCCTTTTATTTCTTCTAAAGTCCTCTCATCAACTTTATCATTCAAAATTTCCAATACTTTATTCTTTTTATAATTTATTTTTAATAATTCTTCAAATTCTAATAATTTTTCTTCCATTATTTTTAGTTGGTTATGAACTGCATTCCTAGATACCCCATTATTATCTGCAATTTCGCCAAGAGATAAATCTTCCCAATAATATAATTCAAAATATAACTGTTGTTTCTCAGTAAACAAATCTTTATAACAATCATACAATGTATTTAAATATAATACTCTATCCATGACTCACCTACATCATATCTTTGAATAAGCCATAGATATACTTTTCTATATCAAATTCTTGTAAATCTTCTTTTCTTTCTCCAAGGCCAATAAATTTAACAGGTATTCCAACACTTTCTTTAATAGCTAATACAATTCCACCCTTAGCTGTCCCATCAAGTTTAGTTAAAACAATTCCACTTATATTTGTAATTTCTTTAAATGCTTTAGCTTGAGATATACCATTTTGACCAGTAGTCGCATCAATAACTAAAAGAGTTTCATGTGGTCCATCTGGAATAATTTTACCAATTACTTTATTAATTTTTTCAAGTTCTTTCATCAAGTTAACTTTATTTTGAAGTCTTCCAGCAGTATCAATTAAAACAACATCTATTTCATCCTTTTTAGCTTTCTCAAGTCCTTCATAAATAACACTTGATGGATCTACACCCTCTTTTTCCCCAACAAAAGTTGAGTTAGTTTTTAATGCCCATTCTTCCAATTGTTTAGTTGCTCCTGCTCTAAAAGTATCTCCTGCAATCATCATCACACTCTTACCTTCATCATGCATTTTAGAAGCAATTTTAGCTATAGTAGTAGTTTTACCAACTCCATTAACACCTACAAATAGAATTACAGTTGGTCCTTCTTTTGCAAAATTAATTTTATTAACAATAATCTCATCATTTACATAAATAATAAATAATTCGTCTACAATAACTTCTTTTAAATATTCTAAATCTTCAATATTTTCTTTTCTAACTCTTTTCCTTAATCTATCCATAAATGACATAACTGTATCTATCCCAATATCAGCCATTATAAGGATTTCTTCTAGTTCATCAAAATATTCATCATCAACTTTATTATGCCTTTTTGTTAAATTAATTAATTTAGAAACAAAATTTTCTCTTGTTTTAGTAAGTCCTTTTTCATAAACTTTAACAGACTCTTTTTCTTCTTTAGGACTATCTTTTACTTCAATAGTCTCTAATTCAGGTTTTTCTTCATGTTCAACTTCAATTTCTTTTTCTTCTTCAACAATATTTTCTTTTTCTTCTTGATCACGTTTAAACATGTTCTTTATCTTGCTAAATAATCCCATAATCAATCACCATATTAAGTATACCAAAAAAAAGATGAATAATCATCTTTTATTTTAATTCTTTTACTAAAGTTTTTGTTCTATACAAAACTTTTATAAGAAGTTCTACTTCTTCATTATTTTCTAAAGCTGCTACTGAAGGTAACATGATATTATTTAATTCAAAATATTTTTCTATAAAATCCCTTTCAGTCAAATATTCATCTAGCACTATATTATCTCCAACTTTATAATTATATGCAAGAACGCTATCATTATCCTCCGGTTGTTTTTTTTCATTCCATTCGGTTACTTCATATACTTTATAACTTTCAGATTGAATTCCTTCAACAACATAATTACCACATACTAAAACAACTTTTTTTCTATTTGGTTCTTTAATATCTATATAGGAATTATATTCATCACATTTTTCATCTACTTCCATTGGATTAACTAATTCACCACTATAACCTTTTTGAATAAGTTCATATAAATAATAAACTGTACTATTATTTTTAGAATAACGATCTTTATAGTATGAAACATTTTTAGCAAATGAGTTAGCAATAGATTCAAATCCATTATAGTTTTTGCTACCAGTATTTAGAGCCATATATGATCCTATTGCAAAAAGAACCGCAACAAGTCCTAGCATAGTAATTAATTCAATTTTACCAAATCCTTTTCTATTTATTCTTTTCATAGATTTCTGTTACCTTTCTTCTTATGTCACTGTCAATTCTTTCTATAGTAGATACACTAACATCAAGAGATTTTCTATAATTACCTTTATAAAATAGCATTTGAGCTTGATTTAATCCACTATCAACGTTAATATTTTCACTTCTATACCTATTACCATATACAATTGAATATTCAGCAAGTTTAGCAGTTCTAATCATCTCATTGGTAGTATTATATAATTTTAAAACTAAATCACGTGCAGTATCAACCCTAGTGTTTAACGTTTTAATAACAATTGGTTTTCTCTCCAATTCTTTAATAATTTCTAAAATAGATTCATTAGCTTCTTGTAACTGAACAAAATAATTATCAGAAATAATTGGTAATTTATAACTTCTAATTCTTGCCTTTGCTTGTTTCAACAACTCTTGAATCTCGTCCAATTGTTCTCTTGCTCTTACTTCGTCATCATACAAATTACCTAAATTTTTCAAAGCTATATCAAGTTCATCATCTATATCTTTTAATCTTGATAAATAATTTTGTATTTCTTTAGCCATTTGAGAATATGGAATTTTTTTTCTAGGAGCGCTCTTAATTAAAGTTTTATATTCTTCATTTATTTCATTTGTTTTAATATTAACAATATCTATAGTTTTAACATCATTATCTGTTAAATCATACATGCTCTTAATATCATCCATTTGTAAATAAATATTATTAACAACTTCTGTAGTCTTTTCTAACTTTTTATCAAAAATATCTTTTGATTCTTCAAATTCTTTTTTAGATTGTCTTTCAAGTTCAAATTCATCAAATAAAGAATCTATATATTCAAGCATAGTTTTAAGCTCAAACATACAATTTTCAAGATTTAAAACTTTAATTCTATCTAGTATTTTATTAACATTTTTTAAAGACTCTTCAACATTATATTCAATTTTTAAATGTTTAAGAGGATATTTCTTATTTTTTAAATCCTTGTATTCTTCAGTAATTTGTTCAATTTTTTTAGGAATAACTCTATTAGCAAGCAAAACTAAGTCAGGCACTTCTTCTACAACAATTCCCATATGATCTATCATAATATCTATACCTTTAACAATATGGTATACTTCTTGATAATCATTTTGTTCCATATAATATTCAAAGTCTTGAAATAATTTCTCAATATTTTCAAATTGTAATTCTATCGGTGTAGCAATTTGCTCATATTCTTCTTTACTATTGCTAAATTTATCATTAAGCTCTCTATATCTAGTTTTTAATTTAGTAATAATTTTACGATATTTTTCTTCACTAGAATTTATTTCTTTAATTTCTTCTAATAAAGTATCAATAGCTTGTCTTGCCTTATATATTTCAAGTTCTGTCTTTGCAACCTCAAGATTAAAATCTTTTATATCTCTCTTTTCCAACAAAGAATCAAGATCTATAATCATATCATTTATTTTATTTATATTATTATTTTTAATATCCTCAAAAGTATTAAACCACTTTTTATATTTTTCTTCTATCTTGTCATTTTTAACAATCGTTTCTAATTTTGCAAGTTCAGATACAACTGGAGCGCTTCCAATTTCATTCTTATTTTTATCAAGTAATTCAAGTGTTTTTCTATAGTCTTTCAATCTTCTTGATCTAACATACAACAAGGCGATAGAAATAAGTATAATAGCTATAAATATATATGCAATAGCAACCATAATTATATTACTCATCTAATCACCTCTATTTTTACTATATTATTATCTTAACACATATCTTTGTTTTTTTCATTATTTTTAAAAAAAAACTATAAACTTTCGTTTATAGCCATATTAATTATATAATTATTTTAATGCTTCAATAAAGTTATTAAGTTCACCATCATTAAAATTAAAATCATAACCAATTCCTTCATATCCAACTAAAAGAATATTTTCAGAATCAGAATAATATAAAGTAAACTTTTTATTATTTTGGAATTCATTTGTATCTACTTCAGCATCTAAAGAAATAATATAAGCAACTGATTTTGGATAACATTCACCAATCCATGAAGCAGTAACATATTTATCAATTGATTTTGCAGTTTTTAACTTATTAATAATTATATCTATTGTATTTTCTGATACTACAGTTCTTTTACTCTTTACATTTGGTAACTCTCCTTCAGCAGCAGGTAATACAGTACAAGATAATTTATTAGCTTTAAAACCTTCTTTTTGTACTAAATTATGTAAAGATGTCCTCATTTTTTCTAAATCTAAATCAGAAATATTACTTAATTCTTTATTATCATTTTCTTTTTCTTCTTTTTCTTCTTTTTCTTTATTTTCTTCTACTTGTGAATTATTACCTTTTTCTTCAGTATTATTTTTAGTATTTGATTTATCATCATTTAATACCATAGTTGATACAAAGTATCCTAGTGCACATCCAATTAAGAAAAGAACAACATAAATAACTATTATAAGTCCTTTATTTTTCTTTGGTTGATCTACCGTTTTATTATCTTCTTCCATATTTAACAAGCCTTCCCTTCTTCAACAAAACTAATTATAGCATTTTTTATATGTTTTTTCAATAAAAGCAAGAAATTGTTGACTTATAAACACTTTTCATATATAATCTTTATTGCATATTCAAACAGCGATTATTTTAAGTTTTTAATGTGTTTATTAAGTTTATTAGTAACTTTGCTGTTAAGTGAAAATATTAAAATAAACTCCCTAAAAATGAAAAATAAATAGTCTTTTGTTTATGTAATATAAATAAAGGAGGAAAAAAAATGGCAAGATATACTGGATCAAGTTATAAACAAGCTCGTAGAGTTGGAATGAGTTTGTTAGAAAATGGTAAAGAACTTGCAAGACGTCCATATGGACCTGGTCAACATGGTGCAGATAGACGTGGAAAATTATCTAACTATGGTATTCAATTAAAAGAAAAGCAAAAAGTTAGATTCATGTATGGATTAAATGAAAAACAATTCCATAAGACATTCCTAGAAGCAGGAAAAATGAGAGGTATTCATGGTGATAACTTCTTAAGACTTCTAGAATCTCGTTTAGATAACCTAGTTTATCGTATTGGATTTGCAAACACAAGACGTGCTGCAAGACAACTTGTTAATCATGGACACATTTTAGTTGACGGAAATAAAGTTGATATTCCATCATTTAGAGTTAAAGTTGGTTCTGTTATCACTTTAAAAGATAAAGATAAAGATCTAAAAGTTGTTAACGAAGCTTTAGAAAAAGTTGTATCACGTGTTGAATATATAACTTATGATGCAAATAAAAAAGAAGCTACATATGTAAGACTTCCAGATAGACAAGAATTACCAGCTGATATAGATGAAGCTCTAATCGTTGAATTCTACAATAGATAACATTAGATTGACATTAAAGTCAATCTTTTTTATTGCATTTTTTTAATATAATTGATAACCTTACAATAGAGGTGAAAAAATGTTTGAAATAGATTATAAGACAATAAAAAAAGGAAATAAATCTGCATATTTAGTTATATTCATTGGATTAATCATAACAGCAATTTGTGGTGGTATATATGCAAATGCTATCATAAGAAAAAATTCATATAATCGTGAAGCTAAAGCTACACTTATTAATCCCAATAAACATTATGACGATGATGATGGAGTTTTATACTCTCCTATTTACGCATACACAGTAAATGGTGAAGAATATACTTGTGGTTCAACTAACATATCTTCTTCTAAAATACCAAGTGAAGAAAGCGTTGTTTATTACAAAAAAGGTGACCCAAAAAGTTGTATGACAGCATACGAAAGTGATATTAGTAATTTTTTACTAATAGGAGTTGCAATAGGTGGAGTTCTTCTAGCAATTGGAATAGTAATGATAGTAAAAGCAGTAAAACAAACTAAAAAAGCAAAATATCTTGCAAAAAATGGTAAATTAATAAAAGGTATACCTTATACAATGGAACCAACTGGAACAGTTATTAATGGAAGACAAGTTCTAAGAATAGTAATAGACTATAATGCTCCAAATGGTGAAATATTACATTTAAAAGGATATCCAAGATATGATTATAAAAGTGAAGATACAGATGGTCTAGTAGATTTATTAATTGATCCAAATGATTACAATAACTATTTTATTGACTTTGAAATAGGTTATTCTGGAGATGTCAAAGTTGAAAACTATAATGGACCTATTCCTGTAAATAATAATTATGAGCAAAATATTAAACCAATAGAACAAGCAGTTCAAGGTATGAGTAATTTTGTTAACAATGTTGAAAATACAGTTAATCAAGTAAATAATGTTGTAAATACAGTAACTACAGGTACTATTTCTTCAGATAGTTTAGAAAATAGTTTTTCAAATACTCCAGTTATTAATAACAATGTAAATATAAATAATAATCAAAATATTAACAATAATCAAAATATTAATAATAATCAAAATATTGATCAAACTATCAACAATAATATAAATCAACAATAATATAAACAATAATAACAAAAATCTACTTTTAGGTAGATTTTTTTATTTTTTATATTATAATTTAATCGAGGTGTAATATGAATTATTTTTATAATTATTTAGAAAAATTTAATAATCAAATTATAGATATATATATCGATATGGATGGTGTTGTAGCAGACTATGATGTAATAGAATATGAAAAGCACAAAGCAGAAAAAGATGTCTATTTAAATAAAAGGCCAATAAAAACATCAATTAATATTATAAAAGAAATATCTACTCTTTCTAATGTAACATTACATATATTATCAGTATCAAAAAGAGATTTTCAAATAGAAGGAAAACAAATTTGGTTAAAACAAAATATGCCATTTATAAAAAAAGAAAATATTAATATTATTTCAAGAGAAAGTAATAACAATAAACCATCTCATATATTAAAAAAAGAATTTCTTGAAAAAAATATTAATAAAGAACATATAAATATTATGATAGATGATTCACATGTTGTGCTTGATACACTTAAATTACTTAATAATATTATTCCATTACATATAACATCTATATTAGATTAAAAAAAATAAAAGACTAAAATCTTTTATTTTTTTAATATAATAATAAATCAAAATTATTCCAAAATCCATATTGTTCTAACCTAGATGTTTCTTCATTATAAAAATTTATTTTTACATGATTGTAAACTAATTTACTTTTAACATATTCAATAAAATCATATACTTCACCAATATCACTATTCTTATATTTAATAGTTAAAAGATCATCTCCTTTTTCTATTATAAAATTAACTGGATGATTTTTATTATATTCATCATAATAATATTTTATATATTTATCACCATAATTAGTAATTTCATCATGATTTGGAAGCCAACTAGAAGATGATGTACAATTTCCAACTTCAAAAGTAACATCAATTGAATCATCTAAATAAACTTCAAAAATACTATCACAAGTATTCCAACTATAAAAAGGATTTTCTTCTTTATATAAACCTTTAATATGGTAGTTATTACCAAAATTTTCTTTTAAAAACTTATCAGCTAAACTATAATTATGAATAACTATATGTATTCCATATGAATAAAACAATGAAAAAAGCAACATAACAGCACATACACCATAAATAATATTTGTTTTTTTATCTTCTTTAATGCTCTTAAGAGTAACTATAAACCCGGCAAAAAAATATGCAAAAAAAAGAAAAGAAAGGATATATAATAATACAAAAGCTAAAAAACAAATAAAAGATGGTAAAAAACTAACTAAACACTCGCTTATAAAAATAATAATTGGTATTAATAAAAACCACATCTTAGCTTTTCCTTTTTCCATAAAAACTCCTATACTAAAATAATTATATAACAAAAAAAAGAAAAAAAATTATTTTTTCTTTTTCTTTTTTTATTTTTTTCTTCTCATATATCTTCAGGACCAAGAATACCCAAAATATCATATTTTATAAGTAAAATGTCTTTCATCTTAAAAACATTCTATAAAATCTACTTTATCTCTTTTTTTGACATATTATCGTCTACTTACATTCTATTAAGAAATATTTCTTTTTTCCTCTTCTTAAAATAATATATTTTCCTTCAATTGCATCTTTTTTAGAAATGACTTTCTCTAAATCAGTTACTTTATCACCATTAATAGATATAGTTCCACCACTTACAAACTCTCTAGCTTCCCTTTTACTTGAACATATTTGTTTTACAACAAGCAAATCAACTATATTCAATTCTTCATCTAATTCTTTCTTTTCAGCCTCTTTAAATATTAAATCAATATCTTTGACAGTTAAATCTTTAACATCTCCACTAAATAAAGCCTCACTCATTTTTAATGCTTTTTGATATTCTTCTTCTCCATGTAAATCTTTAATTATTTCATGTGCTAAAGCTTTTTGAGCAACTCTCAATTCAGGTTGTTCAATTTGTTCTTTTTCAATTTTTTCTATTTCTTCCCTAGATAAAAAAGTAAATACTTTTAAATAATGAATTACCATAGAATCATCAGTATTAATTAAATATTGATATAATTCATATGAAGATGTTTTATTTTTATCAAGCCATAAAGCATTTCCTTCACTTTTGCCAAACTTATTTCCAAACTTATCAAGTATTAAAGGCATAGTAAAGCCATATGCTTCTTTACCAAGTTTTTTCTTAATCAATTCTATACCAGTAGTAATATTACCCCATTGATCACTACCTTCACATTGCAAAACACAATTTTTTCTCTTATACAATTCTAAAAAATCATTTCCTTGTATTAAAGTATAAGCAAATTCTGCAAATGTAATTCCAGTTTCTAATCTTCTTTGAATAATATCTTTATTAAGCATATAATTTACATTTATATATTTTCCAGTATCTCTTAAAAAATCTAGAAATGAAATATCCTTAGTCCAATCATAATTATTAACAAGTTCTGCTTTACCATCGAAAATATCACTTACTTGCTTTTGAATACCACTGATATTTTTTTCAACTTCTTCCTTAGATATAATTTCTCTTTCTGCAGTAGGTCTAGGATCCCCTATAAGCCCAGTTGCCCCACCTACTAATAGTATTGGATGATGTCCAGCCTTTGCAAGACGTTTTGCAGTAACAAGTGAAGAATAATGACCTAAATGCAAAGAATCCGCAGTTGGATCTGTACCCCAATAAAATGTTATTTTTTTATCATTTAATATTTCTTTTATCTCTGGACTAGATTCGTCTTTAATTAAACCTCTCCATACCAATTCATCATATAATTTCATATTTACCTCCAAAAAAAAATGCTATAAACATAAGAACGACATAATCGTGGTACCATCTTATTTTATAACATCTGTTATACACTCTAACCTTTAACGCAGGAATACGTTTTGACTCAAAATATGTAACTTCATTATAAATCATTTAAGTATTTCCATCCTTCTACTCTTTCTATAAAAATCATCATAACTACTTTTATTTCTCATTGCCAAATACAAATATAGTTTATCATATTTTTTATTAAAATCAATATACTAAAACAAAAAAAAGAAGCATTAACTATGCTTCTTGATTTTTAGCATTTTTTCTTTCTTCAAGTTTATTAACAACATCTTTAGTAATAGAAGTTGCTTTTTCTTTTAATTCTTTTGCAGTCTTTTCTACAGTAGGTATTCCTTTTTCTTTAGCATATCTAATTAAATCTTCACATTTTTCTTTTAATAATGCGCCTTTTTCTTTAGCTATTGCTAATACTTTTTCTTTATCTAATTCAGATAAACTTTGTTTAATATCTGCAATTTTAGTAGCAATTGCGTCCTTTACATCTTGAAAATCTATATCCCTAATCTTATCCATTAAATCGTCAAACAATTCTTTTAAATCTTCTCTTGTTTCACTACCTTTTTTAGGTGCATATAAAACTCCAAGTGTAGCTCCAACTGCAACTCCTGCAACAAATGCTCCAAATTTTTTACTCATCTTCATCCATCTCCTCTTCCTGTTTTTTTCTTTTAACTTTTTTTCTTATTTTATATACTTTCTTAACAAGTCCTGCAACAAATCCAGCAATACTATTATTTGCTTTATTAATAGTATTACCAACGCTTTCTAATGCTTCAAATAATCCATTCATCTGTTGTGATTTTTCTTCCACATCATCAAGTAAAATATTAATCTTATCAACAGTACTCATAAGTTTTATTATTAGCATTATTATTACTACTAATAAAACTGCTCCGAGAAAATATAATAATAGTGGTAAAGCATCATTTAAGAATTCCATATTAATTACTCCTTATCTTCATACATTGAATCTATTAAATCAAATAAATTCTTATCATCTTCATTTGATTCATCCAAATTAATCTTATTATCCTCTTCCTGATGTGAATCAATTATTTCAGTATCATCCTCTACAGGTTTATTTTTTATAATAGGTACTTTAACTTCTTCCTTTACAGGAGTTTGTTCTTTAATTCCTTCTTTTTCAACTTTATAATCTACATTATATTCTAACCCTAAATCTTGAAAATATTCTTCAGCATCTCCTACTGTAACAACTTTAACTGTTGGTGACTTTTCTTCATTCAAATCATACAACAAATCTTCTTTTGATTCTTTAGTAGTTTTATCTTTATCTTTATCTTTATCTTTATCTTCTTCTATTGATGAACTTATATCCCCTGCTAATTCTCCATAAGCTTTTTCTCTAACTATATCTAAATCAGCTTTTTTAGTAGAAAATTGAGATAATCTTACTTCTCTTTTTGTTACAATTTCTTCTTTTTTATAATTTTTATTCAATATACCATAAATTGGAGAAATAATAGGAGAAGGAGTAAATCCTTGTTTTTCATCTTTATCTCTACCCTCATATAATCTATGTGTTGTTTCATACTTGTTTTCTCTAGTTACACTAACAGGTTCACGATAACTAACTTCTTCATAATGATACTCTTGTTTTTCTTCCACAATAGGTTTTTCTTCTACAACGGGCTTTTCTACTTCTACTTTATCACTAACAGGTTCGTAAAGTTCCATTGTTTTCTCAACCTCAAAGTCTTTATCATCAAAATTCATTGGGAAGAAATCTTTTTCTTTTGGCTCTTCTACTTTTCTTCCAACTTCTTCTTCAGCTTTATGTTCTTCTCTAACAAAATCATCTTTTTTTCTAATTTCTGGTGTTTCTATCTTCTTGGCTACTGTAACTTTTTCTTTCGGTTCTATTCTTTCTGGTTCTTCTACTTCCACATATTCTTCTTCAAAGAAAACATTTTTTAATTTATCTAATAATCCCATATTAGTGCCTCCTATTAATCTATTGAATCAAGAACATCTTCATCCTTAATCTTATCATCTTTTTCATATACATCATATTCTTCAATATAATCAAGGAAATTTCCTTCTTCTCTTTTTGAATCAAAGAAATTATATACTTCTTCTTGGTAATCTAAAGTTTTTTCACCAATAATAGTATCTAATATTACGTCATTATATTTTATAGATGCCAAAATCCTTATAGAGTTTTCAATTGCATACTCTAAATTTTCTTTCTCAACGTTTACTTCTATTTTAGAATAATTATATACCATATCAATATAGTACATATCATTATCTTTCTTACTTATTTTTATATATCCTTCTTTTCCATTATAAGATATTTTAGCAGAAAAGTATAGGTCCTTATCAAAAGTAGTCTCAACTTTTTCTTTATGGAAATAAGAAACAATATCTATATATAGATAATAATAATCACCATTAGAAAATAATACATGATTATTATCCTTGGTCGTATTAAGAACAAAACCTCTAGGAATATAATATTTATAACCTTTAAAATAGTTATTTGAACCTTGCACTTTTAAGCTTAAACTATCTTTTACTATTTTATTAATATCTTCACTTGTAATGTTACTTCCTTCACAACCTGTAAATACAATAAGTAAGGTTAATAAAATGATTAATTTCTTCATATTACACCTACTTTAAACTAATTATATCAAACAAAATGTTACTTCAATATAATTTTATCACTTTTTTTACTATTTAAATAGTTTTTTTGCTTTTAAATAGTTAATTTTTACGTTTTTTAAAACATATTTTTTTTCATACTCAGTCATAATATTAAACTCAATATCACTATTATTTAAATCTAAAGATACTTTTTCAAAAATAAATCCACTTTGTGATAATGTTTCTAAAGAGAATTCAAATAAAGAAACATTATCAGTTTTCATAACAATTTCTGGTTCATTATTGAACAAAGTTTCATACTTTTTTAAAAATGTTTTACTAGTCAATCTTCTTTCACTATGCCTTTTTTTAGGCCAAGGATCAGAAAAATTTAAATAAATTCTTTCTATTTCATTAAAAAACACTTTATCTATTTCTTTAGCATCCATTCTAATTAGTCTTAAATTAGGGACAATTTCATCATTTGATTCAATTTTTTGAATAGCTCTTGCAATTACGCTATCATATTTTTCAATACCAATAAAATTTATATTTGGATATTGCTTAGCATTTTCAAAAATGAAATCTCCTTTACCCATACCTATTTCAATATATATTGGATTATTATTACCAAAAATTTCAGCCCATTTTCCCTTATAATTAAAATAATTACTAATCAATAATTTTGAACTTTCAAGTATTATTTGTTTATTTTTAACATTTCTAAGTCTCATGAATTTCACCACAAATATTATATCACAATGAACTATTATTGCATATAATAAAACGAATAAGGAGGATTTATGAATAACCAAATGCCATATAATTTTATGCCACCATTTAATACATATCCAAATAACGAATTACAAATGATTATGGATAGAATTGATAATATAGAAAAAAATATAAAAAGAATTGAAAAAAAACTAGCATATCTAGAAAACAATTATCAAATGCCATATCCCAACTTCAATCCCAATAATTATATAAAATAAAAAGCTGTTTATAAAACAGCTATTTTCTTTTTCTTCTCTTTTTCTTTTTACCTTTAAACTTAAAAATTATTATTAAAAGTAAAATAAGTATAGAAGCTCCAAATATAGTAATGTAATTATTAACATCATCATATGTACTAGGATTTTCAATTAATATTTTGTTGTTCATTATTAACATACCTACTCAGTTCTCAAAGCCTCAACTGGATCTTTTTTACTTGCTATATGAGCAGGAATTAATCCGCCAATAATCGTTAAAGTCAAACTTACTACAATTAATATTAAAGCATGTAAAGGATTTAAAACAGCCACATTTTTTAACTCTGTTAAATCATATAACACAATATTTATTGGTATTGTTAACAATAATGCTATTACAATTCCTATTAAACCAGAAGCAAAACCAATTATAAATGTTTCTGCATTAAATACACGAGTAATATCTTTCTTTCTAGCTCCAAGTGCTCTTAATATTCCTATTTCTTTTGTTCTTTCAAGAACACTTATATAAGTAATAATACCTATCATTATAGATGATACTACCAAAGAAATTGATGAAAAACCAATTAGAACATAAGTTATAGCATCCATAATTGAACCAGATAAAGCAACAATTGTATCAGCAAGATCAGTATACGTTACCCCTCCAGTACTACTTTTAATTTCACTATTTTCAACAACAAATTCAGCTCCTTCAAAATTAATATTACCATTTAATTTACCATCTCTATAAGTTAAATTAACAATAACAGGAGAAACATCTTGTATTGTTTTATCTACATTTTTAAGTCTAATATCATTATCATCTTTAACATTTTCAGATAAATATTTAATATATGATATAGCATAAGGTTCAATTCCTTTAATAATCTTATCATTATATTTATCTAAATACTCTAAAATATTTGTTTTTGAATCAAAATCAAATGAATAAATACTAATCATAAACGGAGTAGTATCTCCTCCAAGCATTTGTAAAATATATGACTTAGTATCTCTTCCTTTAGGAGTAGTCAAATCAAGTTTTTCCCCAGTTAAAACATTATAATCAACAGATTCTTGTAATTTAACAATTCCAGATTTCTTATTTTGTTCTAAAACATAATTAACTAAATCTTCAGTATAACCAATATTAGACCCTTGTTGATATAATTTACTATCTTCTTTAGCTCTAATAATTCCAACAACTTTTAATGTAACAGCATTCTTACTATTATACATACCATCAAAATTAAAATTGATTGTATAAACATTACCAAGTGGTACATAAAAATCTTTATTTAATATTAACTTAAATTCTCTTCCAAGAAGTTCATCAAAAGCTATTTCATTTTGATTCTCATTTAACCCCAAATAAGAAATTAATTTTTTATCTACTCTATTATTACTATCAACTACTATAACTAAATCTTCTTTTGACTCAGGTAATCTTCCTGCTAAAACGTCATAATGTCTTTCAACTACACCCTCTCTAGATTTATCAAATTTTGCAGGTAAAGGTTGAAAATAAGATGAAGCATATAAAGAAGAAACACTTGTTGATTGAAGAGAAATAGTAGTAGGTATTATTGTTGCTTTTCCTCCAATTTTACCTAACACATTCATAGACAATAATCTAGTATATGCTATTCCTAAAATATTTTCTTTCTTTATATTGTTAATATAATTAATATATTCTTCTGAAATTATATTTACATGTGTTAATTGATCAATAATAGCATCCCTTGGGAAAACTACCTTTTTATCAGTAAACTTGTTCTCATCATTTTTACTTCTTAACGATTTCATATTATCTTCGTCCATACTCATAGACTCTTTTGATATAAGTATTGGAAGAGATGATAAAGTATCAGTTTCAAACTTATCAATTTGTTTATCAAATCCATTAGAAAGAGATAATACAAGTGCAATTCCTATAATACCAATACTTGATGCAAAAGCAGTTAAAATAGTTCTTCCTTTTTTTGTCTTAATATTATTAAAAGATAGTTTTAATGCAGTTAAAAAGTTCATTGAAGTTTTTCTAATTTCATATTGATTTTCAACAGTTTCATCTTCTTTAACTGGATTAGTATCATCAACTACTTCACCATCTTTAAATTCAACAATTCTATTAGCATAAGTATAAGCAAGTTCACTATTATGAGTTACCATTATTACTAATTTATCTTTAGCAATTTCTTTAATTAATTCCATTATTTGTACTGAAGTTACAGAATCAAGGGCTCCAGTTGGTTCATCAGCTAATATAATATCTGGATCATTAACAAGAGCTCTAGCAATTGCAACTCTTTGCATTTGTCCACCTGATAATTGATTAGGTTTCTTATGGGCATGTTCAAAAAGTCCAACCTTCTTTAATACATTTAAAGCTTTAGTTTTTCTTTC
>CACXGX010000002.1 GCA_902767365.1 uncultured Erysipelotrichaceae bacterium
AAACTGTGGAGCAATATTTGAAGATGAAAATGAAGAAACAGAAGAATTAGAATATATTTGTGATCATTGTGGAAGTGATGTAGATGTCGATGCTACAAAATGTCCAAATTGTGGAGCAATATTTGAAGATGAAAATGAAGAAACAGAAGAATTAGAATATGTTTGTGATCATTGTGGTGCAAAAGTTAAAGAAGATTCAACAGTATGCCCAGAATGTGGATTAAGATTTGTAGAAGATGAAGAAGAAACTTATGTTGAAGATAATAATTCATCAAACGAAATAGAAGATAATAATAAATATATTTGTATACTACGTAATAATGGTGGAAAAGTATTTAATTATCTTACTACAAAACGCTATTCTATAAATCCTGTTAATGAATTGAAAAATGCAATAGATAATAAAGATAATACAATAGATAATGAAAAAATTAGAGTACTAAATAATGTTGAAAATATGATACATGATGATAATTATAACTTATTTCATTATAACGATTTTTCAAAGTATGTAGTTATGTACCAAGGAAACTTTGCTTATTATGACGAAAAAAGTAATCAAATGAAGTTTTGCAATTATCCAGCGTTTTTTATACAAACTAATGTTATTAAAGATGATGATGAACTAAAACAAAATGATAATAAAGAATCAAATTCTATAGGAACAATTGATGCAACTTCAACATTACATAGTGCAGCAGATATGTTAATTGAATTCTTAAAAAGTAAAAATATAGATTTAAAAGGATTTTCGATTACAAATTGTATTGAATTGAATAAAATGTATGATAAAAAATCTCTTTATAAATTGCTATATGATTATGATGACTTGGGATTAATTAAAGAAGCAATGTCACATGATGAAATAAGTGCAAATTATGAAAAACTACATAGAATAGATTTTGAATTTGATGAATATTAGAAAAACTAGCATTTGCTAGTTTTTTTTTACAAAGAAATTGACTTATTTTTATAAATGAAATAACATTAATATATATAGTAATGATTATAAGGAGTAAAAATATGGGAATAATTAATCAAGAATTAGGCAATTTTAAAAATACCATTGGACCATTAATTGATAATATGAATTCTACATATAATATTCTTCAAGATAAAATACAAATGCTTTCAATTAATACGAAAACAACAAAAGAAAGAATACATAATTATTATAAAAGTTCAAATAAAGTTAAAGTTTTGGATTCAATCAGTAAAATGGATAATTTACTTTCCGAGATATCGATGAGTATAGATAATGAATTGAAAGACATTATTACTGATTCTTATGAATTAGTTACAATGATTAATGAACTAGAAGAAATAAATACAGAAATAAAAAATCAAGAAGGAATTATTAGAACAAGTGATAGCTCGGTAAAAAATACAGATATAATAAATGCTCCAAATATAATAAATTCCAAAAATATTGAATTTAATGAAAAACATAATTTAGCATTAAATAAGCTTAATATGATGAAAAATAAGAATAATAGAATAAACTTTATTAATGAAAATTCAAATAAGAACACAAATATAGATAAAAAAGATTTAAGTTATGGAACACTTGAATCAAATAAATTTACAGCAAGTAACGGGGTTATTATAGATTATTATCTTTATGTTCCACATAACGGAAAAGAAGTAGATAATTTACCTGTAATGCTATATATGCATGGTAGAACATCAAATCCAAATTTAAGTTTAGATGAGGCAGTACAACATGGATTATCTAGTAAAATAATAAAACAAGAAGAAATACCTTCCGGATTTGTTATAATGCCTGCAGTAAGAAACTTTAGTGATGAAGGAGTTAAAGCTTTAAAAGAACTTACTGATGCAGTTGTAGCACAAAACCATTGTGATACTAATAGAATATCAGTATCAGGACATAGTATGGGTGGAATAACAGCATATAAATTAGTTAATAATTATCCTGGATACTTTTCCTGTTGTGTTCCAATTAGTGGTTCATATAAAGTTACAGATGCTTTTAAAGATACCAAGGTTTGGGCATTTAATGGAACGATGGAAAAAGAAGATAGTAGCACTAGTTATGATAGTTGTGTAAGAACAGTTAACGCTATAAATTCAATTGGAGGAAATGCATATATGACTGCGCTTAAAACAGGACATGTTGGTACTAACAATACAACATATGGTAACATATATGAGTCTCCAGATGGAGAAATGATTGATCCTCTTGAATGGGCATTTAAACAAACTAAAAAAATAAGTTAAAAGAAAAGCAATTTTATTCAGTTATTAAACAATGATTTTAAATATTTATGATGATGTAGTTATATGCTACAAAATAACAATAAATTCATATAATTTTACAATTGTTACTTCACATAAAAAATGAATTTGATATAATAAAAAAATATAAGGATGGGATATTTATGAGTAAAGTTACTAATAGCAATGTTACTAAAGAATATGGTACTAAGAACGATATTGTTAGTTTGATGGTAAATAAATTTAACATTATAAAAGTGGATTTTATGGGATATTCTATAAATAAAAGTGAATTAAGTTATCATCATCTAATTGTTCCAACAAGTAAGGGTGGAATAAAAACAATAGAAAATGGAGCCATTTTAAATCATAATACTTCCCATCCTTATTTGCACTTAATTGAACAAACTGATTATGAAATATTTTTTAGAATAACAAGAGAAATGATTAAACAAAATAGACTAGGTAGACTTGATTTAGAATGTTTGAAAAATATTTATGCTTTTTTAAATGAATATGAAAAAAAGTATGGCAAAAAGATTAAACCTGATGGTAGTAGATTGATAAAAGTTGAATTTACTAAAAGACCAATCCATTCATTTAAAAATTTTTCTCTTGTTGCATAGTGAAATAACTCTATAGAGAAAACATACACCAAATGTATTGAATTATCTAAAAAAAAGAAAAAAATATAGAAACTAGTTAAAAAAATACAGAAATTAGTTTCTTTTTTTAGTGTATATAAAAATAAAATGTTATAATAATGTTATGTGTGGGAGTTTAATATGAAAAACATTTATGATTTAACAATTGAAGAACTCGAAGAGTACTTTTTAAATAATAATGAAAAAAAATTTAAAGCCCTTCAAATATATTCTTGGATTTATGGAAAAAGAATAAAGTCTTTTGATGAAATGACTGATATGAAAAAAGGTCTAATTGAGAAAATTAAAAAAGATTTTAAAATTGATTATTTAAAAATAGTAAAAGTAGAGAGAGATAAGGAAGTAAACAAATATCTATTTGAACTTGATGATGGAACACATATTGAGAGTGTTTTAATGAAACATGATTATGGAAAAAGTATATGTATATCAAGTCAGGTTGGATGCAATATGGGATGTAAATTCTGTGAAAGTGGAAGATTAAAGAAAGTTAGAGACTTGATGTCATATGAGATGGTTCTACAAATATTAGAAGTCGAAAAAGATATAAATGAAAGAATTTCTCATGTTGTTATTATGGGAATTGGAGAACCTTTTGATAATTATAAAAATGTAACTAATTTTATTAAAATAATTAATCATCCAAAAGGTCTAGCTATTGGAAGTAGACATATTACGGTATCAACTTCAGGTGTTGTACCAAAAATATTAGAATTTTCAAATTTTCCATATCAAGTAAACTTAGCTATTAGTCTACATGCTCCAAATGATAAAATAAGAGATCGATTAATGCCAATAAATAAAGCTTATAAAATTAAAGATATTATGGATGCATTAAAGACATACTATAAAAAGACTAATAGAAGAATTACTTTTGAATATATAATGTTAGATGGAATAAATGATACAGAAGAATGTGCACAAGAATTATGTAGACTTTTAAAAGGTTTTAATTGCTATATAAATTTGATACCTTATAATGAAACTAATAATATGGAATTTAAAAGAAGTAAAAATGATAGAATTTTGAAATTTTATGATATAATAAAGAAGAATAACGTAAGTGTCACTATTAGAAGAGAGTTCGGATCTAATATTAGTGCTGCATGTGGACAACTTAGAAGTAAAAAGGAGGAACTATGAAATCGTTTTATTTAACAGATGCTGGTAAAGTAAGAGCACATAATGAAGATAGTGTGATTATTACTAAAAACCAAAGCGGTGATTATTTAATGGCAGTTGCAGACGGAATGGGTGGCCATTCAGCAGGAGAAATTGCATCGAGTATTGTTATAAGCCATTTGAGTAAATGTTTTAATGAATCTTTTTGTAATATGGAAAAATCAAAAGCAGTTGATTGGATTCGTGAAATGGCAAATGAAGCTAATGAACTAATATTTAGTTATGCTGATAGTCATAAAGAAAGTAAAGGCATGGGAACAACTTTAGTTTTAGCAGTTATTACAAAAGATTATGTCTTGATTGGAAATATTGGTGATTCTTCAGGCTTTGTTGTAAAAAATGGAAAAATGCATAAAGTAACATATGACCATACATTAGTAAATTTACTTATAAAAGCTGGAGAGTTATCTCCTGAGGAAGCAAAAGATCATCCAAAGAAAAATGTTCTTATGAAGGCACTTGGAGCAAATAATCCGATAGATATCGATATATTTGATTGTGATATGGATATTTCTTCGGTTCTATTATGTAGTGATGGACTTACGTCAATGCTTGATGAAGAACAAATAGAAAAAGTTTTATTAAGTGAAGATATTGAAATAGAAGATAAAGTAATAAAATTAATTAGAAAGAGTAACAATCGTGGGGGAACTGATAATATATCTATTGCGTATTTAGAATTTACAGAAAGTGGTGATTAGCGTTGTTTACAAAGGGGCAAATGATCAATGATCGATACGAGATAATAAAAAGTATCGGCGAAGGTGGTATGGCTAACGTTTACTTGGCAAAAGATACTTTTTTGGATAGAAAAGTCGCTGTTAAAGTCTTAAGAGGAGATTTAGCTAACGACGAAAAATTTATTAGAAGATTCCAAAGAGAAGCATATGCAGCTTCTACTTTATCACATCCTAATATTGTTGAAATGTATGATGTAGGAGAAGATAATGGAACTTATTATATCGTAATGGAATACATTGAAGGAAGAACTTTAAAACAATTATTAAAAAAACGTGGAAGTTTAACAGCACCAGAAGTTGTTGATATTATGCTTCAACTAACTGATGGAATTGCTCATGCTCATGATATGTATATAATTCATAGAGATTTAAAACCACAAAATATTATGATTTCAGATGATGGAAAAATTAAAATTACAGATTTTGGAATCGCTATGGCACTTAATTCTACTCAATTAACTCAAACAAATTCTGTTATGGGTTCTGTTCATTATTTACCACCAGAACAAGCAAGTGGAAAAGGATCAACTACAAAATCAGACATATATTCAATGGGAATAATGTTATTTGAGTTATTAACTGGGAAACTTCCATTTAAAGGAGAAAATGCTGTAGAAATAGCACTAAAACATATGAAAGATGATATTCCAAGCGTTAGAAAAATGAATTCTAACATTCCTCAAAGTTTGGAAAATATTATTCTTAAATCAACAGCTAAGAATCCTAAAAATAGATATGATGATGTTAAAGAAATGTATAATGACTTAAAAGTATGCTTAAATGATGATAAACAAAACGAAAAGCCATATGTATATAAATATCCAGAACATGATACGGAAGAACAAACACCTGCTTTAAGAGAGGTTAAAGAAACAGATAATACTGCTCTTGAAGAAAAACCAGTAGCTAAAATTGTTGAAAAAAAAGAAAAGAAAAGCAGTTCTATACCAGGAATAATAATTGGTTTCTTAATTATTGTTTTGATTGCAGGTATAGGATCAATATTTGTCATTTTGTATCCAACACTAAAGAAGAGTGATAATATTAAAATACCTGATGTATCTGGATTATCAGTAGCAGAAGCAGAAAAAGTTCTAACTGGAAAAGGCTTTGTTGTTACAGACGAAACTGATAAACAATATGATGATAAAGTTGAAGAAGGACTTGTAATAGGAACTAATCCTAATATCGGTAGAAGTAGAGCAAAAGGCACTAAAATTACAATAGTAGAATCTCTTGGTAAAAACGATACTTATAAAATAGAAAATTATGTAGGTAAGAATTATATAGAAGTTCAAACAACTCTTGAAAAAGTATATAAAATGAAAGTTAAAATAGAGAAAAAAGAAGTTGAAATAACAGAAAATATGAATCTTCAATTAATTATTGATCAAAGTATAAAACCAGGAGAAGAAATTATAATTTCTGAAACAAATCCTAAAGAAATAATATTATATATTCCTGATGCTTATGAGCAATATCCAGATTTTGTTGCAGAAGGATGGACATTAGATGAAATAAAAGAATTTGCTGATAAATATAGTTTAACATTAGATATTAAATATGTAGAATCAGACCAATATCCTGTTGGAACAGTTATTAAACAATCTAGAACTGGAAAAATAGTAAATGGTGCATCTTTAACAATAACTGCAACAAAAGAGGTTTCAGTGCCTGTTCAAGAACCTGATCAACCTAATAATGAAGAACCAACAAACAATAATGAAAATCAAGAAAATAACGAATAATATAGGAGGTCTATGAAAGGACAAATTGTAAAAATACTTAGTAATTTATATTTCGTAAAATGTGATAATGAAATAATAGAGTGTCATAGTAGAGGAGTATTTAGAAATAAAAATATTACTCCTGTTGTTGGAGATTATTGTTTATTTGACTCAAATGACAAATATATTTTAGAAATATTACCAAGAAAAAATTTTTTAATTCGTCCTTTAGTAGCAAATGTTGATCAAGGTTTAATTGTAACTAGTTTAAAAACTCCTGATTTTAGTACAAATTTATTAGATAAATTAATACTTATTATGGAAATAAATAAAATTAAACCAATTATTTGTATTACTAAAGAAGATTTAATAAGTGATAAAGAAAAAAAAGAAATAAAAAAAGTAATTAATTATTATAAAAAAATAGGATATGAAGTATTCTACAATTATGAACTTGATGAATTGAAAAAGATATTTAAAGATAAAATAACTGTTTTTACAGGTCAAACAGGAGCTGGTAAGTCAAGTTTATTTAATAAATTAGATCCTACATTAAATTTTGATGTTGGTGAAGTATCTATAGCACTAGGAAGAGGAAAACATACGACAAGATTTGTTGAACTTATATCATTGTTTGACGGTAAACTTGTTGATACACCTGGTTTTTCAAGTATAGATTTGGCAGTTTATTCAAAAGATATAATTAAAGATTCTTTTGTAGAATTTAAAAAATATCAATGTAAATATAAAGACTGTATGCACAATTTTGAATCTGAAGAAGAATGTAGCATAAAAAAAGCAGTAAAAAATGGGGAAATATTATTATCAAGATATGAGAATTATCTTAAATTTATAAATAATAAGTAAAGGAGGTTTTATGAAAAAAGTATCAGTGTCTTTTTTAAGTAGTAAAGACGAACAAAAAGATATTTTAAAGTTAAATAGAACAAGTGCTGATTATATTCATGTTGATGTCATGGATGGACGCTTTGTTAAAAAGAAACATAAACCTTTTAAAATGTTATATAAGATGAGTTCAACTATAATTAAAAGATTAGATGTTCATCTTATGGAAAAAAATCCTTTAAAGAATATTAATTATTATGCATCTCTTAATACAGAATATATAACTATTCATGTAGAATTAGATAAAGTAGATAAATATATTGATTTAATAAAACAATATGGAATAAAATGTGGATTAGCTATTAATCCAGATACAGATGTATCAGCGCTTCTTCCATACTTATCAAAAATAGATATGGTACTAATTATGAGTGTAATGCCTGGTAAAGGTGGACAAGAGTTTATAGATGATACAATTAAAAAAATATTAAAAATAAAGAAAATGATTGTTTCTAAGAAGGTCAAAGTTAAAATAAGTGTAGATGGTGGAATAAATGATGAAATCGCTAAACGACTTGATTTTGTTGATATAATTGTAAGTGGAAGTTATGTAACTAATAGTGAAAATTTTGAAGAAGCAATATGTTTGTTAAGAGAAAATGCTAGTAAAAATTCAAAGAAAAAATAAAGATTAGAAATAATCTTTTTTTTGTAAAAAATAATTGATAAAAATCATATTATGTTTTAGGAGGTAATATGAGATTATCTGACTTACAAAATAAATATATAGTTAATGTTAATGATGGAAAAAATATAGGAAATATAATAGATGTTAAAATAGATGAAAATAATGGTTCTATTTTATCTTTAGTTATAGAACCTAATAAAAATTTCTTTTCTTTTAATAAAGGTAAAATTGATACTGAAATAAGATGGAATTCTATAGAAAAAATAGGAGAAGATGTTATTTTAGTAAATATATCTTTATAATCTTTTTTTTCTTTGATAAAATAAGAATGGTGATAAAAAATGAAAAAAAGAATAGTATTAATTGCTTTTATTTGTTTAATGATAGATCAAATTACAAAATTTTTAATTACAAGTAATTTTGATGTTGGAACAGGAAAAACAATTATACCTTCTTTTTTTTCAATTGCTTATATAAGAAATACAGGAGCTGCTTGGGGGTTGTTTTCTGATGGAACAATATTTTTAGCAATTTTGTCTATCTTTTTTTTAATTTTTGCCATAAAATACATTATTGAATTAAATGATGTTACTATTTTAAGTATGTATGCTTATGGCTTATTACTTGGAGGAATTGTAGGAAATTTAATTGACAGATTAGTAAGAAAATTTGTAGTAGATTTTTTAAGTTTTAATATTATTTCATATAATTTTCCAGTATTTAATATAGCAGATTGTTTTATAGTAATATCAATTGTTTTGTTAATTATAGAAACGTTCATTAAAGATAGAAAGAAGAATGCATATGATAATAAATAAAAGTAATGAAAGAATAGATCAATATTTAGCCCATGAACTAGAATTATCTAGAAGTAAAATTCAAAGGTTAATTAAAGATAAGAAAATTTTAGTTAATGGGAAAGAGATATCATCTAACTATATAACTCATGAAAATGATGAGGTAGAAATTAAATCAGATTTAGATTTTGACTATGATGTTGAACCTGAAAATATTCCATTAGATATAGTTTATGAAGATGATTATTTATTAATTGTTAATAAAGAAAGTGGAATGGTTGTTCATCCAGCTGCTGGTAATTATTCGCATACTTTAGTAAATGCTCTTTTATATAATTTTAATTTAAGTAATGGTAGTGATAAAAATAGACCAGGTATTGTCCATAGAATAGATAAAGACACAAGTGGATTATTGGTTGTAGCCAAGGATGATAAAACTCATGAATTGCTTTCAGAAATGATTAAAGAAAAGAAAGTTGAAAGAATATATATAGCACTTGTTGAAGGAATAATAATGCATGATACAGGAGATATAGATGCCCCAATAGGAAGAGATACAGTTAATCGTCAAAAAATGATGGTTACAGATGTTAATTCAAAAGAAGCATTTACTCATTTTAGAGTATTAAAAAGATATAAAAAAGATAATAAAACATTAATTGAATGTAAATTAAGTACAGGTAGAACTCATCAAATAAGAGTACATATGGAATATATTAATCATCCAGTATTTAATGATCCAGTATATGGAAAAAATAAAAAGACTACCTCTTTTGGACAATTTCTTCACTCTAAAAGTATAAGATTTATTCATCCCATAACTGGAAAGGAAATATATAAAGAGGCTCCTTTACCAGAAGAGTTTCAAAATTATATTGAAAACTAGATTCCAATATCTAAAAATAAAATAGCAGTTGTATAAAGTGTTAATATAAAGTTCCATAGAATATAAGGAACTAATAAATTAGCACTTTTTTTATTAGAATAAATTGATTCATTTAAATGTATAGAAAAAATAAATTGTAAAAACTTAAACGTAAAAATTAAAAGAGAATTTTTATTTATTAAAAAGAAATAATTAAATAATACTTCTAATATAACATTTATTATAATAATTATATAATCATATATATTTAAATGCTTGTATATTATTAATGATATTAATATCATTATTATTATAATAGAATTAATAAATAAATAATACACTGGTGTCGTTATATAAAAAAATGTGGTAAATAATACATATTTCATTATTTTACACCTCTTTTATTAATTTTATGATATAATGTATAATGATATTATTGAAAGGAGAGGTATTTGTGCCAGAACAACTAGATAGTATAGATAGAAAAAATTTATTAGCAATGAAGCTTCTTCATTATTTTATTACTGAAAAAAATTATAATCCTGTTTTATTGCAAGGAGCTGAAGACGAAATATGGTTGGAAAATATGAATAGTGATTATAAAATAGTCAGAATAGTATCAAACCATATAATCAATGATGAACAATATAACTTCGATATGTTTAAAACAAAACATATAGTAAAAAAGATAAAAAAGAAAACTTTTTCTCTTTCAATGAATGTTTTGTCTATTTTTACAGATATAGATGATAGTGTCAAAATAAAAGAAGATACTAAAAATATAGATTGTATATCATTATATGATGAAAAAGACCTATCAAAATATAAATTTATTTATGATACTTTTCCAGATATTAGTAACAAATTAGATTTTTCTGAAGAAGGGTTTCAATTATTTATGAAAATAACAGGTGATATTAATAAAAAGAACAAAGAAGATGCGTTAAAAGTTGATGAAATATTTAAAAAGAAAGTACCATATGTAACTATTGCTTTAATTATTATAAATGTTTTATTATTCATTTTAACTGATTTCTTAGGATATAAAAATGCCTTTATTGTAGATTATTCTGTTTGGGGAGAAGGAATTGTAAAATATGGACAATTTTATAGATTGATAACAGGTACATTTATTCATGATGGACTTGAACATATTTTATTTAATATGTATGCTCTATATGTTTTTGGCTCTCAAATGGAAGGGTTTATTGGGAAAACAAAATTTTTAATAGTTTACTTATTTAGTGCATTAACAGGAAGTTTATTCTCAATAATATTTAATACAGTTCCATCAGTAGGTGCAAGTGGTGCTATTTTTGGTTTAATGGGTTCATTGTTATATTTTGGATACCATTATAGAGTATATTTAGGAAGTGTTATAAAAAGTCAAATATTACCAATAATTGTAATAGAATTAGTTCTTGGTCTTGTAGCAGGAGGAAGAATTGATAATTTTGCTCATATTGGTGGATTAATAGGTGGAGTACTAATGACAATGGCTTTAGGTGTTAAATATAAGAGTACAAAAAGTGAAAAAATAAACGGATGGATAGTATCAATATTGTTAATTTTATTCTTATTATTTATAGCATATAACTATATTGATTTTAGTTGATTAGTTTAATAAAAAATGATAAACTTATTTTGAAGTAAAAGGTGATATTATGAATGAAGAAGAAAAAGAATTACAAATAGAAAAAACATCATTATATTCAATTGATGATTTTGAAGACTCATTGGTTAGTTCTACTTTAAAAGAAGTATGTGCTTCCTTAAGAGAAAAAGGATATAATGAAATTAATCAATTGGTTGGATACATTATGAGTGGAGATCCAGGATATATATCTTCACATAACGATGCAAGAAGTAAAATTACTAGTATTGAAAGAAGTACAATAATAGAAGTATTGCTTAGAAATTATGTAAATAAATTATGAGATATATAGGTTTAGATTTAGGAAGTAGAACATTAGGAGTTAGTTTATCTGATTCTAGTGGAATTATTGCAAGTAGTTATACAATAATAAGACATAATGAAGAATATGAAAGACTTGTTACTGATATAAAAAAAATTATTGATGAAAAACAAGTTGAAAAAATAGTTTTAGGACTTCCCAAAAATATGAATGGAACAATTGGACCTAAAGGGGAGTTATCCTATAAATTTAAAGAAATGTTAGAAAAAGAAACAAAACTTGAAGTTATATTAGAAGATGAAAGATTAACAACTAAGGAAGCAACAGATTTACTTATTAGAAATGATACATCGAGAAAAAAGAGAAAACAAGTTATCGACAGTATGGCAGCAACAATTATATTGCAATCGTATTTAGATAAAAAGTAAAAAGGAGAATTAATATGGAAGAAAATACTTTTAAAATAATTAATGATAAAGGTGAAGAAATAATATGCGATGTTTTATTCACATTTGATTCAGAAGAAACAAAAAAAAGTTACATAGTATATACTGATAATTCAAAAGATGAACAAGGAAATATTCAAGTTTTTGCATCAATTTATGATCCTAATAAAGCAGATCAAAAGTTAGAACCTATAACGACAGATCAAGAATGGAAAGTAATTGAGACAATTTTAAATACTCTTCAAGAAGAAATAAAGAAGAAAATTGATAGTGCTGCAGAAGGAAATAACGAGCAATAATGCTCGTTTTATCAATAAGTAGCAGTGAAAACATTTAGAAATGTAATGATTGCTATTGTATGTCTTTTACTAGTAGCAATAATTGCAATAGGAATTACTTATAAAGTTAATTTAAGAGCAGTAGATAAAAGTGATAAAACAATAATTGAAGTAGAAATACCAAATAATACTTCAACGAAAGAAATAGGAAAAATATTAAAAGAAAAAGATTTAATAAGAAGCAGTACTTTTTTTAATATATATGTAAGACTATTTAGCGTTAAAGGGCTTCAATCTGGTACTCATAAATTATCTCGTAGTATGAATTTTGAAACAATAATAGAAAAATTAAAAGAAAAAGATACTATAACTCCAAGTGATAAAGAAATAACAATAACATTTAAAGAAGGATTATCTATGAGGCAAATTGCTAATGAAATAGATAAGAAGACTAACAATACAAAAGAAGATGTTATTAATTTATCAAATGATGAAGAATACATTGATGAAATTATTGATAAGTATTGGTTTGTAACAGAAGATATCAAAAATGATAACTTATACTATAAATTAGAAGGATATTTATATCCAGATACTTATCGCTTTGCTAGTGAAGACGTATCTGTAAAAGAAATCTTTAATAAGATGTTGAATCAAATGGATAAAAAGTTATCTCAATATAAGGATATTATTGAAGAAAAGAAATTATCAGTTCATTTTGTATTGACAATGGCTTCTATTATTGAAAAAGAAGGAAAAATAAGAGACTTTAAAAATATTTCTTCAGTATTTTATAATAGAATTGATAAAAATATGAAATTTGAAAGTTGTGCTACATCAATATATGGAATCAAAAAAGAGTTTAGTGATTATACAGGTAATAGAGCAATTACTAATGTAGAGATGCAAGATAATAATTTATATAATACTTATATGGTTCAAGTACCAGTTGGACCAATTGGAAATCCTGGGGAAGATGCCCTTGATGCAGCAATTAATCCTAATAAAACAAGTTATTTGTATTTTTTATCAGATAATCAAGGGAATACTTACTTTTTTGATACCTATCTTGAACATCAAAATAAGCAAAAAGAATTAGAAAAAGTTGGAAAGTGGTAAAATGAACGAAGTATTAATAAGAGAAATAAAAGAATATGCAAAACAAAATGATGTACCAATAATGCAAGATGAAGGAATTGAATTTCTAACAAATTTTATTGTTAAAAATCAAATAACAACTATTCTTGAAATAGGTACAGCTATTGGTTATTCTGCTATTATGATGGCTTTAACAAACCCTAGAATTAAAGTCGTTTCTATTGAAAGAGATGAAGAGAGATATCTTGAGGCTTTAAAAAATGTCAAGAAATTTGGTCTAGAAACTCGAATTACTTTACTTTTTAAAGATGCATTGGAAGTAAATTTAAAAGAAAAATTTGACTTAATCTTTCTAGATGGAGCTAAAGGACAAAATATAAATTTCTTTGAACATTTTGAAAGAAATCTTGAAAATGATGGATTTATTATAACAGATAATATTGGATTTCATGGATATGTTGAAAAAGATGAAAGTGAAATAAAAAGTAGAAACTTAAGAGGTTTGGTAAAAAAAATCAAAGCCTATATAGAATATTTAAAGGAAAATCCAAATTATACAACTACTTTTTATAAAAAAGGAGACGGAATATCCGTTACGCAAAAAAAAGAAATTAGGTGATATTTATGAAATTAGCTGTTGTTACTGATAGCGTAAATATACTTGAGTACAAAAAAATAGGGGCAGAAGCCTTTATTTTTGGTTTAAAGAATTATTCAAGTGGTTACAAAAATGAATTAACAATAAATGAAATAAAAAAAATAAAAGATGAAAATGATATAGAACTATTTATAGCTATTAATAAAAATATTTTTAATAATGAACTAGAAGAATTAGAAAGATCAATGATAGAATTAGATAAAATTGGAATAGACGGAATTTTGTTTTATGACTTATCTATTTTATCAATAAAAGAAAAATTAAAATTGAAAGTAAATCTCGTATGGAATCAAACTCATATGGTAACAAATTATAATACTTGTAATTATTATTACAATAAAGGATGCAAATATGGAGTATTATCAAGTGAAATTACATTAGATGAAATACAAGAAATTAGAAATAAAACAAAAATGAATTTATTTTTAAATGTTTTAGGTTATCAAGTTATGGGATACTCTAGAAGACATTTATTAGATAATTATTATAAATCAATTGGAAAAAAAAGAAATGGTAATTATAAAATAATAAAAAATAATAATGAAAACTATATAATCGTTGAAGAAGAAAATGGTAATGCTTTTTTATATGGATATCCTTTGAATGGATCAGTTATCATTCCAAAAGTAGATGTTAATTATTTAATATTAAATGATTACTTTTTTGACAAAGAATTATTTTGTAAAACTTTAAAACTATATAAGGAACTAGTTGATACTAAAAAAGAGAAAATTATTGAAGAAATTGATTCTTTAGTTGGAACTAATAGAGGTTTCTTTTATAAGAAAACAATATATAAGGTGAAGAAAAATGACTAAAAAAGTAGAATTATTGTCACCAGCAGGTGATTTGGAAAGATTAAAAGTATCTCTATTATATGGAGCAGATGCTGTCTATTTTGGAGGACGTGATTATAGTTTAAGAGCTAATGCAAATAATTTTAGTATTGAAGAAATACGTGATGCTTGTAGGTTTGCCCATAGTCTAAATAAAAAAGTGTATTTAACATTAAATATTGTTTTTCACAATGAAGACTTGGAAAATGTTAATAAATTTATCAAAGAAGTAGTAGATGCTGGAATAGATGCTTTTATCGTTAGTGATCCATTTATAATAAAATATATAAAAGATAATTTTGATGTTGAAGTTCATTTAAGCACTCAAGGATCTACTACTAATAAAGAAGCAGTTAAATACTGGAAAAAAGAAGGCGTAGATAGAGTAGTTTTAGCTCGTGAAGTATCAATTAAAGAAATGAAAGAAATATATGATGAAACGAATTTAGACTTAGAAGTATTCATACATGGAGCAATGTGTACTTTTTATAGTGGTAGATGTTGTTTATCAAATTATTTTACAAATAGAGATTCTAATCGTGGAGGCTGTGCTCAAATATGCAGATTTGCATTTGATATAGATGATGAAAAAACAAAATTTACTATGGCTACAAAAGATTTAAATGTGTCTAGTATTTTAGATAAATTAATTGAATCAGGTGTAAAATCATTAAAAGTGGAAGGAAGAATGAGATCATCTTATTATTTAGCTACTGTAATATCCTCTTATAGAAAATTAATTGATGCTTATTATAATGGAACACTTGATGAAGATTTAATTAAAAAAGGAGAAAAAATACTATCTCGAGTAGCTAATCGTGAAACAAGTACACATTACTACTTAAAAGAAGCTGATTATAATGATCAATATTATACAGGTAGACAAGAATTATCTAATCAAGATTTCTTAGCACTAGTACTTGATTATGACAAAGAAAAATCTATTGCTACAATAACAGAGAGAAA
>CACXGX010000003.1 GCA_902767365.1 uncultured Erysipelotrichaceae bacterium
AATCTTTTTTTTACACTATCAAGTTTTATATTTTTTTCAGTTTTTTGATAATTGTTACCAAAAATAGCAAATTGATTTATATATGATATTGCTTTAGCAAATTTAGGTTCAAATAATATTGATATAGCAAATAAGAAAAAAGTAGTGAAGAAAAAAGCAATTACCATTTGCTTAGTAATTGCCTTTACCTTTTTTAAAATAAAATTATGCATTCTTTACTTTATATAAAGCTAACCCTATACCAAGCAATGAAACTAATCCAAGACTTGCAATAACAATTGTACTAGTACTATCTGTTTGAGCGATTGGATTTACTGGTGCTTCATAGAATACTTCTGTTTTATTTGTATCAGGTTGATAAACTACTAATTCACCATCAACTATTGCACAATCAAGACTTGTATTAGCAGATACATCAGCAACTATTGCAATAATTGTTTGTTTATCGTTTGATGATAAATCATAAAAACTCTTTTTTCCACTATTTCTAAGGATTCCAAAAGTTTCTTCTAATTTAGAAACTATATAATCTGCATCTCCACTAGATACTTCATATTGATCTAAATATTGTTTAATTAAATTCTTTTGAGCATCAGTTGCTTTAAATTTTACTCCATTTACTTCGTATTCTTGAGTTAACTTTGAATATAATTCACTTTCTGTAATTGCATATGTTTTAGTTACTCCAAATGCAAGTACTAAAGCTATAACCAATAATAATTTTTTCATACCTAAATCTCCTTTACTAACAAAAATATTCTATCACTTTTTAATAATTAATGTCAATCATTACATTCATTATTATATTGCTTTATAATTTTTTTACTTATTCATTTCAATAATAGATTTATCAATTACAATAACAGGTCTAACTCCATATAAAGACATTGAATTATATATTTCAGATTTATAAAATCCATCTTTATCAATGGTATTTATTCTTGATTTATCTAATCCATTCCATTCAACAGAACTTAACCAAAATGAAGTATTTTTTAACCAATTATTACTAAACCATTGACAGTTTTTTTCTTTAGAACATCCCAAAAGTGATGCTTCATCACTTGTTAATAATCTTCCTTCAATTACATTAATTCCATAATCTCTTATTTTTTTAATATATGGTTCAGTATAATAAGCAATAGAATAATTATTATCAATAATAGTTATTTCTTCTCCATTTTCTATCTTGTATTTAAATTTTGGTTCATTTTCTTTTATTTCTTTATTATATATAGAGCCATTATATATTTTTTCATAATCTTTATTATCCCAGTATATTATAGAAGAAAATGGTACAACACCTACTCCTTCTTCTAATGTTTTAGAACTTTGAATACCATATTCATTTTCGTCTTTTGATATTTTCTTTATTATTTTGTACCCATTTTCATCATTATATACTACTTTATAACCTACATAAAGATTATATTTTGCTAATAAAGTCATTTTATTATCATCTATCGATGTTACATAAAAATGTTCCTTTCCACCAATTGTTATTTCATCTCCAATACTTATTTTTCCATAAACTTGAGCATTCTCTATATTGATTAAATTATTTGTAGTAGTCTTTCCAGTTTTAGAATTATAAAAAGAATATGCTAAATGTTTTTCACTTTTTGAACAATCTTTATTGAATACTACAATATTTTCTTTATCATCTATAGCAATATTAGTATTTAATTCATTTATATTATGTTTTATATTATCTAGATTTAAATCTTTATAAGCAGTTATTTCAGGTACGCCTACTTTATTACTATCTTTACTAATCCAATATGTTTTATATCCTTTTCCATTATATATTATAATTACATATGCTTCATCCAAATTACCATAAGGAGTTTTTAATTCATCGTGAAAACTTACACAACTAGCAGGTATATAATATGTAATTGTTGTATCCTTTACTTTTATATTTCCTCTTTTTGCAAAATTTTCAACACTATCCATCAAATTTTTAGCAATAGAAATGTATTCTTCTTTTTTAGAGGCAATTGATGGTACATAATAATATATTGCAGTTCCAAGTATTATTAGTATTATTGTAAATTTAATAATTGGGAAAAAAAGCGATCTTTTCTTTTTTAAATTGTTACTACTCATAACCATCACCTATTCTAATATAATGATAACATATTTTTATAAAAAAAAGAACTTTAAAAAGTTCTTAAAATTTAATTCTATCACTAATATATTTTTCTAATTCAGATACTTTTATTACTGTTTGTTCCATAGAATCTCTTTCTCTTATTGTAACTGTATCATCTTTCAAAGTATTATCATCTATTGTTACTGCAAATGGTGTTCCAACTACGTCACTTCTTCTGTAACGTTTTCCTATATTTCCTGAATCATCGTAATCTGTCATAAAAGTCTTAGATAGTTGTTCATATATTTCTTCTGCTTTTTCTCCATGATATTTTTTTATCAAAGGTAGAACTGTTACTTTGTATGGAGCTAAGAAAGGATTAATTCTTAATACTTCACGTTCTTCTCCATTTTCAAGAGTTTCTTTATCATAGCACTCTGTAAGAATAGCTAAAACTAATCTATCTACTCCAACTGATGGTTCAATAACATATGGAGTATATTTTTCATTTGTTTCAGGATCTAGATATTGTAAATTTGCTTTAGAATGATTCATATGTACTGTTAAATCATAATCTGTTCTATCGGCAATCCCCCATAATTCTCCCCATCCCATAGGGAATTTATATTCAATATCAGTAGTAGCTTTTGAATAAAATGATAATTCTTCTTTTTCATGATCCCTATAACGACAGTTTTCTTTAGATAAACCTAAATATTCAAGGAAGTTTAAACAATTATCTTTCCAAAACTTAAACCATTCTAAATCTGTGTTTGGTTTACAAAAGAATTCAAGTTCCATTTGTTCAAACTCTCTTGTCCTAAATG
>CACXGX010000004.1 GCA_902767365.1 uncultured Erysipelotrichaceae bacterium
ATTTTCCTTCATAAATATTAAGATATCATTTGGTGTTTTGATATTATTAATTGTCATAGTACCACTTCCTATATCAATTATAGCATAAACAAAGAAAACTCTACATAATAAGATATTTTTTTACATTTATAATTGGAAGTATTATATTTTTTGTAAAATTTGTTGACGATTATTTATGTTTATTATATAATTTATTCAGTTAGAGTTGCTTGCTAATTGCTCACTAATTTAATTTATTCGATAATTTATATCTTAGGCAAGAAAGATATATCTATTCGGGCATGCCACTTGGTAATATTATTTATTACTTAAGCAAAGTGGGATGCCCTTTTTCTATATTCATACAAGGAGGTAATAAAAATGAATGATTTAGAAATAAGTAATAATACTACTTTTGAAAGTATTAAACACATTGATGAGGAAGGTAGAGAATTTTGGTACGCTAGAGAACTTCAAAAAGCATTAAACTATACTCAATGGAGAAGATTTAATAATGTCATTGAAAAGGCTAAAACTGCATGTAATTTAAGTCTTGTTGACTTTAATTTACACTTTGCCGATGTTGGCAAGGTGTTAGAAGTGGGAAATAATGCAAAAATGGAAGTAGATGACTATAAACTATCCCGTTATGCATGTTACCTTATAGCTCAAAATGGAGATTCGAGAAAAGAAGCAATAGCACTTGCGCAAACATATTTTGCTGTCCAGACAAGAAAGCAAGAATTAAATGAAAAAGATTATAACGAATTATCAGAAGATGAAAAAAGATTCTATCAAAGAAATTTAACTAAAAAAGGTAATTATTTTTTAAATAAAGCGGCTAAGGATGCTGGTGTTAAAAACTTTGATCAGTTTCATAATTATGGATATAAAGGATTATATAACGGTGAAACAGCTGACGATATTGCTAAACGAAAAGGCTTAAGATATAGTGAAGATATATTAGATAATATGGGAAGTACAGAATTGGCAGCTAATTTATTTAGAATTACGCAAACAGAAGAAAAATTAAAAAGAGATAAAATTAAAGGAGAAATAAATGCTAATGAAACTCATTATAAAATGGGAAAAGATATAAGAAATTTTATAAAGAAACAAGGTGGAACTATGCCAGAAGATTTACCAACACCAGAAAAAAGTCTTAAAGTTTTAGCAAAAGAAAGTAAGATGAAATTAAAGTAATAACTAGAAGTAAATTAATTAATGGCTAATTTTTGGATAATCCTAATTACTTATATTAGTTACTTTTTAAGAAAAAAAATAAAATCTTTTTTCTTTTTATTTACAATAATTTTTTTTTGTGATAACATTATGTTAGTAGAAAAATATAAAATATGGAGAGTATATATGGATGAAATGTTTGAACCAAAGAAAAAAGAAAGATTAGATAAAGATTTCTTTAAAGGATTTATATTTATCTTTGTATTAGGATTATTTCTAGTAGTAGGAACAAGTTATAGTTTAGAGTTTTTTAAAGTAAATAAAAATGGAGCTAGTATACAGTTTACTACAAGTGCTATCTCGATTAATGTAACTGGTGATAATACTGTTAATACAACACTTTCAAAATATGTTGATAGTGAAGGATTATTAAATGGATTAACCAAAGAATTAACAATTACTAATACTAATGCTAATCATGGAGAAGCAATATTAAAAATAGAAAGAACTAGTGGAGTAGAATTATCTAACATTCATTATGCGTTAGTTATAAACAATATTGTTCAAAAAGTAGATACAGTACCAAGTGATGGAATAATCTTTGATAATGTTATTATGGGTAATGAAACATTAAATGTAAAAGTAGTATTATGGGTAGATAATGATTATTCAGGAAGTGATTTAACATTTAATGGAACAATATCAAGTGAAATAAAAAGAACATATAATTTAACAAGTGATATTCTAGATGATGTAATTGATTTTAATAATATAACAACATCAACTAATAATTATGTAAGTTTTAATAATGAAGTATATCGAATAGTAAAAATAGAAGATGATAGAATTGTTATTTGTAAAAACAGTGATTTTGATAGTACTGCAGCATCAAGAGTAAACTCTAATAAATTTAATAGTAGTTTAACATATGCTGATAATAGTATTATCTATTCTCATTCAACAGATAATAAAAATTTATATTTAGTAAAAACAGTAAATATCAAAAGTGGTAAAGGTACAAGTACTGATCCCATAATCTTTAAAAATAATAGAGGATATTTAAATGATAAAAAAGTATCAAATTATATAACATATAAAGATGATAATAATACTATATTATTTACTCAACCAGTATATTATGGTGAGACTAATTATATAATGTATGCATATAATGATCCAAATTTTCAAGGATGGAATGATGGAACTAATGATTATAGTTTAGGAGATTCCATTACATTAACTGGGGATAAGGTGTTAACAGCAGTTGTACAACAAACTGCATATAGCAATTTAGCTAGATTAGCTCAAGTAAAAAATGATATAAACTTTGGTAATATCTCAAGCGATACCAATGGAAAAGGATTATATGTATTAAAAGGAACAGAAAATGATACTAATCCAATATATTATTATCGTGGAAAAGTAGATAATAATAATGTTATCTTTGGAGGATTTTGTTGGCAAATAGTTAGAACCACAAATACCGGTGGTATAAAAATGATATATAATGGAGTTGTTACAGGAGATGGTAAAACTTGTGAAAATACCGCAGCAAATGATAGGCAATTAGCAAGTAAAACTGCTTTCAATTCAACATATCAATCAATGTCGGATGTCGGATATATGTATAATAAAAGATATGCATATAGTACTACAACACCAACAGAAGGAGCCTATTTTGGAAGTGGCGTAAACTATGATGATACAACAAACATGTATACTTTAACAGGAGCAGATGTAACAACACCAGATGCATCGCATCACTATTCTTGTGATTTAACAGATCCAGCAGGATCTTGTGCCACCGTAAGATATTACTATTATGTAAGTGGTTCTAGTTATTATCATATAAAATTAACAGATGGAGAAAAAATAGAAGATGCTATCTATAAAATGACCGGAAATGGAACAGATGAAGTAAAAAATAGAGAGATTAATCAAAATTATAAATTAAATAACACTGATTCAACTATAAAAACATATATAGAATCGTGGTTTAAGACAAATTTAACTAATGAAGAAGATGCAACCAAAATAAATTATCA
>CACXGX010000005.1 GCA_902767365.1 uncultured Erysipelotrichaceae bacterium
CTACTTAGAGTAGAGAAACAAAAGTATTGATATATTGTATAATTAATTTGAGGTGATTTAAATGGACTATGAAAAAATAGGTACTTTCATTTTAAATCTTAGAAAAGAAAAAAATATGACACAACAAGAATTAGCAGATAAACTTCATGTAACCGATAAAGCAGTATCAAAGTGGGAAACTGGAAGAGGTATTCCAGATATACAAACTTTAAAAGATCTTGGAAAAGAATTTTGTGTGACAGAAAAAGAATTATTAAATGGAGAGAGAGACTTTAAGAAAAAAGAAACAGATCCTAATCATCACTCTGTTGTTCTTGATGTTCATAATTTATCGAAGTCTTTTGGAAAAAGAAAAATACTAAGTAATGTTAATTTGAAGATATATGAAGGAGATATAGTTGGGTTAATTGGTCCTAATGGTGCTGGGAAAACAACTTTAATAAAAACAATTTTAAGTTTATATAAAGCTGATACAGGAACAATAAAAATATGTAATTATTTAATAGACAATGAATTAGAAAATGCTTTATCAAAAGTTGGTTCAATAGTAGAAAATCCTGATTTATATCAAAACATTTCAGGATGGAAAAATTTACAAATTATATGTTTAACAAATCATATAAAAGATACTAGTATTATTAACAGTGTAGTTAAACTTGTAGGATTAGAAGATAGAATAAATGATAATGTAAAGAGTTATTCTCTTGGTATGAAACAAAGACTAGGTCTTGCTGCTGCTTTAATACGAAAACCAAAAATACTAATATTAGATGAACCAACAAATGGATTAGATCCATATGGTATTAAAGATTTAAGAAAAATATTAAAATACTTAAGTGAAAAAGAAAATATGAGTATTCTAATAAGTAGTCATATACTTGCAGAAGTAGAAAATATTTGCGATAGAATAATTATCATAAAAGAAGGAAAGTTATTAAGTAATTTTGGAATAGAAGAAATTAAAAACAAGCATATTAGTTTGGAAGATGAATTTTTAAAGAGAACTAAAAATTCAGAGGAGAATTTGTATAATGAAAATAATTGATTTAATAAAAGGAGAATTCATAAAGAATTTCAGAATTAAGAAAATAATAATAATCTTGATTATCTTATTACTTTCTATAGTTGGAAAAAATTATATAGATGAGTTGAAGATTACAAATGACAATAAAGCTATTTTAGAGCAAAGTGTTTCATATTTTAAAAATCAACTTGATTTTTACAAAAGTCATCCTGATACAAATCAAATAAAAAAGGAATGGTATTTATTCTCAAATCAAAAGAATTATGAAATGTATAATAAACTATTGAAAAGTGAAAAATACAATGATTTATCAACACAAAGCTGGCAACATGAATTAAGTAGACGTATTGTCAAAATTGATACATTAGTTTTTTGGATAGAAAAATATAAAGTAGATAAAAACATAGACGTTAGTTGGATAAATGAAAATTATGAGTTTACTTTGATGTATCAAGATTATTTGAAAAAACTATCAAATATGAGTAACGAAGAATTAAGTCAAGAACAGGATATGATGTTAAAGACTAAATCCGATTTTGAAAACCTTTTAAAAGATAATAAATATTACAAGTATATCGAATATATATTAAATAATAATATAGACGATGCAATTGGGATATACGATATTTTTGAATTAGAAACAAAATATTATAAAAAAATTATTGACAATAAAGTAGAGGAAGAAAGTTATTTAGTAAAAAATATTAATCAACTAAGAACATTAGGAGTCTTTAATTATAAAAATAAAAGAGCAAATGATTTAAGAGATTCTATATTAAAAAAAGATAGAGAAATATTAGAATATTCAATAGATAAAGTAATAAAGCAAGATATTTCATATGGAGCAATCGGCGTAGAAGCAGAATCGCTTTATATTAGCACCAAATCTTGTGTTAATGGAGTATTAGATTTATCAATTGTAGTTATGATATTAGTTGTTTTATTAGATGGTAATATTGTTAGTAAAGAGCATAATAATGGTACTGAAAAATTATTACTAACAACATCAAACAAGAGGTGGAAAATTCTACTTAGTAAATTTTTATATCTTATTTTAGAAACATATATTATCTGGTTTGTTGCATTACTACTTCTATTATTATTTGCAGGATTAAA
>CACXGX010000006.1 GCA_902767365.1 uncultured Erysipelotrichaceae bacterium
AACGACGACAATAGCAAGAGAAACAGAGAAAAATGGAGAAAAAACAAGAATAGTCGAAAGAAAAGATGAAAATGGATCTGTAACAGAGACTACAAAGACATATAGAAACGGAGATAAAGAAGTAACAACTAAAACAATAAGAGGAAATTCAGAAGTAGAAGAAACAACGGTAAATGGAGAAGTAACAAAAAAAGTAACAACAGTAAGTTCAGCTCAAGGAGCAAAAATAATAACAGAAACAACAAATGAAGATAATTCAATAACAATAGAGAGAAAAATACATTCTACTAATGGATTAGAAAGAATAGTAGAAACAAAGTCAGCAGATGGATTACAAACAACAACAGAAACAGAAAGAAAAGACATACATGGAAAAGTAATAGATAAAACGACAACAAAAGTAACAACAACAAATAATCCAGAAAACAAAACAAGTCAAACGGAAACAGTAGTAACTTCATCAGCAGGACAGACAACAACAATAGAAACAAAAGATGAAACAGGAAGAATAATCGAAAAACAAACAGAAGAGACAAAAACCATAACAACAGCAGATGGAGAAAACAAAATAGAAACAACAATAAAACAAATAAGAGGAAATACAGAAACAGAAACAAAAACTATAGAAGGCGAAGCAACTGTTCAAGTAATAAAGACAGGAAATGCTCAAGGAGCAAAAATAATAACAACAACAACAAATCCAGATAATACAAAAATAATAGAGACAGAAATACAATCAGCCAATGGAGTAGAAAGAATAGTAGAAACAAAGTCAGCAGATGGATTACAAACAACAACAGAAACAGAGAGAAAAGACATACATGGAAAAGTAATAGATAAAACGACAACAACAGTAACAACAACAAATCTAGGAAATAACACAACTCAAACAGAAACAACAACTAAAACAATAAGAGGAAATTCAGAAGTAGAAGAAACAACAGTAAATGGAGAAGTAACAAAAAAAGTAACAACAGTAAGTTCAGCTCAAGGAGCAAAAATAATAACAGAAACAACAAACCCAGATAATACAAAAATAATAGAGACAGAAATACAATCAGCCAACGGAGTAGAAAGAATAGTAGAAACAAAATCAGCAGATGGCCAAGTGGTAAAAAAAATAACAGAAGATAAAAATGGGAAAACGGAAACCATTTATAAGCCAAATGGAACAATCACAGAAATTAAGTATGATGCTTCTGGAAATAAATTGTCAGAAGTAGAGAATAATGATAATGTTCTTAATCCAGGAACTATAGATGAACAAGCTCCACCACCTCAAAATATTGGACAATATAATCCTAATCCAATAAAATTACAGAACGGAACCCAAGGATGGGTAGTTGATAATCAAGATGGAACTCATGACTTATATGATAGTGAAGGAAAACTTATAGAAAGTGGACTTTCTAATGATGATTTAAATAAAGTATTAAATAATACTAGCGATAATACTACTTCAGATGATCAACAACCAATAATAACTACAACAGATGCCTATGGAGGAAAGATTCGTCTAAAACAAATTGGTGACGATGAGTACATATTAGTTGATGAATATGGAGATCGAATTCCTACTTCTGATTCATATACTATGAAAGAACTTAATGATAGGGGTATCGATATAAATAAAGGAAAAGTTCAAGAACATGAACCATTAGATAATGGAAAACAGGATAAAGATGATCCTCCTAAAGATGATCCTCCTGTAGCAGGTGCTACTGATAATATTGACCCAGATATAGATATAGAACAATTAAAGAAAGATGTTTTAGCATATATTGAAAAAACTGGTGTAAGTGAAGAAGAAGCAACTGAAGCATGTAAAAAAATATTAAAAGAGAAAGCTGAATTAGAAAAAAATAAAAAGGACATATTAGAAAGTGAAAATAAAGAAAAAATAAATAAAGCAGTAGAAAAGAAAACATATATTGATGGAAAATTAAAAGATATTAATGATTTATTTGGAAATGGAAACCTTGAACAAGTAAAACAATTTAAAGAATTTTTAATAAATACGATTTCAAAAAGCCCATTACTTAATATTGATTTAAGTCAATATAGTGGAGAAAGTGCAGAAGCATATAAAAGACTAATCAGTGAATTAAAAGAAAAAACGGGTATTATAATTGAAAATGCTAATGTAGCAGAAGTTGCAGCTGAATTAATAGAAAAACAATTAATTCCAGCATTAAAGCGTCTTGTTGAAATAGATGAGGAAAGAGAACCAAAACGTCTTGAATTGGAAAAAGCATTAAAAGATTATGATTCATTTATTAGTAAAAAGCCATCTGAAACTATTTCTGTAGAAGTAACTATAAAAGAACATACTAATCAAGATGGAAAAGTAGTACCAGAACATAAAGAGAACGTTGATACAACAAATGAAGAATATACAAAATGGCTAAAAGAGAAAAAGGTTAAAGATGATAATATTCTTATATTAACTGAAGCTATAGAACGTTTAGACAAAGAAGGAGAAGAATTAAAAGAAAAATGTTTATTAATTCTTGGAAAAGAAGATAAGCTAGATGCTTTAATTAAAGAATTTAAAAATAAAATTAAAAATCCTAGAGTTCCTTCTGGCTCAAATAATCCACCTCCAGGTGGAGATAATAAACCACCAGTTGAAAATCCTCCTACAGAACCAGGTATCATTGGTCCTACAAGTCCTACATTAGAATTACCAGATAATACACAAGAACAATTAAATTATTACAAAGAATTATCAATAAATGAATTACATCAAATATTTTTATTGCTCGATGAATTTTGTACTTCAAATAATATAACAATTCAAGAATTATTGTTTGATAAGAAAAATTGTGGATTACTTTGTGATATGATTGAATCTTCAAATTTATTTAAAGATGAGTTAAGGATTCTTGTTAAAGATGGAAACCAAATAAAAACTCAACAATTATTTAGAGATATATTTATGGGAAAACAAAACTTTATGGGAATATCAGATACAACAGCATCGTTCTTCTTAGATGATTTGAATACAATTGCTAATGAAAAAAATATTACTGTTCAAGAATTATTATCAGATGTAAAATATGTACCTGACATTAAAAACAGCCTATCAATTACAAAAGATATAGTATTAGGATTAAAAGATATTCCACAAGATACCTTAAAAGATCAATTAATTAAAATCTATGATGGAGATGGAGTAGATAATTATAATGAAAATTTAATTCTTAGATTAAGGAAATACGCTGATGATAACTCAGCAAATGCCAATATTGATATTATTAATTATTTAAACTCTGATAATGCAGTAACAGATTATAATAATTTAGGTAAGGTTTCTGTGATACTAGATACAATTCAAAATTGTGATGATGAAAAATACTTAGAAGCATTAAACAATATAATTCACTATGATAGTTTACAAACTAGACCAGTATAGTAATTAAAAATAAGAAAGTGAAAAACTCACTTTCTTTTCATATTGTTATAAAAAAAGAATAATTATTAATAGGAGGATATAGGATGGATAAAATAGATAACAATATTAATAGTTTCAATCATAGTATTTCTCTTACTGAAAGAAAAACTCTTTTAATTTCAGGTGTTAAAAAAATAGATAATTTTGATGAAGAAGAATTTTTAATGGAAACTACTATGGGTTACATTATTATAAAAGGATCAAATCTTGAATTGATAAAATTAGATACTCTTCAAGGAAATGTATCAATAAAGGGTAAAATAAATTCAATGAATTATTTAGAAGAACAAACTACAAAAGAAAATAATGGAATATTTGCAAGGTTATTTAAATAATGAATATAGAAATACAAATACAATCTATTATAGTTTCTTTTGTATATGGAATGTTTTCTTCATTAATATATAATCTACTTTATTTATTTCTATATAGTAATAATAATATATTAAGAATAATTTCCAATCTTTTATATACATTTTTCATTTTTACATTATTTTTTTATCTTATGTTATTAATTAATAATGCCTCCATACATCCATACTTTATATTAGTTTTTATAACTGGATTTATATTTGGAAATTATAGAATAAAAGAAATAAGAATATGTTCAAAAAAAAATAAAAGAAAATAAACTTTTCTTTTATTTTTTGGGCTATTATTGTATAATAAAAGAGAAATTGGAGGTCTTATGGAATTATTAAAATACAAGTCTAAACTTAATAATTTAATTGATAAATCATCAAATGTATTAATAATGGGACATAAATATTTAGATTTAGATGCAATTTCATCTTCAATTGGAGTATATGAGTATGTTAAATCTAGAAATAAAAAAGCAACAATAATAATTAATGATATAAAGTTAGAAAAAGGTGTTAAAAGAGCCTTAGATAAATTACAAGACTTATACAACATTAAAAGAAGTTCTCATATTAATAAAGAAATTAATAAAGATTCTTTAGTAATAGTAGTAGATACAAATAAAGAATATTTATTACAAGATAAAGATTTATTTAATTCTATTGATAATGTAGCAGTAATAGATCATCATGATCCAACAGAATATTCAATAAAGAAAGGATTAGTTGTAATAGATAGAGATGCATCTAGTACATGCGAAATGTTAACTGATTTATTAAATGAAGAAAAAGTTAAAATAAATCCAACAATAGCTACTTTATTATTATCAGGAATTGTGCTTGATACAAATAACTATGTTGTTAAAACAACAAAAAATACATATAGGACAAGTTATATACTTACAGAATGGGGAGCTAGTCCTCAAGATGTACAATCTCTATTAAAACAAGACATAAAAAAATATATTGAAAGACAAAAAGTAATAACAAATGTTAAAGTAATTCAAAATATTGCTCTATCATGTGGAAAATCATCAGTAAAATATAGAAGAGAAGACTTAGCTAAAATTGCAGATACATTATTACAATTTAATAAAATAGAAGCTTCTTTTGTAATAGGGAGACTTGATAATCATAATGTTGGAATAAGTGCAAGATCACTAGGAAACATAAATGTTGGAAAAATATTAGAAAAATTCAATGGTGGCGGAGATGAAAATGAAGCTGGAGCCATGATTGAAAATACAACGATAAAGAAAGTTGAAGAAGAATTAAAAAAACTAATAAAATAAAATTGAAAGGAGTATTTTATGAAAGTATTATTTATCAAAGACTTAAGAGGTCAGGGTAAAAAGGGAGATATTAAAGAAGTAAAAGATGGATATGCAGAAAACTATTTAATCAAAAATGGATATGCAAAAAAACTTACTGAACAAAATTACAAAGGTTACCTAGAAACAAGAAAAGAAGAAAAAGCTATAGATGAAGAAAACAGAAAAAATGCTCAATTATTAAAAGATAAAATAGAAAAGATGGAAATTAGTTTTAAAGTTAAAACTGGTGCTCAAGATAAAGTATTTGGAAGCATTAGTTCTAAACAAATAAAAGATGAATTAGAAAAGAATAAAATATATATTGATAAAAAGCAAATTATGCTTGAAGAAGGATTATCTACTTTAGGATATCATAATGTTAAAATTGAATTGTATAAAGATATAATAGGAGTTGTAAAAGTTAAATTAGAAAAATAGGAAGTGATATAATGCCTGTAAAAGAAATACCTAATAATATGGTTGCAGAACAATCTGTTTTAGGATCAATGTTCTTATCTACATTTGCTCTTCAAAAAGCATGTGATGAATTGCAACCAGAATCTTTTTACTATGACAATAATGCAAAGATTTTTTCTACAATGGCAGATTTACACAATAAAAATGTACCAATAGATGCAACAACTGTTACAACTGAATTAAAAAATAAAGGTTTGTTAGCTCAAATTGGAGGAGTAGAGTATTTAACAGATATATTCAATATTGTTCCAACTGCAGCAAACATCGAACAATATATAAAATTAGTAGAAGAAACTGCATTACAAAGAAGATTAATTGAAGTATCAACAGATATAGCTACAAATGCCTATGATAATTCAGTTGATATAAATGTTACATTGGATGAAGCTGAAAGAAAAATTTTAGGAGTTGTAAATAATAGAAGAACCACTGAATTTAGAACAATTAAGGATGTTGTTAATTCAACAAAAGCAAATTTAGAAAAATTATCAACCCAAACAGGAACAATTACAGGACTTCCAACAGGATGGGAAAGAATAGACAAAGTAACTGCAGGATTACATGAAGGGCAACTAATTATTATAGCAGCTCGTCCAGCAGTAGGAAAAAGTGCATGGGCACTTAATTTAGCAACAAATGCGGCAATAAATTCTAATGCAACAGTAGCAATTTTTAATCTAGAAATGAGTGCTGAAAGTCTTGCTTCAAGAATGATTGCTTGTCTTGGACATGTTGAAGGTTATAAACTTGCAACAGGGCAATTACAAAATGATTGGGATAAAGTAAATGAAGCGCTATCAAAACTTGAAAATACAAATATCTATATGGATGATACACCAGGAATAACAATAGGGGAAATAAGAAGTAAATGTAGACGTCTTGCAAATTCAGAACAAGGATTAGATTTAGTTGTAATAGATTATTTACAACTTATTACTTCAGCAGCAAATTATGGGGGTAATCGTCAACAAGAAGTATCCGATATATCAAGAGCTTTAAAATTAATGTCGCTTGAGTTAAAAGTACCAGTTGTAGCATTAGCACAATTATCTCGTTCAGCAGAACAAAGAAAAGAAAATCCAAGACCTATTCTAAGTGATTTGAGAGAATCAGGATCAATAGAGCAAGATGCCGATATAGTTGCATTTTTATATAGAGAAGATTATTACAAGAAAGACTTAGAAACGAAAGATCAAATAAGTGATTTGGAATTTATTATTGCAAAACATCGTAATGGAGCAACAGGAACTATTCCATTACGATTCAAAAAAGATATTTCTAAATTTTTCTCTGTATTTGAAGATAATAAAGGAGAATCAAATGAATAAAAAGGATATTATATATACTTTATTAGCAATGATTATAAGTTCTAGTATTTTTTTTGTAGGATACACTAGAGCCCAAGAACCAATTGAATTATATAGAGTTTATTTAAAAGGTGAGACTATTGGATATATTAATAATAAGAAATTATTAGAAGAATATATTGATAAAGAACAAGTAGAACTAAAAGAAAAATATAAAGTTGATAAAGTATATTTACCAAATGATTTAGACATAATAAAAGAAGTAACTTTTAATAAAAATGTTTCAACAGAAAAAGAAATATACGAAAAAATTAAGGATAAGGCTCCATTTACTATAAACGGATATACTATAACAATAAAAGGAATGGAAAATGTTGGAAATCAAGAAAATGTAGGAAATGAGGAAAATGAGGTAGAAGAAATACCAGATCAAATAATATATGTATTAGATAAAGATATATTTACAAATTCCTTAAAAAATACAGTTTTAGTATTCATATCAGAACAAGATTATAATAATTTTATTAATAAAACACAACCAGAAATAAAAGATGTAGGAAGTATAATAGAAGATATTTATATAAAAAATCAAATAACCATTACTGAAGGTAGAATATCTACAGAAGAAAAAATATTTACATCAGTTGATGAATTAAATAAGTATTTATTATTTGGAACTACAAAAGAGCAAAAAAAATATAAAGTAAAAGAAGGAGATTCTATAAGTGATATTGCTTTTAAAAATAAGTTATCAGTTGAAGAATTCTTAATTGCTAATCCTGATTTTACTAGTGAAAATAATTTGCTTTATGAAGGACAACTTGTAAATTTAGGACTTATTAATCCTTTATTTAAATTGGTAGAAGAAGATCACGTAGTAGAAATTCAAAATCAAAAATATGAAACTAAAATAGAGTATGATGAAACAATGTTAACAGGTTATGAAAGAGTAAAACAAAATGGAGTTAATGGTACTGTTAAAATAACTAAAAAAGTTCAAAAAGTTAATGGTGAAATTGTATCAGCAGTAATTACTAAAAAAGAAGTTTTAAAAGCTTCTGTTCCAAAGATAATTGTTAAAGGTAGTAAAGTATTACCTGATGTTGGTAATGTAGGATTATGGGCATGGCCAACAGCTAAACCATATTGTATAACAAGTCCATTTGGTTGGCGTTGGGGAAAAATGCATAATGCTTTAGATATTTCATGCTCTGGATATGGATCTCCAATATATGCTGCAAACAATGGTACAGTAGAAGTAGCAGCAAGTAAATGGCCAAATGGAAATTATATAGTCATAAATCACAATAATGGATATTACACAATATATGCTCATCTTGCTTCAATTAAAGTTGTTGCAGGACAAACTGTCTCTATGGGGGATGTAATTGGCACAATGGGGCATTCAGGATATGCAACAGGAACTCACTTACATTTCGGTATAGCTGTTGGATTCCCTGATAGAGGCGGAACTTACTACAATCCTATGAGTTTTTACTAATATGAGAATAAAAGTAATATCAAGTGGCTCTAAAGGAAACTCTACATATATTGAATCTAATAATACAAAAATATTAATAGATGTAGGAGTAAATTATAATAGAATAAAAAAAACATTAGATGAAATAAATGTTGACATTAATACACTTGATGGAGTAATTATTAGTCATACTCACACCGATCATATTGGTGGATTATCTTCTTTAATTAAGAAAACAAATACCCCAGTTTATATTAGAGAAGAATTATATCAAGAAATAAAAAAAGTAGTAGAAGAAAAGAATATTGTAGTAATAGAAGATCAAAATTTAATAATAAATGATTTAAATATCAAATATATTAACGCATCTCATGATGTACCAGCCTTTGGTTTTATAATATCAGATATTAAAAATAAAATATTGTATTTAACAGATACAGGCTATATTAATAGAAAGTATTATAAAGAATTAGAAAATTTAGATGCTTATATAATAGAATCTAATCACGATGAAAAAATGCTTATGGATGGACCATACCCATATATATTAAAACAGAGAGTAATAAGTGATAAAGGCCATTTATCAAATAGATATACAGGTAAATTTTTAAATAAGACTATTGGAAATAAAACAAAATATATTATTCTTGCTCACTTAAGTGAAAATAATAATACTGAAGAATTAGCTCTTGAACAAATAGAAGATGAACTAAAAGAAAATAATAATATAAATAGAAAAATAATAATTGCTAAACAACATGTTGCAACAGAAATGGTGGAATTATAATGATTAAAATAGTGTGTGTTGGAAAAATAAAAGAATCATATATAATGGATGCCATTAAAGAATATAAAAAAAGAATTTCAAGATATCATCAAATAGATATTATTGAATTGGAAGACATTGGTTTAGAAGATAAAATAGTAGTATTAAAAAAAGAACAAGATAAAATTCTTAAAGTCTTAAATTCCAAAGATTATATTATTACTCTAGAAGTAGAAGGTAAAGAGGAAACATCTATTGAATTTGCCAATCATCTTAATAACTTATTTATCCAAAATAGTAATATAACATTTATTATTGGCGGATCATATGGTTTAAGTGAAGAAATAAAAAAACTATCTAATTATAAATTATCTTTTTCTAAGATGACATTTCCTCATCAGTTATTTAGAATAATTCTTTTAGAACAAATATATAGAGCATTTAAAATTATAAATAATGAAGAGTATCACAAATAAAGTTGCATAAGCAACTTTTTCTTTTTATATAATTAATTGGTGATTACAATTGTCTGCTATAAACTCTATTTTATGGTATATTACTACACTTTTTATAGTGTTTGCCTCTATTTACATTGCATTTTACATTAAAAAAAGAAAAGAAAAGATAATCTCGATTGATTCAAAAATATCTAAAGAAGATATTAAATTATTAAATATTACTTTAGCAAGTAAAATAGGTGTTGGTTCTATTTCAGGAATTGCTATATCTATTATTGTTGGTGGAAAAGGGACTATATTTTGGATATGGATTTCTTCATTGGTTCTGTCAACAATAACATATATTGAAACAAAAGTTGGAATTAGATTTCGAAATAATAATATAGGAGGACCTCAAATATATATTAAAGAAGAAATCGGTTCAAATAAATTATCTTTTATTTATTCATTTTTAATTATTTTAATTTATTTATTTGCCTTTATATTAATTCAATCTAATACTATTATTAAATCTATTTTTTATACATTTAATATTAACAAGTATTTAATTATCTTTATTTTAGTAATATTAACATATATTTCTATTAATAAGGGAATAAATAGTGTATCTAAAATAGTATCATTTTTAGTGCCAATAATGGCTACTATATATATTATTATTGGTTTATTTTTGTTATTTAAATATATGGATATTATTCCAATTATTATTAAAGAAATAATAATTGATGCTTTTAGTATAAAATCAATTTTTACTCTACCAATAATTATTGGTTTTCAACGATCAGTATTCTCAAATGAGAGTGGAATGGGTACAACTTCAATGGTAGTTGCTCTTTCTAACACTAATAATTATATTAAAGAATCTAAAGTGCAAATTCTAGGCCTATTATTTATAAACATCTTAATATGCAGTATTTCAGCATTAATTATTTTAACAACAGATTATTATATTTTTAATGTTAATAATATTAATGGAATAGAAATAATAAATTATGCATTTAACTATCATTTTGGGTCATTTGGCTCTTTTTTATCAACAATTATCATTTCATTATTTGCTTTCTCAACAATAATAACCGCTTATTATTATGGAGATATATGTTTAAACAATATATTAAATAAAAAAAATTCATTTAGTAAAATTATTGTTATAATAGTTATATCAATAAGTATTTTAATTTCATCAAATGTTATTTGGAATATGGTAGATATACTATGTGCATTAGTAACAATAATAAATTTATATGCACTTTATAAATTAAGGAGTAAAATATGATTGGAAACAAGTGGGATGAATTACTAAAAGAAGAATATAAAAAAGATTATTTTATTAAATTACAAAAATTTATTATAGAAGAATACAAAAATAAAATAATTTATCCAAAAATGTCAGAAATATTTAACGCTTTTTATAAGACATCTTATGAAAATGTAAAAGTAGTAATACTTGGTCAAGATCCATATCACGGAGAGAACGAAGCAGAAGGATTATCTTTTTCAGTAAAGGTTGGTATTCAAAAGCCCCCTTCTTTAATAAATATTTTTTCAGAATTGAAAGATGATTTGGGAATAGATCCACCTAATCACGGAAGTTTAGTTAGTTGGGCAATGCAAGGGGTATTATTATTAAATTCCACTTTAACAGTAGTTAAAGATAATGCAAGATCACATTATGGAAAAGGCTGGGAAATATTTACTGATGAAGTAATTAAAATAATAAATAAAAAAGAAACACCGGTAGTATTTATTTTATGGGGAAGTGACGCTAGAAGTAAAAAAAATCTTATAACAAATAAGAAACATTTAATTATTGAATCAGCTCATCCATCTCCTCTTTCTGCATATAGAGGTTTCTTTGGTAGCCATCCTTTTTCAAAAACAAATAATTTTTTAGAAAAGAATGGAATTAAACCAATTAATTGGAAAATAGAAAACATTTAAAAAGAGATATTGATTAACTTTTAAGTATTTCAAATATCTCTTCTTTTTCATTTGAATAAAAATCTTTTCTTTTATATCTTTTTAATTTAGCAATTATATTTGATGGAAAACAACTAATTAATTTATTAAACACGACCACGTTATCATTATAGTATCTTATAGCTGCAACTGAATCATTATTAACATTACTTAAATCATCAAATACTTTTAATTCTTTATTATCAAATTTAATATCTTTGTTATAATCGACTAATTCAATAATGTTTTTATCATATTTTGATAATTCTTTATTTAATTCAAAAGTATTTAATTCTTCTACTTTTAAATTATCAAGTTCATCATAGGTTGTTTCTTTCGTTTTCTTTTTAACACATTTACCAATCTTTAATAATAATTTATATTTTTCATTTAAAAGCATTCCTATATTTTCTTCAGCTTCACTTATTTTTATAATTGTTATTTGAAATTTATTATAATTAATAACATATAAAGTAATAAATATAGTAACAAATACAACTAGTACTGCTAAAATAATATAAAGCCACATAACTAACACCTCTAATCATATAAATTATATCAAATATATAATTAATATTCTAGTGTAAAGTATATTTATTCAAATTAAATAAAAATCAAAATAAACTATAAAGATGATATAATATAAAAGAAGGTGATTATATGAAAGTATTATTAGGAGTTTCCAATAGACATGTTCATTTAACTGAAGAAGATTATAAAATTTTATTTGGTGATGAACCTCTTGGAAAAGTAAAAGATTTAGTACAACCAGGTCAATATTCTAGTGATAAAAAAGTAACTATCAAAACAGAGAAAAGAGCAATTGAAAATGTAAGATTGCTTGGTCCACTTAGAAACTATACTCAAGTTGAAATATCTAAAACAGATAGTTTTTCATTGGGAATTAATCCACCAATTAGAAATAGTGGAGACCTAGATGGTTCTGAAGTAGTAACAATAATTGGACCAAATGGAGAAATAACAAAACCATGCTGTATTATTGCAAACAGGCATTTACATATTAATAAGGCTCAAAGAGAAGAGTTAGGTCTTGTCGGAGTAGAAAAAGTCAATGCCAAAATTGTTAGTGAGAAAACAACAATATTTGAAGATGTATGGATAAAAGAAAGCGATGATTATACATTAGAATTACATATTGATACTGATGATGGAAATGGATCTCTTGCAAAAACAGGAGATGAAGTAGAAATATTTATTCCGTAATTTCATCAAAAACAACTTGATTTTTATTAGGTTCTGTACCTTTTAGGTAGTACAGAATCTTTTTCTTTTGTGTAGATTCATCCGCTAATAAACCACTTATCGGATCAACCATAACACCAACAACATTATTCGGCATTTCATACCATTTTTCTTCAGTATCACCAAAATATGATTCCATAACATCTGCGAAAATATTTTTCGTATACATATAGTCTTTACTAGTTATTTCATGACTATCATCATAACCAATCCAAACTGAAGTTACCAAGTCTGGAGTGAATCCAACAGTCCAACTGTCAGTAGCAGTAGTACCAGATTTAATAGAATACTTTCTAGATAGTTTTGGTGCAACTCCAATAACAGTAGGATAATTATAATCTATAAATGTTGAATCATAAGTATTTGTTAAAAGAGAATTCAAAATATAAACTAAACTAGGGTTTAAAATAGATTCTTTAACTTCGTCTGCTTCATATAAAATATTTCCATTGTTATCTTCTATTTTTACTATCAAATGTGGATTAATTTTATAACCAAGATTTGCAAAAGCAGAATAAGCCCCGGTAAGTTCAATAATATTCATTTCACTTGTACCTAAAGCTAAAGAAGGAACTTCTTTCATACTTGATTTAATACCAAGTCTTTTTGCCATATTAACAAGTGAACTTTCTCCCAAAAAGAGAAGTGTTTTAACAGCATAAATATTATCAGAATATGAAATAGCTGCTGCTAAAGAAATAGGCTTATTGCCATATATTTCATTAGCATTTTTAGGATTATAGTATTGTTTATTCGAGAAAACAAAAGTAGTCTCTTCACTAGTAAAACATGTTGAAGAGGTAAATCCATTCTCAAGAGCTGAATAGTATAAAATAGGTTTCATAACAGAACCAATTTGTCTATAAGAAGAAGTTGCTCTATTATATTCTGATTGTGAATAATCTCTTCCACCAACTAAAGCTATAATTCTTCCAGTATTTGGATCCATCATTACTGAATTAACTTGTAAATTGCTATTATTACTTAAATTTACTTTAATCTTTTCTTCTAGTATAGATTGAGCTTCTAAATCAAAAGAAGTATAAATCTTTAATCCTCCAGTATCTAAAAAGGATTTAGGAATATCAATGTTTTCAAGTTCCTTAAAAACAGCATCTTGGTAATACATTATTGTTGATAAATTATTATTATTTTTTTTACCTATAATTTTAAGTTCTTCATTGTATGCTTCATTTTTTTCTTCTTCAGTTATATACCCATTTTTAACCATTAAAGATAATACAATTAATTGTCTTTCTTTTGCAAGTTTAAAATTTACAATAGGAGAATAATTAGAAGGAGACTTCGGAATACCAACAAGCATACTTGCTTCACTTAAACTTAAATCATTGGCATTTTTCCCAAAATAAAATTTAGAGGCATTTTCAACCCCATACATCCCATGACCATAATTAATGGTATTTAAATATCCTTCCAATATTTCATCTTTTGAATAATGTAATTCTATATTTAATGTTAACCATAATTCATTCCATTTTCTTTCCCATGTTTTGTCAAAATTTAAAAATAAATTTTTAACATATTGCTGAGAAATAGTAGAAGCACCTTCTAACGTTTTACCACTTGTAATATTTCTCCAACCAGCCTTAAAAATTCTAGGAATATCAAAACCTAAATGATGATAAAAATTCTTATCTTCAGTTGCAATCGTAGCATTAACTAAATATTTTGAAATATTTTCCAAACTAACCCATTCATTCGTACCATTACCAGTAAAAAAAGCATTTTCATTTTTATCATATAGTGTTATATTATTAGCATTCTTAATCTCTAGGTTCATAGAGAGTTTAGAATATCCATAAAAAGTAAAACTAAAGACAACCAAAACAACTATTACAACAATAAATAATTTAATAATTTTTTTAATTATTCTCATTTAATCATTCCATTCTTTTATATTGTGAATAATAAATATAAAAATATGTATAAAAAATGAAAGAATTATGTTATAATTCGTGTTGTATTTTAGTGAGGCCTTTATGGATAAAATTAAAATTAAAGTAGAATTAGATAATAAAGATATGAATTACAATTATGAAGGTATTGCATATATTAATAAAGATATAATTGAATATCGAGATAAAGATTTTAATTATAAAGAATATCACTATTTATTTGATAAAAAAATAAAAAGATTAGTTAAAAGTAGTGAAAATACTACAATTATATTAGATTTTCTTAATGAAGAATTAAGAGTAATAGAAGATAGTAAAGAATTAAAAATGGATATAAATGTGGAAACAATTGATATAAATGGAAACAATATAGAAATAATATATAAAATTGCAAATGATGATATTAAATATGTTATTAAAGAGGTGAAATAATGAGTTACTTTAAATATTTAGAAAATGAAGTAAAAAATGTATTTAAGGAAAAAGGTTATGATATAGCTATTACTTTATCTTTATCAAATAGAAGAGATTTAGGAGAATTTCAAGTAAATGATGCCATGCGTCTTGCTAAAATATTTCATAAAAATCCTGTTCAAATTGCAAATGAAATAAAAGAAGGGCTTGATAAAAATGATAAATTTACAAATGTTAATATTGCTGGTTCAGGTTTTATAAATCTGTCTCTATCAGATAAAGCATTAATAGAATTTATAAGAGATATAAAAGATAATATTGATAATAATATAGATAAGATGGAAGAAAAAACGATATTACTAGATTATGGTGGCGCTAACGTTGCTAAAGCATTACATGTTGGGCATTTAAGAAGTGCCAATATTGGTGAAGCATTAAAAAGATTAGCAAAAACACTAGGTCATAAAACAATATCTGATGTTCATTTAGGAGATTCAGGTCTACAAGCTGGCCTAATTGTTCTTGAAATGAAAGAAAGATTTAGTGATTTAATATGTTTTAGAGATGATTACGCTGGTGAAGATTTTGAATTACCTATTACTAAAGATGATCTAAAAGAAATATATCCAACTGCATCAAGAAAAAGCAAAGAAAATGAAGAATTTTTAAATGCAGCAAGAGAAATAACATTCAAAATTCAAAATAATCATTTAGGTTATAGTAAGATATGGGATAAGATATCTACATTATCAAAAGAAGATATAAAAGACACATATGATAGATTAAATGCAAAATTTGATTTATGGGAAGGTGAAAGAGATAGTTTCAAATATATTCCAGAACTTCTCGAATATTTAGACAAAAAAGGATTAACTTATATAAGCGATAATGCAACTGTAATGGATGTTAAAGAAGATACTGATGAAAAAGAAATCCCACCAATTTTATTACAAAAAAGCGATGGAGCATATTTATATGCAACAACAGATTTAGCAACAATTTATGGTAGATTGAAGAGATTTAAACTTGATGAAATATGGTACACAACAGATATAAGACAAGAATTACATTTTACTCAAGTATTTAGAGCAGCATACAAAAGTGAAATTGTGCCACAAAATATAAAATTAGGTTTCTATGGTTTTGGAACAATGAATGGAAACGATGGTAAACCTTTTAAAACAAGAACAGGAGGAGTAATGCCTCTAGACGAATTAATTGATTTAATTAAAGTTGAATGTAGAAAAAGGTTAAATGAAAACATCGTAGAAGAAGACAAAAGGGATGATGTATCAGAAACAATTGCCTTAGCAGCATTAAAATATGCAGATTTACTACCTTTTAGAGCAACTGATTACATTTTTGATCCAGCTAAATTTAGTGATTTAGATGGAAAAACAGGCCCATATTTACTTTATTCAACAATAAGGATGAGATCATTATTGAAAAAAGCAAAAGAACAAAATATAGAATTTAATGACTATAGTGTAGTAAAAAATGATTCAGATAAAGAAGTAATATTAACGCTTTTATCTCTACCTCTAGTATTAAAAAGAGCATATGATTCTAAATCAATAAATGAAGTAGCAGAATATATCTATAAATTGACAAGTACATATAACAAATTTTACTCTGAAAATAAGATAGTAACTGAAGAAAATAATGATTTAAGAGAGTCTTGGCTAACTATAACTAAAGTAGTTTATGAAACAAATATGCTCCTTTTAGATTTAATGGGAATAGACGTTCCAGAAAAAATGTAAAAAAATATTGATTTTAGATATGAATAGTGATATAAGTTTATTTGAGTATTTTTTTAATACGAAAATAATGAAGAAAAACCCACCAATGGAGGACATTACATTATGAGTTTAGATCAAATGAAAAAAGAAGAATTAGAATTATTATCATACAAAGATATAACTTCAGTAATATTAGAAGAATGTGGAGCAATGAATACACTAGATTTATTTACGAAAATTGCATCACTTTTAGAATTACCTAAATCCGCAATTGAAAAGAAAATTGGAGACTATTATACAACTCTTACTACAGATAAAAATTTCCTTTTGTTAGAAGATGGAAAATGGGATTTAAGAAAAAGACATACATCTGATAAAGTCGTTAAAGCTCAAGAACAAGAAGAAGATGAAGAAGAAGAAGAGGAAGAACTTGACGAAAAAGTTGAAATGGAAAATGATGAAGATGACTATGATAGCCAAATTTCTGATGAGGATGATTTCGATGATGGTGACGATGACCTTAAAGATTTAGTTGTATTAGATGAAGAAGAATTAGAATTAGAGCAATAATGCTCTTTTTTTAAATAAATTTATTTGTTATAATAACGATAGAAAGAAAGATGAATTATGATTGAAAGATTAAATATTATTAAAGAACGATATGAAACTCTAAATAAAGAATTATTAGACCCAGAAGTATTAAAAGACATAAAAAAAACAAGAGAATTATCCAAAGAAGCCAAGAGTTTAGAAGAAACAGTTAATACATATGACGAATATAAAACTGTATTAAGCGATATTGAAGCAGCTAAAGAGATGTCTAAAGATCCAGAAATGGGAGAATTTGCAAGAGAAGAATTAGAAAATCTTGAAACTAAAAAAAATGAATTAGAACACAAGATAGAAATATTACTTATTCCAAAAGATCCTAATGATGGAAAAAATGTTATCGTTGAAATTCGTGGTGCAGCTGGTGGAGATGAAGCAAATATATTTGCGGGAGATCTTTATAGAATGTATCTTAAATATGCAGAAAAACAAGGGTGGAAAGTTGAACCTATTACAGAAGAGTATTCTGAAGGTGGTGGATTCACTTTAGTTAGTTTTATGATTAAAGGTGACAATGTTTATTCAAAAATGAAATACGAAAGTGGAGCTCATCGTGTACAAAGAGTACCTGTAACTGAAACTCAAGGAAGAGTACATACTTCTACGGCTACAGTAATTGCTATGCCTGAAGCTGAAGAATTTGATTTTGAACTTGATATGAATGAAGTAAGAATTGATATTACTAGATCAAGTGGGGCAGGAGGCCAAGGTGTTAATACAACAGACTCGGCAGTACGTGTTACTCATATTCCAACAGGAACTATTGTTTATTGCCAAGTTGGAAGAAGTCAAACACAAAATAAAGAAATGGCCCTTAATACTTTAAAAACTCGTCTATATAATATGAAACTTCAAGAAAAAGAAGAAAAAGAGGGAGCGGAAAGACGAAGTAAAATAGGAACAGGAGATAGATCTGAAAAAATTAGAACATATAATTACCCTCAAAATAGGGTAACAGATCATAGAATTGGCTTTACTTTAATGCAACTTGATAGAGTTATGGAAGGGGACATGGAACCTATTATTGAAGCCTTGATTACAGAAGATCAAAGAAGAATCTTAGCAGGAGAATAAAATGACTATTGAAGAAGGAATTATATATGGGAAAAAGTATATTTCTTCTATTGATGCAAAAATGTTAATATCAAAAGCTACTGGATATGATACATTAGAAATTATTAATTATCTTCATCAAGAGTTATCTCCAAAAGAAGAAGAGTTATATAAAAATTTAATAAGTGCAAGAAAGAATAATAAACCAATACAATATATAACTAATAATGTGAATTTTTATGGAATAGATTTATATGTTGATGAAAATGTATTAATTCCAAGATTTGAAACAGAGGAATTAGTAGAAAATACAATAGAAAAACTTAAAAAAATTAAAAATCCAAAAGTATTGGATTTATGTTGTGGAAGTGGGGCAATAGGAATTGCCATAAAAACAAAAATAGATTCAAATGTAGTAATGTCTGATATTAGTAAAAATGCTATAGAAGTAGCAAAGAAAAATTGTGAAAAATATAACTTGGATATATCTGTAATAGAAAGTGATTTATTTCAAAATATAGATGATAAATTTGATTGTATAATTAGTAATCCTCCATATATAAAAGAAAATGAAGAAATTGAGGATATTGTAAAGAATAACGAGCCAGCTATTGCACTATATGCTGGAAAAAATGGACTAGATTTTTATGAAAGAATACTAAAAGATATAAGAAATTATTTAAATGATAAGTTCTTAATTGCCCTTGAAATTGGTGCAACAGAAAAAGACGATATTATTGAAATAATTAATAAATATTTTGATAATGTAATAATAGAGAGTAAAAAAGATTTATCAAATAGAGATAGAATGATATTTATTACAAATAATAATTAATAGAGTTAATCTATTAATTTTTTTTGTATAAAAGATAGATTTACTAATCATTATATAGTTGGTGATAAATTGAAGAAAATAATAATAATTTTAAGTATACTTATGTCTTTTATATTAGTTAATAACAATAAAGAAGAATTAATAATTATACCTAACGAAGCAATAAGAGTTAGAGTAATTGCTAATAGTGATAATGAAGAAGATATTAGAATTAAAGAAATAATTAAAGATGATTTCAACAAAAATGTGGAAAAAATATTGAAAAATGTGAATACATTAGAAGAAGCAAGAATAAAAATTAAAAATAATATAAAAAATATCCACAAAATAGTGGAAAAAAAATTAAAAGAATTAAATTATAATAAAGATTTCCACATTAACTATGGATTAAATTATTTTCCTAGTAAAGAATTTAAAGGATTAAATTATCAAAATGGGTATTATGAATCTCTTGTAATAACATTAGGGGAAGGAAAAGGACCTAATTACTGGTGTGTTTTATATCCACCTCTTTGTTTAATAAATGAAAAAGAAGATATAAAAGAATATCATTTGTTTATAAAAGATATATTAAATAAATATATATTAACATAGTATAAAGTAGATACTATGTTTTTTTTGTATAATAATGAATATTAATAACAGATATTTTATTATGAAATATTGACTACTTTTATTATTATGCTACAATTAAGTTGGGAATTATAATAATAATGAATTATTATGTAGTGACAAAAAAATAAAATTAAAATAATATATTTTAGGCGGTGAACATATGAAAATAATGAAAATTAAAGGACAAGAAAGATTAACTGGTACAATAAAAATAAGTGGTGCTAAGAATAGTTCTGTAGCACTTCTTCCAGCTTCTCTTCTTGCAGACGATGATGTAACTATTTGTAATGTACCAGAAATAACTGATACAGATGTACTTTGTGAGATGTTAGAATTTTTAGGAGCAGATGTAAGACGTGCTTCAGAAAGTGTTGTAATATCTCCAGATAAGATTGAAAACAAAATAATTCCTAAAGAATTAACTAAAAAATTAAGAGCATCTTACTACTTTATGGGAGCTTTACTAGGAAAAAAGAAACATGTAGAGATGTATTTGCCAGGTGGATGTTCAATAGGAGCGAGACCAATAGATCTTCACTTAAAAGGATTTGAATCTTTAGGTGCAACAATAACAAATGATGGAGAAAAATACATTGTTGATGCTAAAGAACTTAAAGGAGCTCATATATATCTTGATATTGCATCGGTTGGAGCTACTATTAATATTATGTTAGCAGCAGTATTAGCTAAAGGAAAAACAATTATAGATAATGCTGCAAAAGAACCAGAAATAGTAAATGTTGCAACATATTTAAACAATATGGGAGCAAGAATAAGGGGAGCAGGAACATCAGAAATTAGAATTGAAGGTGTACAAAAACTTCATGGATGCTATCATGAAGTAATACCTGACAGAATAGAAACTGGAACTTATATCATAATAGGTGCTTTAGTAGGTGAAAAATTTAAAGTATATAATGTCATCCCAGAACATGTAGAAGCATTAACTTCAAAACTAGAAGAAATGGGTGTAGATTTAGAAATTGGAAGCGATTATATAATTGTTAACAGCAAAGATTCCTATAAGCCAGCAAACATTAAAACAATGGTATATCCAGGCTTTCCAACTGATTTGCAACAACCTTTTTCTGTTCTATTATCAAAATGTATGGGAACATCAAAAGTAGAAGAAACAATTTGGGAAAATAGATTTATGCATCTTCCTGAATTAGAAAAAATGGGAATGGATATAGAAAGATCCGGTATGGTAGCCACTTTCCATGGACCAAATAAACTAGAAGGAACTGAAGTTCAAGCAACTGATTTAAGAGCAGGGGCAGCCCTTGTTGCAGCAGCATTGGCAGCAGAAGGAGAAACAACTATTTATAACGTAGAACACATTTTAAGAGGCTACGAAGGAATTGTAGAAAAGTTAACAGATGTTGGTGCTAAAATAAAAATAGAAGAAATATAATTAAATAAGGTGATATATTGAAAAAATATATAAAAATATCTGTAATTATATTATCAATTATTTTAGTATTTGGAATATATAAAACTTTTGAAAAAAAAGGTACAAAAATAACATATATACCTTTAGGGGATTCCATTGCGGAAGGAATGAATCCCTATTTTACGATAGATTATGGTTATCCTGATTATATTAGTGATTATCTTAAAGATAATAATAGACTTGCTTTTTACACTAAAGGTTTTACTAAATCAGGGTATGAAACTAAAGATGTGAAAAATGATATTGAGACAAATAAGTCTATAGATGTCAATGGGAAAAAAATATACTTTAAAGAGATTCTTAGGGAATCAGATTTAGTTACATTAACTATTG
>CACXGX010000007.1 GCA_902767365.1 uncultured Erysipelotrichaceae bacterium
ATTTACCTCTATTTAATAAAATAACTTTGTCTTTTAATTCTTCATAATTACCATTTATTTCTTTTACAAATTCTTTAAAATATTCATCATTATATAAAGAAATATTTATTGTAACTTCGTTCCATTCAAAAGTGTGTAAATCTTTATTGATATGAGACTTGTCATTTAAAATAAACATTCGTTTATTATAAGTATCATATCGACTTATTGCCCCTTTAATTTGCTCTACTTTTTCAATGTCATCTTTAAATCTACTGTTATCCATTCCACCTAATCCATAAACATGAATATTATATCCTAAATCACTATATTCTTCTTTTACAGAACGAATTCCATATCCTACTAATGAAGAAGTTGTAATAAATACTAAAATACTTACTGTAAGTGAAATAATAGTTACACGATACTTCTTTTTACTTCTTTTTAAATTCTTATATGATAATGTCCCACCAATTCCAAATATTTTTGAAATAAATTTTGGTACTTTTAATTTTTTTCCTTTAATATCATCTGCATTTCTAATATTTTTTATTGGACTAGTGTGACTTGCTTTAATTGCACTCATAATTACCGATAAGAATATTACAACAACACTAGTTACAATTGATATTACAATTGGTAAAAATGAAAACTCATAATAAAGTCTAAAATTTTCTCCAAATAAATTTGCATTTATTGCAATAAAGTTTATTAATGCACTAAGTCCAATAGTTACAAATAAACCAAGAATAATTCCTAATGTAATTCCAATAAGTCCTACTACAAAACCTTCAAATAGAACCATCTTTAATATCTGTTTTTTGGTTGCTCCAACACTTGATAACATACCATAAGTCTTTAATTTTTCTGTTGTAGATATAGCAAAAGAATTTCTAATAGAAAATACGCTTGTAACCATAATAATAAATATTACTACAGCTAAAACTTTATATAATAAACTAACAAATTCATCGGAAAGATCAAATACTTCCCACATTATAACATTTAGATTAATATAATAATTATCATAAACTTTTGAAATGTTTATATTTTTAAAATCATCTATTTTTAAAATAGACATAAGGTTTTCTTTATATTCTTTAGGATTTTTAAATGTTAAATAAGTTACATACTTTTCACTTTTCTCATTAGTAGTAATTAAATCACCATATCTATTAACAATTCCAGCTACTTTTACATTTTTTATTTGCGAATTTATTAATTCATTTATATCAAATTTATGACTACTTGGATTTTCTCCTATTTCAATTTTAATTGTATCTCCAACTTTTAAATCATTATTGTATTGATATTGTCTATTAATAAGTATTTCATTACTATTTTCTGGAAAATGTCCCTCTATTATTTTGTAATTTAGATTATCAAAAGTATTTTTATCCATTGAGTAAATATCACCAGTATATGATTTATCTTTATTGTAATAAGTATCACCAATATTATATACTGTTACTACGTTAGAAATTCTTCTATTATTTTTAAATTCTTGAACTTCATCTTTTGATAAATTATTAATCTTTAAGTGGTAATAACCATATTCTTCAACTGCATTTTGAAGTAAACTATTACGTAGTGTATAAAACATTCCACCTACAACCATTATTAGAGCACATGATAGTACTATTCCAACGATTGTACCAATTGTTCTTTTTTTATTTAGTTTTAAGTCTTTTAATACGAGCTTCTTAAGTATATTCATACTAATTATCTCCTTTTATATGACCATCTTCTATTACTATAACCCTATCAGCTACTTTAGCAAGTTCCATATTATGAGTAATCATTATAATAGTTTGTTTATATTCAATATTACTTCTTTTTAATAAATCCATTATTTCTTCACTACTTTTAGAATCTAAGTTTCCAGTTGGTTCATCTGCAAGTACAACAGACGGATGAGTAATAAGAGCTCTACCTATTGACACTCTTTGTTGTTGACCACCACTTAATTCATTAGGTAAATGATTTTTTCTATTTTCAAGTCCTAATAATTTAATCAAATTTTTTAACTTTTCAGGATCTGGTTTTCTATTATCCAAATCCATTGGAAGAGTTATGTTTTCTTCAACATTTAATATTGGAATAAGATTATAAAACTGATATATAAGTCCTACTTCACGTCGTCTAAATATTGCCAACTTATCATCATCAAGATCATAAATGTTTTTTCCTCCAACAAAAACTTTTCCGCTAGTTGGCCTATCAACTCCACCAATCAAATGCAAAAGTGTGCTTTTACCACTTCCTGAAGCCCCTACAATTGCAACAAACTCACCTTGTTCAACTGAAAATGAAACATTATCAAGTGCTACTACTTTAGTATTTCCTTTTCCATAAACTTTTGATAAATTTTCCACTCTAACTATTTCCATAATTATCTCCTTCTTACGTATTAATAATAACAAAGTAAAGTTACAAATAAGTTACAAATAAAAAAATTATTTATTTGTATTTAAATAATAATTTCTATCTGACATATCTTTTAATATTTCTTCTAGTTCTGGTTCATCATCAATGTATTCTTCAAGGGCATTTATTAAACTAGACATACTAATATATGATTCATAATTAATATCTAGACTTTTTAATATTTCAATTTCTTTATTTGTCAAAACAATATCACCCTTTATATAAGCAATTGAATTTTTCTCAAAATCAATATCATTTACTAAACTTTCAATATCATACTCTTTTTCCATATAGACCTCACATATTTATTATAACAAAAAAAGAGCTTTACGCTCTAGAAACATATTTTCCATCTGAACTAGAAACAAGGATTTTTTCCCCTTCTTCAATGAACATTGGAACTTTAATAGTCATTCCATTTTCAAGTTCAGCATCCTTCATTGCTGTTGAAGTTGTATTTCCTTTAACACCAGGCTCTGATTTAGTAACTACATATTCAATTTTATCAGGTAATATTAATCCAAGAACTTCCCCTTCATAGAATGAAATAATTACTTCTAAATTTTCTTTTAAGAATTTATAATCTTCACCAAGTTGGGATTTCTTTAATTCTACTTGATCATAAGTCTGCATATTCATAAAGCAATAAGAATCTCCTTGAGCATAAAGAAATTGCATAGTTTGCTTTTCAATATGAGCAGTTTCTAATTTTACATTTGTATTATATGTAGTTTCAACAGTTGTTCCAGTTCTTAAATTTTTTAATTTTGTACGAACAAAAGCTGATCCTTTCCCAGGTTTAACATGTTGAAATTCAACTACTGTATACAAGTTGTTGTCAATTTTAATTGTTAATCCATTTTTAATATCATTTACACCTATCAAATGATTCACATCCAATCTTTAATTTACTTTTTTATTTCTTTTCTTTATGAACTGTATGTTTTTGACATCTGTTACAATATTTACTTATTTCTAAACGATCTGTTGTATTCTTAACATTTTTTTGTGTAACATAGTTTTCTTCTTTACATTCTTGACAAACAAGAATTTTTCCTTGTCTATTTCCTACTTTTGCCATGTAAAATCCCTCCTTATTGGTGTTAACCCAAACTATTTAAAATTCTATGAATTAAAAAATTCACTCACGCTAGTTGATTATATCATAAAAGATTAAATAAATCAAAGAATTATTTACATTTTTTTTCATTTTTATAACTAATTTTACTTTTATGTGCACTTTATTTTGATTCAACATCTTATTTATATATATCATAAAATGCTTGTGATATCTTTTGAGTAATTCTTTTATTTGCATAGCTTCTATTATCATTATTATTAACTATTACGATATTTGGAAATGTTATTGCAATACTCATTTTTGGCTTATTACTTGGATAATATCCTACAAAAGCATTTGAAACAGTTTTAGTATCTATGACTCCATTGCCATCAATATCATAAAATGTTTCACTTGTGCCAGTTTTTCCAGAAACATCTTTTATACTTCCCATGAAATTTTTCCCTAATCCTGTTTCCATAACATCTTTAAATCCATGTTTTACTCTCTCAATATATTTTTTATTAATATTAATCTTATTACTTTTAGGATTATATTTAAAAAATATGCTGCCTAATCCTTCATTGTTATCATTATTTCTAACTTCTAGCAATAAATGTGGATATACTCTTTCTCCATTATTTGCAATTGTTGAAATATATTCAGATAATTGCATTGTAGTATATCCATCGTATTGACCTATAACATAATTTAAAAATAGATCTGGACTATTTTTTGTTCCTACATTTCCTATTCCATCTATAGGTAAATCAATACCACTTTTACTACCTAGCCCTAATTCTTTAAAAAAAGCCCTATATATATCAAATGCTTTTGTTACATCATTTATCTTTCTATTGTATGAATAATCAAAATTAGCAACCTTTAAAGCAGTTTTAAACTGATATACATTACTCGATAAACTTAATGCTTTAATATCGTCAATTAAACCTAATGTTTTCCAAGAACACTTTTTAGGAAAAGAATATAATTTTATACATTCATCAGTCATTTTTTCTCCAATATTTATTGCTTTTTCTTTATAGCCAACCATCATAGATGCACCTTTTACAACACTCCCAGGAGTAATTGAATTTGTTAAAACTCCCGTTGTTAAGTCATAAATTTCATATTTATTATTAACTTTTCTAATACCTTTACCAGACATTGCTAAAATATCACCATTAGAAGGATCTTTTATTACTACATAAACACTATTAAATAAACTTGTATTTGGTTCATTCTTTGAATTAATTAATTCTTCTTCAATAATTTTCTCTATTTTCAATTGTAAATCTATATCTATTGTTAAAACTATATCTTTTCCTCTTCTACTTTCTTCTTCTATTTTCATTTTATCATTATTAATTGAATATTTACCTTTTATTCCTTGTAAATAATCATCATATTGTTTTTCTAAATAACTAATTCCTACTTGATCATTTAGACTATATCCTCTTACTAAATAATTATTTTTTTCTTCTAATGGTACATTTGATACTCTACCAAATATACTTTTTAAAGTATTGTTATAAATATAATCTCTTTCATAGTTATAATCAATATACACACCCCTTAATTTATCAAGATTATCGTTTATTATTGTAATTTCTTTGTCAGTTAGATTTTCTTTTTTTATAGTTTTTATTTCATAAGAAAAACCATTATTAAGTAAATAATAAATATAGGCAGCTTCTTTATCTAATTCTTTTATACTTTCTAACATTTTCTCATCTATTCTATATATTTTTAAATTATGGATATCGTCTTTATTTATTATTCTTTCATCATATTTTTTCCATTCCTCTTTTGTTATTAAATTATCTAAATTGTTATTTACTATATAAAATTCTTTTTCCATCTTAATAGTTATTTTAGAATAATCTACTTCTATTAAATTAGCTAAATTATATGATAAATTAATCATTTCTTTAGTGCTAATTTTGTCAGGTTTTAAAAAAACTATTTCTGGAACTAATTTATTATCTACTAATAATTTATGATTCCTATCGTAAATTCTCCCCCTTGGCGCTGTTTTTTTCTCATGATATGCATTATTAATTCTATTTAATTCTTGTAAATAATATTTTCCTTTATATATGTTTGTATATATTAAAAATAAACAAAGGATGAAAAAAGAAAAAAAAATGGTCTTCTTAAGCACAAATACTCTTTTTATTATTAATAATTCTCTTTTATTTTTCATAATATCACACTATTATTTTGTGTAATATTAAATTTATTATTTAATATATTTAAATTGGGTGATATTATGTACTATTTAGTAAAAGAATACATTAATAAAATCAATGAAGATGATATAGAAAAATATGCGTTAAAGGAAGGAATAAAACTATTAGATAATGAAAAAGTAGTAATTTATAATTTTATAAAAGAAAACTGGGAAGATTTCTTTACTAATGAATCTGATAATTTATTAAAAAAAATTGAAAATGATGTAAGACCAGAAATATATAATTATATTCTTAAATTATATAATAAATACAAAAGACAGTTTAATAAATAACTGTCTTTACTTTAATTTTGAATTAAATTTTTTATTTCTAATCATTTCTATTTCTTCTTTATATGGTGGGTTTTCCCCAATCCAAGGTGTTTCAAGAATTTTTGGTATATTATCAAGACGTGGACAATATATAACATTAATTAGATTATTAAAGCCAATTGTACCATAACCTATGTTTTCATGTCTATCTTTATGAGCTCCAATTTCATTTTTACTGTCATTAACATGAACACAGTGAACGTAAGATAACCCTATTATTTTATCAAAGTCATCAAGTATTTGTTCAAAATTTGAAATATCATATCCAGCATCATTTAAGTGACATGTATCAAGACAAACTCCAATTTTAGTTTTATCATTTACTCCATCTATAATTGTTTTTAATTGTTCAAAATAAGTACCAATTTCTGTTCCTTTACCAGCCATTGTTTCAAGAAGAATAATAACATTTTGATTTTCTTCATTTACTTTATTTAAAGCATATATAATATTTATTATTCCTTCTTCAACACCAATTCCAACATGACTACCAGGATGAAGTACTAGATACTTAATCCCTATTTTTTCACATCTTTTAACTTCTTCTTTTAGAAATCTAATTGAAAAATCATATTTAGATTCATCTTTATTATTTGCAAGATTAATAATGTAAGGAGCATGGACAATTATATTTTCAAGTTTCATATTATTCTCTTCCATTTTTAAAATTGCTTCTTTTGTAATTGAATCATCAATTTTACTTCTTAATGTATTTTGAGGTGCTCCAGTATAGAACATAAATGTATTTGCTCCATAAGATAAAGCTATATTTAAAGAGCCTAGAAGTTGATCTTTACTTCCAAAATTAACATGACTACCTATTAATAACATTTAAATCACCAAGTTGATTTTACAATAATAGAACAAAAAAAACAATCCTTTCGGATTGTTTAACTTTCAAAATTAGTTAGATTTACATGTTCCAAGAATTTCAACTTTAGTTTTTGTTGTACCTACAACTGCTTGTAATTCTGCCATATCATCATCAGCAATTACTATTTTTCCATCTCCAGTTTCAGTACTACTTACTAAGTTATTAGCACCTTCATAAGATGTTTTTAATTGATCACGAAAAGCATCAGTCATTTTTGTATGTAATTGTACATCTTCGCCTCTCTGATTATATTCTTTATCAGCAGTTGAACTGTAAATTAATGCTGTACCTTCATCAGTTAAGACTTTATAAGGCATAAATGCTAATCCTTGTCCAGCTCCATCTTGTCCTACAAAGAAGTAACTATAATTGCTTCCATTAAATGTAACTCCAACATATGCATAGTCCCAAGTATTACTAAATGGAGATTGTCCACCAGATTCAACTGATACACAGCTTTTTCCTCCATCTGCCTTAGTTTTGTCACCAACTGGGATTAGATATAATGTTTCTGTAGAATATAATTGAAAATCCTTTCCTTCATTTACTCTTGTCTTTACTCCATCTGCGTATGCAACTGCAGTATCAACATATGCACTCTTTCTTGAGTTTTGAATATAAGTTGTTACAGATGGAATTGCTATGATCATCAAAACACCTAAGATAATGATAACTGCTAGTAACTCAATCAATGTAAAACCTTTTTTGTTCATTCTTTTCATTCTTTTTCTTCCTTCCTCTCTTTATTATACATAAATCTTATCACAACAAATTATTATAGTCAATATCATAAAAAATATAAGTTTAAAAATTTACAAAAAAAAGAAAACTTATTGTAAAGTTTTCTTAATCATATACTATTATATTTACTTGAGATACATTTAATGCTCTTTCAAAGTAAGATATCAATTCTGCATGATTAGAATCTCTTAAGTAATCCAAATTAACATCATCACCTTTAACTACAAGTTCATATCTTCCAGATGCTTCAAGATCTTCTTCTTTTGTTAAATTTACTCCTCTATTTTTTGATACCGAGTTATCTTCTTCATTTTCACATTCACGATCTATACATGATACCAAATGAACATAATATTTATATTCATAATATTCGCCTTCTTTTTCTTTTGTTATTGCTACAAATGAATACTTAGGTGAGTAATAAGTATCAAATGGAGATACATCTAAATCCATGTTTTTCAATTCTGAAAGTGGAAATATAACAACACTACTTGCATCAGGATACTCATATCTTGTTTCACTTCTTATTGTATATTCTGCAGATGTTATTGCTCTTTTTGCATCTTTTAAAAACGAATCTCTTTTATTTTTATCTAATGTTGAAATAACGTTAGGAATTGCTATTGTCATTATTACTCCTAATATTATTATTACCGCTAATAATTCTATTAATGTAAATCCTTGGTTATTTTTTATTCTTTTCATATAATCACCATACCTTACTAAAATTATAATATTATCTTTTACCTTTTTCAACAAATAAACAAAAAAAAAGAGTTATTAGACAACTCTATTTTCTTAACATACTCATTAAATTTACTTTAAACATATCTTTTTTAGGATTACTTTTAGAAATCATTACACCTTTGTAAGTAGATAACTCTGCACGATGTCCTTCATCAAGAATACCTTCAGGAGTAATATTTGTTAATAAGACTATTTTTTTATTTTCATATACAGTGTAATGTAATCTAATTTGCCCATGTACTTTTGCAAACAATTCAGCAGTAGGCAATTTTAATTCGTATGATTTTGTATTATCTTTTTTTGATACTGATACTAACTCTCCTAAAAAATTACCATTTCTTATTTCTGGATAATATTCAAAAGTTAATTTCTTATAGGCAAACATATTATACTTTCTTAAAGTTCTTTCTTTTTTTCTAAAATCATTCTCATTTTGATATTCAAATATATAACTTTGTTTCATAAGTATTCAACCCCCTGACAAACCACTTTACATCTACAACCCCAATTATCAAGATGTATACGTATTATACCACAGTTGTCATAAAATGTCAAATTGTTTTTAATTTTGTTGAGTTTTTACTGTTATTTTTATTCCTGTCTTTACACTATCTTTAATCTTAACATCTGTAAACGAAGGTATACATACGAGATTTTTTCCTAAAGGTGCTAAAAATCCTCTACAAATTATTATGGATTTTACTAGTTGATTAAGAGCACCAGCCCCTATTATTTGTATGTTTATTTGGTCTTGTTCCTTAAGAATGTTTGCTAAAGCTCCAGCAACATTACTAGGATTTGATTTACTTGATACTTTTATTGTTTCCATATTTCATCCTTTCAATTTAATGATATTTATAACCATCAAAAAATATGCATAAAAAAAGATGGCTGATGCCATCTTAGAATTCTAACTTTTCAACTTCTTCTTTCTTTTCAGGAACTGCTTGAGTAACTACTTGAGGAATTGTTGTTGGTTCTACTATTGGTGTTGGTGTAGCTACTTGAGGTATAGTTACTGGTTCAACCACTGGTGTTGAAGTAACTACTTGTGGAATAGTTACTGGTTCAACTACTGGTTTTGGTGTAGCAACTGGTGGTACTGTTACAACTTCAGTAAAACTACCTGCATATGCTTGGTTTACTGTATTTGTTGGGATTGGTGCTGTATTCTCAAGTGGATTTGCCCCACCATATATTTCTCTTGGCTTTTCAGGCTCAACTTCTGGCTTAAGAACTTCAGGACTTACACCTCCATATACGGTTGTAGTTGGATGTTGTTCAACCACTGGTGCTACAGGTGCAATTGTCTCAACTACTGGTGCTACAGGTGCAACAGTTGGTGCAATTGTTGGCATTTCTAATGCTTCAGGTTTCAAATCTGCAATTTGCACTTCTGGTGTTGGTGCAGCAGGAGTTGTTTCATTAAAATTAATAGTTTCAGCAACCTGTGCAACTGGAACTTCTTTTACTCCGTCACCTTCAGAAGGAACAACTAATGGAGCCTCAGTTGGCATTGTTGGTTCAATTGCAACTGGTTCAACTGGTGCTGGTTGTCCAACAATTGGCTCTACTTGAGCTGTTCCTGCCAATGTTGGTGCATTTTTATTTTCTTCAACTTTAACTTGTTCATTTTCCTTAGTTACTGTAGTATCACTTGTTTTTTCTTTGTCTTTTTTAAAGTAAATTACTATTCCTACTGTAGTTAATAGAATTCCAACTATAATACAAATTCCACCTGGAGAAGTAGCAAATTCTTTAAAATCAAAGCTTAATAATTCAAAAATATTCATTTCTATCCTTCTTCCCTAATCTATTCTAATAAAATAATAACAAAAAATAATATTAATTGCAAGTGATATTTAATAATTTAATATTAAACAATTGCCAACCATCTTTTTGCTTTGGAAAACATTTAAAAATCATCATTTCTTTCTTTACTGGATGCATAAATTCAAGTTGATACGCCCATAATGCAATTTGGTTGTTATCACATTTTCCATATCTTTGGTCACCATATAAAGGATGATTCCTTGAAGAAAATTGTACTCTTATTTGGTGATGTCTACCTGTAAGTAATTCAATTTCTATTAGTGATAGGTTTTCTTTCCTATTTTCATCAATAACTTTATATTTTAAAACTGATTTTTTCCCAGTATTATCTTTTACTACTATCGTGTTTCCATTTTCTGTTTTCAAAAGATAATCAGTTAAAATATCTTCTTTTTTGTTTAATATTCCGTTAACAATTGCTATATATTTCTTTGTGAAATTATGTTTTTTTATCATATCACTAAGTCTTGATGCTGCTTTTGAACTTTTGGCAAAGACCATTACTCCTCCAACTGGACGATCCAATCTATGTACTAATCCAGCATATACATTTCCTCTTTTGTTATATTTTTCTTTAATATATTTTTTTACTAATGTAAGCATATCTATATCTCCAGTAGAATCTGATTGACTTAATATATTACAGGGCTTTTCGACAACAATAATATGATTATCTTCATACAAAACATTTAGCTTATTCATCGGCTTCAAATCTCGCACATATTCCACAAGGTAAAATTAGTCCATTTTGTTTAATCGGTAATCCTATTTCACTTGAATATGTCTTCCCTGTATGATTTTTGCATACTGTCAATTTTAATATGTTTGTAAATACTTCCTTTGATAATCCAGTTGTATATGTGTTTATTATAAAAAATAGAGGCTTATCTGATAGTAAATTATTACACAATTCAACTAATTCAAATATTTTTTCTTCTATATTCCATACTTCACCATTAGCACCTCGTCCATAACTTGGTGGATCCATTATTATTGCATCATATTTATTTCCTCGTCTTATTTCTCTTTTAACAAATTTTACTACATCATCTACAATAAATCTTACATTAGAATTATCTAAATGAGATGACTTAATATTTTCCTTTGCCCATTCAATCATTCCTCTTGACGAGTCAACATGAACAACATTTGCACCTGCTGATAAGCATGCCACTGTTGCACCACCTGTATATGCAAACAAATTTAGTACTTTTATATTTCTTTTAGATTTTTTTATTTTATCTATCATATAGTCCCAATTTGTTGCTTGTTCTGGAAATAATCCAGTATGTTTAAATCCCATTTGTTTAATATTAAAAGTTAAATTTTTGTAACTTATAGTCCATGATTCAGGTGTTTTTTTTAAGTTTTCCCAATGTCCGCCGCCTTTATTACTTCTAATATAATGTGCATGTATTTTATTTTTATTTTCTATATATATGTCTCCATCATTCCAAATAATTTGTGGATCTGGTCTCAAAAGATAATAGTTCCCCCATCTTTCCAATTTTTCTCCATTAGAACAATTAATTAATTCATATTCTTTCCATTCGTCACTAATTAACATATCATCGCCTCGAAAAAATTGTATCATAATTATAAAAAAAAAGACATAAGTCTTATTTTGTTTATTAAAATTTATTATTTTTTTTAAGTATTAACATATTTTTATTTAATATTGTAATTATAATCAAATAAAATAAAGGCAAAATTATAAATGCATTTGCTCCTACATGCCATATTATTTGTGAAGCATTAAGAAAATTAACATCATATAATATCAAATAATATAATTCTGAGCAAGAAATTCCACATATAAAAAATACAAATATATAAATAATTACTTTTTTTTCTTTCTTTTCTGTCATTATATTTTTTACTGTTATATATGCATAAAGAGCAAAAGAAAGTATTTGAATAATGAATACCATTATTACTGAAACGGATGTATCTACTGCTCTTGATAAATACTTACTAAAAAAGCAATTATAGTTTGAAAGTGAACTTACACATTCTGATAGATAATTATATGTTCTGAGATTATAAAATAAGAAACACATATAATTGAAAAGTAAAAATAGTAATGATGCTCCAAAAAATAATAATAACGAATATTTTTTCCCTTTTGATTTTGAATAATTATAAAATAAAATTGTAGGTATATATACTATAAATAAAAAAACACATAAACTTAATATAATTATTATCATTATATCCATATTTATATCATTCCCTTCTACTATACTAATAGCATATCACTATTTTTTTCATTAGAACATCATTTTTTATATAAAAAAGTATGTTATTTTTCAAACATACTTTTTAATCTTAAACTTGCTTGATATAAATCATTTTTTCTAATAGTATTGTTCTTAATTCCAATATTATTGACTGCTTCCTTCAAACTACAACTATTTTTTACCATATAATCAACCAATAAAGATTCTAACGATTCAGTTTCTTCTTTATTTATTATTTTTTGTTGCTCTTTTTGGAGAATTATTACATATTCTCCCTTTTCAATCTTATCATCTTTCTTTATTGTTTCTAATACATTTTCTATTTTTCCATAAAATCCTCGTTCATGTAATTTAGTCATATCAGAGGCAATATATATATTTGATTTTGGAAATTCTATTGATATTCGTTCAATTGTTTCAACAAGCCTTTTTGGAGATTCATATAAAATAAAAGTATGTATTTTACTTTCTCTTATTTTTATTATCTCTTCTTTCATTTTTTTGTTATCTGTTGGTAAAAATCCAATAAATGTAAATTGATTTGAATCTAATCCAGAAATTGACAATGCAGACACAGATGCACTTGCACCTGGAATAGCAAAAACGTTTATATCATTTTCTCTTGCTTCTTTTACTAAAAAGTAACCTGGGTCAGAAACACATGGAGTTCCTGCATCTGTTACTAATGCAATATCTTTTCCATTTTGTAATTCTTTTATTAAATTAGGGCTTTTCTCTTTTTCATTAAATTTATGATATGCAACTAATTTATTTTTAATTTCAAAGTGATTTAATAATTTTAAGGTTTGTCTTGTATCTTCACAAGCAATAATATTTACATTTTTTAATATTTCCAATGCTCTTAAGGTAATATCATTCAAATTCCCAATTGGAGTTCCAACTATATATAAATTACCCATTTATTTACCTGTTTAATAAAATAAAAATATTGTAAATAATAACGATAACTCCAAAAATCATAATAGCAATTGAAAATATCTCAAATGAATCTAGTTTCCTTTTTTTCATAAAAATCACCTACACAAATAATATCATAAAAAATAAAAAACTACTAGTAAAGTTTTATTATCATAAATCGTAAATATAAACTTTATATTTTTTTTAAAAAATTATCGTAAAATCTAAAAAAAATTAAATAAATGTTCTATATATATATCAGGAGGTATTTATGGAGAAAGAAATAAAAAAATTAACAAAGTTATTTCAAAATATTAAATTTAAAGGATGGATTGAGTGCCATTTCAAAGGTGATGGACAATGTGGCAGGTTATTTGAAGAATTAATTGGTAATAGTGAAAATAGTTTTGAAATCCCAGATTTTTATGGAATAGAAATCAAAACGAAACAAAGTAGCAAAGAAAAATATATTACACTTTTTAGTTATACTCCGGAAGGAAAATATATATTAGAAGCGGAAAGAATAAAAAATACATATGGATATCCAGATAAAGAATATCCAATGTTTAATGTGTTAAATGCAAGCATTTACAATAATATGACAACAATTATTGGCAATAAATTTATTTTTTTTCCAACTATTGATGAATTAAATAAAAAAATTATTTTAAAAATATATGATATGAACCTTAATCTACTTGAAGATGAAATTCACTGGGATTTTAATGTTATATATGAAAAGTTATTACGAAAATTAACTTATTTAGCTTTTATTGATGCTGAAAGGAAATATAATAATGGAAAAGTTTATTATAGATATAATGAGATAAAGTTTTACAAATTAAAAAGCATTAATAACTTTATTAACGCTTTTAAAATTTGTAAAATAAGGATTACATTTAAATTAAATATTTATAAAAATGGTTCTAAAAAAGGAAAAATTCATGATCACGGCACAAGTTTTGATTTAAGAACCGATAAAATTGGGTTATTATATAATGAAATTAAATAAAAAAATAGGAACTATAAATCTTTTTTAAATTTAATATATGTTATATAATGTTATTGAGGTGTAATAATGAAAACAATTAAAAATATTGACGTTCAATTTCCGAAAGATGACAGTAACGAATTATTTGATGGAAGAATACATTCCATAACTCCAACTGACTTAGAATCTTTTTTTATTGGAGACAGTAAAATATACATTTTAAGATATAAGGAAGAAAATCAAACTGGTATTACATTACTTGGTGAAGACAAAAATGGAGTTTTTTTTAAAATTCCATTAGACAATTATGATGAACTATTCTATTATTTAGATAATGTAGTTATTCAAGAAGAGTCTCTGGCTTTATTAAATAATCAAGATTATATAAATACTATGGAAGTTCAGAATGCAGAGCAATTATTTTCAAATGGATACTTAGATAATAAATTAATTGTTGCTTCATCAACTAATGGATCATCACCACCTACACCATTTTATTGGCAAATAGATATGCCAGAAACTGTTCAAGCTAAAACGATTTCACAAGAACATCTTGATAACCCTAGTAATAATGTAAATTATGAGATTGAAAGAGAAAAAACTCTCTATATTGGATGTTATGGTTCAGAATTTGCAGTATATCGTGCAATGAATAGAAGTGAAAAACAAGTTAAAGATAACAAATTTAGATTTAGAAGAAATAAAGAAAATAAAAAGCTAAGATTAAAAATCGAAGAAATTGTACATGGTGGTTATCGTAGTCAAGGATTAGATGAAATATATATTGATTATGGCGAAGGCGAAAAGGCATATGATGTTTGTGCTGATTTGATTAATTTTACTGATATCATTGATAATGATAGATTTGATATAATATCTGGAAAAACTAAATATAAATTAATCATTAGCGAATTTATTAATGATGAAGATTTTAAAAATTTTAAATCATCAATCTTAATTGAATGTACGGCAACTGATGATATGAATATGAGAATTTATCCTGAAACGCATGATACAATTTTTTTAGCTCTTGCATCTTCCAATGTTATTGCAAAATTTGAAGATTCATACCAAGACACTACAGTTAATAGTTTTGCACGAAAATTAGAAGAAGGAGTTCATCAAGGCAAATAATTAATTATTTGCTTTTTTTTCGTTATTTTTTTTCGCAAATCAGTAATATTGAAATAATAAATAATAATAATTGATAATATTATTTTTTATTATTCTTTTTGAATAAAATTTTTTTGCATTATAAAAGCCTTGCATTGCAAGACTTTATAATCTAAATGGTCGGGAAGACAGGATTTGAACCTGCAACCCCTTGGTCCCAAACCAAGTGCTCTACCAAATTGAGCCACTTCCCGACATATACAAAAATGGTGCGCTCGAAGGGATTCGAACCCCTGACCTTTTGGTTCGTAGCCAAACACTCTATCCAGCTGAGCTACGAGCGCATGGATAAAATATTAAAAATGGTGGCTCCGAATGGAATCGAACCATCGACACAAGGATTTTCAGTCCTCTGCTCTACCGACTGAGCTACAGAGCCACAAAAAATTGGCGGTTCCTACGGGACTTGAACCCGCGATCTTTTGCGTGACAGGCAAACGTGTTAACCAACTGCACTAAGGAACCGCAAATGGTTGCGGAGGAAGGACTCGGACCTTCGACCTTTGGGTTATGAGCCCAACGAGCTACCAACTGCTCCACCCCGCGATATATATAAAATTGGCGGAGGAAAAGGGATTCGAACCCCTGCGCCGATTGCTCGACCTCCCGGTTTTCAAGACCGGTCCCTTCAACCAGACTTGG
>CACXGX010000008.1 GCA_902767365.1 uncultured Erysipelotrichaceae bacterium
ACAAATATATTCTAATTCTTCTGTTTCTTCATTTTCATCTTCAAATATTGCTCCACAGTTTGGACATTTTGTAGCATCAACATCTACTTCTTTTCCACAATGTTCACAAGCATATATTAATTCTTCTTCTGATTCTTCTTCTAATTCATCATCTATATTTTCTTCTATATACTCATTTTCAATATTACATTCTAATTTTTCTTCTTCAATTGGTTCTACTAGTGAATATTTTTCTTCTTTTTTATATGGATATTTAATCGTAGTTACGACATATTTTCCTCTTTTGTAATCTTCAATTAAACTCAAGTAAATATAAAGTACAACAAATATCCCAAGTAAAGCTAAAGCAATTATTATTTGATCACTATAAATTTCTAAACTACCACCTATCATACCAATTCCCCCTTAAAATTGTATACATTATAACATATGTTCTAGTTTTTGTCAATATTTTCTTATTTTAAGGCATTATTTTAACAAAAAAGAACTATAAAATTGTTTGTTTTTAACTAAAGTATGTTCTACTTTTAGTAGAAATTTAATTTAGAATAAAAAAACTAGATTACTCTAGTTCTTATCATTTTTTTTCATTTATATAAAAACATTTCATCTTTTGTTATTTTAACATAAGTACTAATCGTAAATAGTATATTTAAGTAATTAAACATTATTTGCAATATAAGTAATAAAAATCATTAAAGAGATAGTTATCACAATTAAACATAGTACAATTAAATGTTTTTTCTTTTCTCTATGAATTGTTCCTATAAACTCTCTAATAAATGCATTTATCCAATAATATGTTTTAGTTTTACTTCCAATTCCCTCCATTAAAAGTCCTTGTTCAGTTGCTATAATTCCTGCTCTTAATACGTGATAATTTGTCGTTGCATAACATATATTTGTTTTTTTATTTTTTATTAAATTATAAGAGAATTTAATATTTTCAAACGTATTTCTAGATTTATTTTCTATTATTATATTTTTTTCTTGTATACCATTTTCTAATAAATATTTTTTAATAGCTTCTGATTCCGATATTATTTCATCTTTTCCTTTTCCACCAGAAGCAATAAATATTAAATCTTTATTAGTTTGCATCAATTGTTTTTTTCTAAATTCTAAAGCTTTATCTACTCTACCTTTAAGAAGAGGTGTTAAAGAACCATCTTTTTTTATTTTGCAACCTAGTATAATTACATAATCTTTATTATAATTTGGCTTTCTTTTTATTGATTTAATAGCTATTATTATAGTACCTATTAGTATACAATCAATATAAGAAATAGATAAGTAAACAAGTGATTCTATAAAATTATAAATATATGGTCCAGGTCCATTTAAATTATAAATATCAAATGTTTGAGTTCTCATTAATATACCATATACATAATCAGGCAATAATGGTACAAAACAAATAATTATTCCTAAAAATAAACCTAATAAATTTTTTAATGATTTCCCCTCTTTTATAATTAGTTGTATATTAGAAATTGTTACTAAGATAAATGTTATAAATGAAATTGGTAATAAGATAAATGATAAATAATTCATAGAATTAATTGCATTATTAACGGTATGATATAATCCTCGATAATTAAAAATTGAATAAAAAGTATTTAGAATAAAAAATGAAAGAAAGATTATTATTCCTAAATATGCAATATTTTTATATTGATATAGATTTTCTTTAACACAACATTTATACCTTTTAATTAATAAATATAAAATATAACAAAGTATTATTAATTGAGAAATCGGTATTATTTCAGAATAAGTAAATTTTCCAAAATATGTATCTTCAGTAATAATCATACTTTTATGTATATATAATGGTTTAAGATTTTGAACTTTTCCATATTTTATACCTAATAAAACATTTCCTGGTTTAACTGCTTTTACTTTTACAATGTATTTATTATTTACTATTTTTTCTTCTAATATCTCTACTTCACCTTTATAATTTTCAACTATAAATTCATAATTATCATTATTAATATCAAAACTTAAAGTATAAGTTTTTCCAAAAGAAAAGAGAAAGAGAATAGAAATAATAATTAAAGTTAGTGATAATAAACTAATTTTTAATATATTTTTTTTCATAGTATACCTCTTTTTTATTATAACATAAAAATTAGATAATTCTAATTTACTCATGTTTGCAAGTTTAAACAACATGTTTCGATATATGATTTTTTTTAGAATTGACAAATTATTTATTTGGTTAGAATAAATATATATCTCACTATTTAATTATAAAAAAAGAGTATTGAACTATTTCAACACTCTAAAATTAATTATTACTATTTTTTATTCTATAAAACCTGTCATATATTTATACCATTCAGCGTAACTTTTTTCTTCACCATTAATAGTCATTTTTTTCATATCAATGCCATTTTTCTTTATTTCATATTCAACAGTAATTTCTTTTCTAGTCTTTTTATCTATTCCTTTAACTATAACTATATTATCTTTTTCTTCCCATTTTATATTATTAAGAGCTTTATCATATATTTCTCCAGCTTTTGTCTTACTAGATAAATACCAAGGGTTATATTTTTCTCTAACTTTAATTATATTTTCTGAATATTTTTTTGTTCCGCATCCTGTTACAAAAATAAGAAATAAAATAATTAATAAGGATTTTATTTTTTTCATATATCCTCCTTTTATATTTAATTAACTATTTTTTGGATAAACTAATAATCTATTTCCTTTAAAATCAGAAAAATGATATTCTGCTATTGCTTTATTGTGACTAACAACAATAATATTATCATTTATAACTGCAGCAAATCTTTCTCCTTCATTAGATTTCAATATTAGTTTGTTATTTACGTCTCTAATTTCAGAAGGTAAATTTCCATTTCCATCTAAAATAATATAACCATTTGATAAATTCGTAACCATATTAATAGTATTTAAAGTTTCATCATAATTACCTTCAAAACTATAAGCACTACTATACTTAACAGGTTCAAATTGCATTTCTCCTTTTGTATTAATAACTGTATAATACCTTGATCCATTTTGATTAGACGATAATACTAAAGCATATCCTTTTTTACTAAATAAAGGTTTATTAGTAATTCTATAGAATTTATTAGATAAATCTACTACTTCTCCAGATGATAAATTAATAATTCTAAAAACATGTTCTCTTCCATTATCAGTATCAACAGCATAACCATTTGAAACATAATCTTTTGTTCTTAAATATGAACTATCATAATTATATTTTACTTTTTTACAATTACCATCATCTTTGCATATTCTAATGTTATAGTTTTCTTCTTCAATACTATAACCATCTACAAACTTGTCATATAATGATGTGTCATATTTTACAATTTTAGCAAGTCTAGAATTAAAGAATATATTTTTTTCGTAGTTTAAAATATACATGTCATCTCCATAATTATCTATAACATTGTATTCTATACTTGGTTCAATAATATATTTTTTATCTTTTATACTATATACACCTATCTTCTCTACACTATTATTATAAGTTTCTTCAATCTTGTTAATAATTAAATATCCATGAGATGTTAAAACCACTTTTTTGTACTCATTTTCTTTATAAGAGAAAACGACTGATCCATCTTTATAATATACGTTAATATTTCCATCTTTATCTTTTGTCAATGCTTTTGAATATTCCCCTTCATCATATTCCATATTAAAATTATATGTAAACAATATGTTTAAGTTTTCATCAATAAAATGTTTTCCTTCTGGTAGTTTTCCATTATTAAATGCTAATAATCTAGCTGTCTTATCAACGAAATAATCATATCCATATAAATCAACATCTACACCATTATTTCTTTTTTTAGATTCTTCTTTTACTTCTTCTTTTACTTCTTCTTTTTGTTCTTCTTTATCTTTACTATTTGATTGTGTTTCATCTATCTCTTCTTTATCTTTATGAAATATATCATTTAACTCTTTTTGATTAGAATTACCACAACCAGTAATACCTATAACTAAAATCCCTATAATTAAAAAATTTAAAAATTTATTTTTCATTTAACGCTCCTTGTATATTTTTATACATTCTATCAAGTTGTTCTGATAGTATGTTTATTTCATCCAAACTAAAACCATATAATAGTTTATTTTCTATAAAGCCTTTATTAGCACCTATTTTATTTAATAACTTTTTGCCTTCTTTTGTAATAGTTAAAACAGACTTATGATTTGTGTCTTTATTAACAAATTTTTTTAATTCAAGTTTTTTTATAATTTCGATAACTGTGCTATGTTTTAATGATAAATGCTCACATATATTTTTTTGAATTATTTCTTTATCACTATTTTCATTTAAATACATCAAAATAAGAAGTTGAACAGTTGTTAAATTGTATTCTTTTAAATTATTATCAAGACTCTTTTTCATATAGAAAACTATTTTTTTCATTTTCTCAGTTATTATAAAATCGCCTCCTATGTAGTACACTACATAAATTATAGCATTAAATAACTCTATTACAATTATTTTTCATAAAAAAGTATTGAATTTAATAATTACTTATCTTTTCTAACTTTAATAATATCATCATCTTTTAGTTCACCAATTAATAAAGATGATTTTGGATTATGCTTGACATAATTATCATTTACTTGTTTTTCATCATAATTTGCATAACAATACCTGCAAAAATGTTTACATGAATTATATGCACCTATATCAACCATTTCAACACACTCACATGGAACATTTTTTCTAGCTTTCCATTTTTTATATTTTTTACCAGTTAATTTTAAAGATAATTCTTTAGACATACATTCATCTTTAATAAAACCATATTCTAGTAAATTATGGATTTCAGCACAAGTATGAACTACCATATGATGTTTTCTTGCACTTTTACTAAAATTTGTTCCAATTACTTTATAATCATTTTCATCCAACTCTTTATATTTTAATACTTTATAATTATTTCTTACATTTTTATAGTTATCTAAAAATGATATTAATATTTTTTCTATATATCCATCTAAAAGACTACATAACTTTTCAAATGCTTTAACATGATATTCTAAAGTATAAATATTATTAATAAAAACTGGATCATATCTAACAACTATATTTTCTTTTCCTATAATATTTGATAATTTTTTTATTCCTTCAATAATATCATTTTTCGGAGGTAAATTTGGTTCAATATCCTTTTTATAAGAAGTTAACGTAACATGAAAATATATTTTCTTTTTTATATCTTTTAATTTATCTAATATTGGTATTGGATTTTTTGTACAAAAAAACAATAGATCTACGTCATCTAACATAATCCTGCTAACGAGTTTTGAATTAAATGGATTTCTTACATCGATATAACCTTCATTTAGTCTATTTATTAACCAATTTGAATAAAAAGCCACTATATCAGTTCTACCACTTATATTTAAAATCATATTATTTATCCTTTCAAAATATATTCTTAATAAAAAAACTAGTTAAACTAGTTCTTTATCTTATAACTTGTATTTTCGTTACATTTATTTTCACTGGATAAGTTTCACTTATAAGTTTCAACTCTTCCATTAATATTACATTCTGAAAAATTATTTACATAGACAACATTTTATATTCTTCATCTGTTTCTTCTTGTGTAACTAGCATTGAATTTTGTCCACAATCTATTATAGTTGCTCTAAAAGTATTTAATTTTTCTTTTTTTGTTGATTTTTTTGTCTCCACAACTTAATCACTAATATCGATGTCAAGTGTTATGTTTATATTATAATCATTATATTTATTTTTTATTTTATCATATATTTCTTTAAATATTTCTTCTCTATTTTTAATATTAAAATCTATTATTATATCGAAACTTATAATTTTTTCATTTTCATTATAATAAAAACCATGCATTTGTAAAATACCTTTGTGTGAGAATACTATATCTTGAATTTCTTTCTTTATTTTCATAATCTTTTTATCTTTAGCATTAATAGAATAAACACCTATTGTATGTTATAACTCCATATTTTTCCATTATATTCTTTGTTATTCTTCTTGATAATATATCTAGATCTGATACTGTCATAGTATCTTTTACTTCAATATGAACAGACCCTAAATATTTATCTGGACCATAATCATTTAATACTAAATCAAATACACCCTCAACATCTTTTTCTTTAGATATTTCTTTTTTTATTGATCTTGCTAAATCACTTTCAATTCTAATACCAATCATATTATCAACTGATTCTTTTACAAGTTCTAATCCAGTTTTAATAATAAATACTGATAATAAGATTCCGACATATGCTTCAAGGCTGATATTAAATATTATATATATTATAGCAGATAATAAAACGGAAATTGATAATATTCCATCATTAAAAGCATCTGTTCCACTAGCAACTAAAGAATCAGAATTAACTTCTTTTCCTTTTTTCTTAACATATAAACCTAATATAAATTTTACTGCAATTGCTGCAACTAAAATGATTAAAGTTATGGTACTATAATCAGATTCTTCAGGGTTAATAATCTTTTTTATTGATTCTATTAACGACGTTATACCAGCATATAAAACAATAATAGATACAATTAAAGATGTCATATATTCTATTCTTCCATACCCATATGGATGTTTTTTATCAGCTTTTTTTCCTGCTAATTTTGTACCAACAATAGTTATAATACTAGAAAGAGCATCACTTAAATTATTTATTGCATCTGATATAATAGCAATTGAATTTGCAAGAAAACCAACAAAGGCTTTAAATCCAGCAAGTATTATATTAGCAATAATACTTATTATGCTTGTTTTTACTACAACTATTTCTCTATTATTTTTCATTTATAACAACTCCCAATAGAATTATAACATATTACAAATGTGATTCAAACATATATAAAGTCAAAAAAAAACGCTTATTAGCGTTTATTAACTTTTATAATTACATGTTTTTGATGAAATATAAATAACAGTATCAATTGATGAATTATTATCAATAACAGATTTAAATAACTCTTTTTCTATATCTGTAAATTTATGAATATCATTGCTTGTTATAGAATATTTACTTGTTAAAAGTGAATCATATTCTTTATTAATATCTTTCTCTACTACAGTATTATTTTTTTCTGTATAAGAAACGAATGGAATTCCATAATTTGCACCATCTTTAGCGATCATATAATACTCATAACCTTCACCAGTAAATATAACTCCAACATAAGCATAATTCCATTTGGAACTATAAGGGGAATTTTCTCCTTGTTCAAGAGTAACACATGTATTATCTATATTTCCTACAGGTATCATTAATATTTTTCTAGTATCATAAAATCTAAAATCAGATGCTTCATTTATTTTCATTCTTACTGCAATAATATAGTTTTCTAATACATTAGTGAATAGATTACCTCTATTGATAGTATCATCTTGATTATTATTATTTTCATTTGAAACGTTATCTTGGTTATTTGAATTATCTTTCTTTTCACTTTCTTCTTTATTTGCTAGTAAAAAATATAAACATCCTACTATAAGAATTAATACTATTAATGCAAAAATCGTATAACGTAGTAATGATTTATTTTCAACATTCTCTTCCATACATCTTCCTCCTATTTTCAGTATAACAAACTAATTTTTACATTGCAAGATAGATACATTTAATCAAATAAAAAGCTAGTTATTTTACTAGCCTTTATCCATTTAAACTATCTAAATCTACAACATATGGATTAGTTGTACTTCCATCTCCCCTATAATATTTCATTCCAGCTACTAATGAAATAGAAGGTCGTATGCTATAGCTAGAATTTGTATTACCAGTTATCCAACTACCATTTGTACTAACTCTATTAACTTGGGAATTATTAGTATTAAAAGTTGAAGGTGATGCAAGATAAAAATCATATGCATTTGCTCTTACGCTTGTTATACCAATTATATTAAATTCAGGTACTGACATTAATCCTACTTTATATTTTAACTTAGCTAAATTATTTGAATAACTAAATCTATCAGTTATATTTTGACAACTTAAGTCATTTGAAGAAATTTGGGTTCTATTTTCAAAAGACAATTGATAATTTGCTGTATTAGTTATTCCTCCATCTGGATTCCATCCACCAAAATCTATTACTTTTCTATTATTACAATATATTGTATCATCTATATAATCATCATAATCTGCTAATAAAGTATTTTGATACCATGTCTCAATATTATTCTTTATCGTTGAATTATTATCATTTACCATTAACATTTCATACAATATATTATTCGTATCTGTTAAATCTGTACTTACATACTTTCCATTATTTATTTGTACATAATAAGCGTATGAAGCAGTTGTATAATTTATATAATTATATGTACTACATACTCCAGTTAAATTAAAGCAAGTATAATGGCTCTTTAATAATGATTTATATCCACAATTACTAACTGTATCTCCTTCGTTTATAAAACAGTTTGAAGTTGAATTACTTGGCCAGTTATAAATATATTGAAGGGTTCCTTGTTCATTATTTTTTCCAACTAATTTATAATTATCTCCATCATCTGTAATTCCAAAACCATATTTATAAATATTAGATGCTGTAAAGTTAGTTGCTGTTGCATTTGTTATATATCTTAATGCACCGACATTGATACTTCCATTATCACTACATATATATTTATCACTTACTGAATCATATGAATAATAACTTGGCATACATACATATTTATTAATAATTGTTGAATAAGTTGAATACCAATCTTTAGATAATATTTCTCTAACATTACCTGCTATTTCAAATGTTCCATCTTCATTATCAATTATATTATCTCCAATTAAATATTTGTATGAATAATCAGTTTCTGTCTTTCCACTTGCTATTGATGCCATATATAATATAGGACTATCTCCACTTGTGTCTATTCCCGAAATATAATATGCAGTTGCACAAGTTGATGAACTATTACTTTGACACATATATTTTCCAACCCATGATGTTGGATAGTCAGTAATTGTATTTCCTTTTACAGCATTCAATAATACATGATTATTTCCTGACATTTCATAACTATCGCTAAAATAATAGTTACCATAAGTAGTTAAATTACTATCATTTAATGCTACAGTGTTAAGCATTGTTTTTGAAGGGGTTAATGCTCTATTAGTTGATGTATATTTCTTATTATACATATATCCTACATCTCCAACAGAATTAGAACTACTATTAAATGTTCCTATACCAATAGAATCTCTATATGGTGTTGATGCATATACATTAGCATTTGTTCCGGTTGAATAGCTATCTACTTTATATAATGTCGTACAACTTCCACTTGAACTTGTACTCCTACATGTATACGGATAATTAGATACAATAGTTGGAATTATTGTAGATGAATTTGTTGAATTTACACTTACCTGTGTCATATTTGTTAACGTATAAGTCGTTGTTGTTCCAGAAACAGTAGTTGTATAACCATCACCATAATAGTAATTTCCAGACAAGTTTTGAATAGTTTTTATACCACCAATATGTCCTGCTCTTGAAGTTCCACAATCATATGTTATATTGTCTCCACTTCCATTAACTACTGGTTCACCATTATATATTAATCTTACTCCACCAGTATCAGTTGTTCTTATCATTTGCCAACATTTATCTGCAAATACAACATTATTTTTATTTAATATTGTAGATGCATTAGTAGAATTATCAGCATACCAATGATATATCTTTTCTGTTGATTTAGAGTTGTCCATTGAATCTTGGTGATTACCAGTATACTCTTTAGCATATATGTTATTTTTTGATGCTTTCTTAAGAACATTATATAATGTTTTAACACTCTCAGTATATTGAGCATATAATACATTTGTCGAATTTGTATCACTAGCGTTTTCCAAAATAAACTTACCAGTTAAATTAGTCCAATTTGGAACTAAAGGATTTATATTTAAGTCTTTATCTATTACTTGTAATCCACCAGTTGGACTTGTCCACCAACCATTAAAATCATAATCTTCTTTATCACCTAATGGTAATTCATAACCAGTCATAACTTGGTTTCTTTTTTCAAAAAAGTCATTAGTATTATATTCAACATATAAATGATCTGTACCTTGTAGCACTCCACTATTTGGATCAAAATTAATTCTTGCATTAACATATCCAGAAGTTGCACTTGCATTTAAATCATTTGTAGAAACTTGACTAGTCAATATTTCATCAGTTGCATAAGCACGACATGAGTAATATCTATTTCCCTTATATTCTATTGGTACACTATAAGTTGAAGTAGTATTATATGCTGTCCAAATTGTAGGCTCATCATTAAATTCTGCTCTTTTAATTAATTTAAACTTAACAACAGGTCTAATTCTAGCATTACTTTGATAAAAATTAGTACCAATACCACCAGTAGTATTAACAACTGAAGGAGAATGATCACTAGTACTAGTTCCTAACCAATATGTATAAAAAGTATTATTGCTATGTTGTAGTAATCTTATGCTATTTGGGATTGTATTAGCTTCTTCTAAACTTAATAATCTTCCAGTTACATTTATACCTATTTTACTTGCTAAATTATTTGCATACAATTCAACATAATTGTAAATTAATGAATTAGCATCGTAAATATAAGGTTTTGGATTACCTGAATAACTTCCAGGATATGTAGTTCCTATTCCATTTGCCCAATAATTTGTATTAGAAAAATTAGTTACAAAATCTTCTGTATTACTTTGTATACCTGTATTAGTAATAGGATATTTAGCAAGTAATGTTACTTCTTCATTAGCTCGATCTATATCTATAACGTAAAAAGAATCATTTGCTACATTTATTTCATCATATAATTCTAAAGATTCATAATTTTGTATTATAATCTTATCTTCTGGATAACCAAAAGAGTAATATAAAGCAGTGTTGTTATTATAAGCATTTGCTACATTACAAGATAAATTAATATTATCTTTTCCATATACTAAATCAGTGCCACCTGAAATTGATATATTTGGAGTTTCCAATGTTTTTGCTCTAACAACTAATTCTATATCTTCTCCAGGAACAGTTAAGACGTTATCTGCTAAATTTCCTCCAGTTAAAATTCCTGTTACTATATATTCTGGAGAAGTATATCCTGTAATAAAGTTGACAGTTAAATTATTTAGATCTAATACAGAACCATAGTCAGCTTCAATACTAATACTATTAGTATCACTATTTGTCCAATTGGTACCTTCAATAGTTGATACACCATAACCGGCATTAATAGTAACATTAAATGATTCAACTTCCCATTGAGCAAATAAGCTTACTACATCACCATCTACATTTGCTAAATTCAATACTTCTTCTTCATCTTCATATGAAGTACCTGATCCATCAGGTTCAGTATTCCAATTAACAAATTTATATCCATAAGCTTCATATGTATTAGCATCTAAATTATCACTTTCGTTATAAGTAAATTCTTGTATAAGGGCATCATCTAAGAAATTATTTGTTCCTATTTTTCCAACAAAGACATTATTTACTAAATCATATAAACCAACTTCACCATCACTATTACGATATACAGGAATATAATCACGAACTAATACTTCATTATCATATATTTTCATAGAATATAATTTTGCTCTTGCTGGAGAATCATTAATAGTAAAATAGTTATTATTTATATTAAAGATAAATGCATTACCCCATGCTGTAAATGTTTCATAATTGTATGAATATAATATTTCATTATCTAAATAAATATTGTTTTTATTAAAATCTAATGTATGTCTATTATTAGTAGCAGTCCCAACAGCACGAGTTCCCTGATTACCATAGGAAACATACCATTTACCTGAAGTGCTTTTTCCAAATCTAAATGCATTACTACTTGAAGCACTTGCAGTACTATTACTTCTTCTTTCAGATCCTAACAAACGATAACCAGAATTATATTCAAAGTCTACAATCATTCTTGTATCTTGATTTGGGATATATCCTGTATTTATATACTGAGTACCGTCAGATTCGATATAACCAATTTTAGTATATCCAGATGGTGCTCCAGGATAATTACTATAAAATTTAACAGAATAAGATATTGGCCTCCATCGAGCATATAAATTAATTACATCCTCATCAGTATCAGACAAATTTAATACTTCTTCTTCATCTTCATATGAGTAACCTATACCATCTGGACTAGTATTCCATCCATCAAAAGCCAATCCATTTCTTGTTTCACTATTAGCATTTAAATTTTGGGCTACATTATATTCAAAATGTTGAGTTTTTGCTTCATGATATTGAAGATCAGTAACAAGAGGACCTATTGTAAAATTGCCACTTCCACTATTTGTATGGAAAGTATCAGTAACCATATCGTATAGTCCAATAACATTATCAGATTTACGATAGCACGGAATAAAGTTACCAATCAAAACATTATCATCATACATCTTTAAAGAATATAAATCCATTCCTTTATGATTATGTCCTGGTTTAATAGCAAATACATAAATATATGGTAAATCATCTTCTATTCCATCTATAAAATACGGAGAATATTTTTCATCACTTGTACCTGCAGTCATATCTTCTAAATATGAGTGCATACGATATCCTAATTCTTCTTTATATTGTATTTCTAAAGATCCATAATAGATATCATCTTGTATTCTTGGTAGTGAAAATTTTTGTTCATTATTATTTGCTGTATTATAGTATGCAGCAATTGATAAATCACTACTGCTTCCAACTAATCCATAATGGATTACTGAATTATAATCATTTGTACGAGAACCCAAAACATAATTAGATCCAGTTGCAGATGTATCAGCATAAATTATTTCAGTAGATAATGTATTAGATGGACGAATACCTGTATTTATATATTGATTACCATTAGATCTAATATATTCAACTTCTTGATATTCCTCTGGTAAATAATGATTAAAGACATTATCATATTTTGGATTACGAACATTTAAGTTAATAGTTCTACCAAAAGTTGTTAAATATTTACTATGAGTTAAAGGTATAATAACTATGCTTAAAATAACTATTAGTGGTAATATTAATAGTTTATAATTTCTTTTTTTCATAATTTTACACCTTCTTTCTTTATTTTTTATTATTAATTTTTATTGTGCTGTTCTTATTAAATAAGGATGATCTATACTTCCAGAACCTTTATATATCTCAACATTAGATTTTAAATATAAACAAGGACGATAATAAGTATTATCAGCATTAGCATTTCCTATAAACAAATTACTTCCTGTATTAATAATTGTTATTCTTGCATTATTTTGAATATTATTCATTGTTAATTCTTTTGTATTTTTATATAACCAATTATAACCATTTGCTAATGATGAATTATTTAAATTAGTTGTATCTAAGTCTAAACTATCATGTTCTTCATTTGCATAACCATAATCACTAACATATAACAAGCCAATTGGTGCAGTTGTTGTTGCAGCATATCCTTCATGAACTGAAGTGCTATCTCTTTCAGCATTATATGATGTTAAACGAGTATAATTTAGATTTAATCCTACAGTTGCGCTTCCTAAATACCATGTTGAATTTTGCTCAATTAAATTTTTATCATCAATTAAATTATAATAAGTATTATTTAAGTAAGATTTCATAGTTGAATTAGCAAAATCATTAACATTATTATCATCATATGCTTTAGGTCCCATTAAATCTGATTTAATTATCTTCATCTTACCATCAAAGATTCCAATAATACGCCATAATTCTTCGTTTCCATCAACATTAAGTTTTATATAGTTATTTGGATTAGCTCCTATAAAACGATAATTATGATCTGTTGTATTATCTTGAACAAATCCTGTAACACCACATGCTTCAGCTTCAGGTGTTCCAGCAAATGAAATCATTTGTGTAGTAGTTCCACGTAATCCACATGGTTCAATATATTCTTCTGGTTCTTTTTGAACAAATGTAACGTCAATATTTATTTCATTTAAACCAGTTATACCAGAATCAATTGGTGAATAAAACGTTAAAGTATGTTCTACTGTTTTAGTTTCAGCATTAGCGTTTATATAACCTACATCTTGAAATGTTATTGAATTATTTTCATCTGGTTCAATTGGTGTTTTATTATCTATTCCAATACGTATATTTTCAGGTAAATTAGTTAAAACAATGGAATATGTTGCGATTGTTTCAGATTGCGATGTAAGTTTTAAAATATAACTATTTGATGTATTTCCATTAACTAATTCTAATGTATTACTTTTATTATCTGATGTATCTAGTGATACATCCCATTTTGCTATTGAAGCAGTAGTTTTATTATTACCAATTACTCCAATATATCTAGAAAAAGTGATTATTGAGAAATAAAAAGTAAAAACTATAAAATATAACAAAAGAAAAATCGCTATTTTTTTATTTAAAATTTCCTTTTTCATTTCTCTTACTCCTTTCACTTCTTTTCTGGAATCATAATTGTAAATCCCAAACCAATAACAAATATCAATATCCAGCTTAATGGTTTACTAAGTAAATAACCAATAAAGCCAAATATATGAAATTTAAATATGATTTTACCAATAATCATATCTTTAGTTATTGGTTTATCTTCTTTATTATTTGCATCTCCTTTAGTTGTTATTTCCTTATCATTAATGTCTATAATACGATGTGTAATAATTTCGTCATTATCTTTAAATGTAATAATATCATTAATAAAATATTCATTTTCTTTTTTTATCAATATTATATCGTTTACTTTTAAAGTAGGTTCCATACTTCCAGAACCAACTTTAAACCAATGAATTCCAAATACTGAAATATTAAACATTGATAGCGTATTAACTAGTAGTATTGACAACAATAATATTATAATTGCTGTGCAAATATTTTTTTTCATTACTCACCTATTTGTTCAAAATAGAATCTTACATTTAATTTATATGTGCTAGTCATTTGTTCTCCTGCAATTGTGTCTTGATTATCTTTATCATCATCATACATCCATTGCCAATCTAGTGAATAATTATCTGATGAATTAGCATCTATTGCCATAAATGCTGTTTTTAATTCATTAGCAGATACCCAGTTGTTATCTGACCCAACAACGTAATTATTGCCTCTTTTTAATCTATATCTCAAATTAATTGTATATTCACTTGATTCATACATTTCTAAATAATATTTAAGTTTTACATTTGTACTATTATGAACAACAAAATGATATGTATTTGAAACTCCTGGAGCTATTTTATTGGTAAAATTAAAAGCTGAATTTTCAAATATTCTAAGATTTTGTTGGTAAATATAGTTACCATTTGAGTCATCAACGAAAACTTTACCAAGAACATTACTACTTTCCTCATTATATACTGGTATACCATTACGTTCATCGTTATCTTTATTATCCTTGTTATCTTTGCCATCATTATTGTCATTATTATTTGTACAAGGATTATCAGTATCACATTTACAATTTATATCAATATCAAACACATCAACGTTTCCCGTTGGCACTAAATTAGAATTATTATCTATCTTTCCAAATCTTGCAAAGAATAGTAGTAAAAGGATGATGATGATTAATATAATAATGATTATCCAATATTTTATTTTATGTTTTTCTTCCATAAAAAGCTCCTTTCATTTTTTTAATTTCCACAAAAGAAATAGAAATCTATTTCTCTTTTGGAAGTTAAAAACTTCCACTATAACTATTCAGGTTGTACTTGAACACCTGTGATAGTTACAGGAATTTCTAATGATTCATGTGCTTCACCATCTGTAGTATCAGCAGCATCACCATTTGATGTTTCATATGCCCATGCCCAGTAAATTGTAACATTTTGACTAGCAGCATGAGGAGCTAAAGTTACAGTGTACCCATCTGTTTCAATCTCATTTTGATGATTTTCATCAGAATAGAATTTTAAATTTGTAGGTAACTTAGCATAGTCATAATCCATTTCTATAGTAGCATCAACACCAACTTCAGAGTTAGCATTACTTACAGCAATATTAAATGATCCACTTGTTCCTGGTGCAATTTTTCCAGCAACTAATGTATCAGGATCATATGTTTTATCTAAACTTACTGCTATTGTTTGAGAAGCATTATCTGTTGCAAAAGCCCATTGTGCTACTGTGGCTGTTGCTTTGCTACCTTCAACTTTACTAGTGTATTTAGCATATGTGCTAGCAACATATCCACTAGTTAATCCAACTAGTAATAACATAATTATTAGAACTAATGATTTCTTTTTCATAACTTCACCACCTTTCTTTTTGTAATTTATGTAAAACTTCTCTAGAGAAATATTACAACGCAATTAATTATTTTCTTCTTTTTCTTTCGATTTGTTATTCTTATATTTTTTAAATTCTTCAAATTCTTTTAATTCTTCTTCACTAAGACCATTATTGCTTTTTCTATTAGTTATCAAATAAATGAAAATACAAATAATAACTAAAGATAGCATCACAATAGTGAAACCTAAAGGTTGTTGAATAAATGAAATAAAACTACCAATTTTCGGAATTCTAGAAACATATATTCCTTCAACATTATCTTTACATACTATGTCTTCATCTTTTGTATTGTTATTGTCACCTTTTGTTTCATAACAAGTATCATTATCTTTTTCTATAATATTAATAATTCTATGAGTAACAACATAACCATCTGTATCTTTAAAAGCAATAATGTCTCCTTCTTTTAGTTTATTAGTATCGACATTTTTAACGAACACTAGGTCTCCTACATATATTTCTGACTCCATTGATCCAGATAAAACAATAAAAGGTTTATAACCAAAAATGCTAGGTACTTTATCAGGATTAGATTTTACTTGAACAATAATCCAAATGTTTATCATTAAAATGATAGCTAATACACCTATAACAATTCCTTTTATTACTTTCCAGACATTATTCTTTTTCATTTTATTACTCCCAAAAACAGAATAGATAAGAGTACTACATCTTCCTTCTACTCTACTATAATTCAATTGTAACATATTTCGACATAATTTGATATGTTTTTTTGTAAAAAAAGTGCATATTTCTATGCACTATTTATTTAATAATCTTTAATATGTTAATTCCTTTTTTTTAGCCGGTTCAACTTCATGATAATAATGTGGATCTTCATAAAATTGCCATTCGTCTTCTTCTGATAATGCAGGTGCTTCCTCATCTAATACAAATACAACACTTTCTTCATTGCTAATATATTCTAAATATTTTTTTGCTAAATCAGGATCTACACATATTTCATTGCCAGGTTCAAGCTCATCGAAAATTCCTTTAATTCTAGTAATTGCATCTTCAAGATTAATATGAATTTCCTTATTTTTATATTCTTTATTAGAATAAACAGGATTATTTTTGCAATATTTTACAAAAGCAGAATCTCTATTATTATTTGCTTTCATTATTCTAACATATTCTTTTTTTAATTCTTCAAAACTACCAGGAAGTTTTATTTTATCTCCTGGACGAATTCTAAATTTTCCGTTTTTATTTAAATTTTTAAGTACTACAACTGGCCAATATTTGCATTTTGAATTAGGTTTTTTTCTGAAGATTTTTTTCTCATATTCTGATACTTCTCCATTCTTAATAAATTTGTTAACCAGTTTTGCTGATATTTTTGATGCATTATCATCTTGAATTACAGTATAGCGATAATAAAGTGTTGTATTATTTTGCTCACTAACTATCTGTTCAAATGAATTACTTGTAGCATATACATTAACAGGCGTTGACATAGTATAGCAAGAAGCTGCGATAAATGCTGCGGTTAATACACTCAATCCCCTTTTTCTAAAATCTTTTACGTCTTTCATTTTAAAACCCTCCATTTTGATATGAACGCGTATCTTCTTCTATTATTATTATACATTGATATTTTAAAAATTACAATTCATAAAACTTAATCTAAAATTTTTTTCATATATTTTTTGAAGAAGATATTTTTTCATAAAATTCATATGTTCCCAATGCTTTATTTTCTTTTTCTTCATCCTTTCTTTTTAATTCTTCAACAATAGCAGAATAGTTAACAATAACTAATTTATAATCTGATGAGTAGCAATTTCTTTTGCTCTTTTTATTCCTTCTATTACTTTATCCGTGACTGGTAATTTTATAAATAATAACAAAGTATCAGTAGTAGTAGAAGATCTAATTAAATCTACTTCACTATTTGTTCTTTTTGCTCCTATAGAATATCCATTAGTAGTTTGAAGCATATCAAAATGAAGCTTATATATTGTTCTATTTTTTTAATAAAAAAACAGGGGTTTCCCTGTTAATTATTTCTTTTATTTGTTCTTTAAACTAGCTGATGCTAGTTTCAAACCCATTTACCATTTTAAGTTCAGATGTTTCTGATTAACAAAAGCATTAAGTCATTTCCCAAGCATATAAGAATATTTTTTAAAGGTAAAAATAAATACTTTTTCATCAAAAATATCAACAGCTATAATGGAATATCTTAATATTTTGTTTATTTTAACTCTAATCCGTCTTTAAATGCGTTTCCAACTCTCTGTTCAACTTTATAGTATCCGTGAGTATATGGATCAAATGCTATTGCTGATACTTTAGTAATATCTACGTTATCACCATTCATTACACTTTCATCAGCAGTAGTATTAACTACCTTACCTAAAACTCCACAATCATTATATTCTATAAACTCACATTCTAAGCATAATGGGAATTCATTTATGATTGGCGCATCTACATGTTCTGATTTAGTAGAAGTTAATCCACTTTTTTCAAATTTATTTGGTGTATTATTTCCAGATACAACTCCAAAGTAATCAGCTTCTCTAACATGTTTACTATCAGCAATACTTACTGTAAATGCTTTTCTTTCTTTAATATTTTTTACTGTTTTATGAGATTCAGTTAGATTTAAAATTACTTGATCTCTTTCAAACATTGTTCCCCATGCAGCATTCATAACATTAATTGTTCCATCTTCATTGTATGTTGCAATCATTAATACAGGCATTGGAAAAATTCCTTCTGTTGTTTTAATATTTTTTCTCATTTCATCATCCTCTAATGATTATTATAACACAAAAAAAGAGAATTTTTACATTCTCCTAATACCTTATTCTTCCAATCATTTTAATAAACTCAAAAAATACTGATTTTTTTGAAGTTAACATTAAATTAACATCAAAGCTAACATTTGTCCCTTATTTTAAAATTACTATATGTTGTACTTTTGCAAAATAAAAAGGCGGCGTTAAACGTCGCCATTTATTATATTTTATAAGTTAATTCTATAATAATTACTATTCAAATTAATAGTCCATTCGTTGCTTATCTTTATTTCTTTTTTTAAAATATTACATAAAACGCCACCATTTTTTTGAATAACTTTATTAGAACCATAATTATCTTCATAGCACCCTACAATAACATCAGTCATATTTTTTTCTTTACAGACATTCAATCCATGTTTTAACATTTTTGTAGCATACCCCTTCCTTCTTTCACTAGGTCTAACTCCATAACCAATATCTCCATAGAGATCTCTGTGATGTTTCGGTAAATCATATCTAATACTCAAAAGTCCTACTAATCTATCGTTATCTAATACTAGATATAAATAATTCTTTCCCCATTCTTCATCTCCTATTTCTGAATTATGAGTTATTTTATCGACCCAATCCTCATATTTCATGTTAGTCAATCCAAGACTAGCACTAATACTTGTTTCATGGTTAGAATAGTGTTCTACAACATAATCTCTCAACAATTCATAATCATCATATGTAGGTAATCTATAAATTATCATATACATTACTCCTTTTTATCTTAATGTTTCTATTGTTCTATTAATGCTTTAGTATTTTTTTTACGTTTTTTTACCAATGATGCATTTATCTTTTTCGTTACATCATTATTTAATCTATCTTCAACTGTTCTTAAATAATCTACACATCCTCTAATATTATTAGAAGATAATAGATTCAAATACTGAGCTACTTCAGTTTCAGATAAATAATCTCTAATACTAGAAATATTTACAGAAACACTTTTTTCTTCATACTGTTTAATAACATGGTCTTCTAACTGTTTTCCTCTAATCAATACACGATATTTATAGTTATCTTGTGATAGTCCTGGCATAGATATTTTATATGAAGTACTATCGTCTTTCTTTATTTCTAGGACAGATATATTATCAATATTCATCTTTTTTCCAGCATCAATATCAACAACTTTATTTAATCTTTTAGAAGGCATCCAACACTTTGGACTCATTTTTTGTTCTAGTAGTCTTAAACTAGTTTCTGAAATCATTCATACCACTCCTTTCTAATTTATTTAGATTATATATTTAGAGTGATTAATCTAAAATCACTTTCAAAATCACCAAATTCACATTCCACATTAACCACTTCCTTTCTAGAATTTAATAATTTCTGTGGCTTCAGTAGGAATCGGACCTACAATTAAAATCTTTACCAAAAGAATGAAGCCATATATAAAATAAAAAAGCAGTAATTACATCCATAAAGGACGAATTACTGCTAAATCCGTGGTACCACCTTTTTTCTATAACATAGCACTCAAAAGATTAACGCTCTTAACGATTTGACTCAACTATTGAAATTCATTAATATGGCTTTCTATTGTGGCTCTCAGTCGGTGACCACAATTTCCTGTACAGAGTTTCATATTAACTACTTGGATAGCATCACCATCAACAAATATAGGTTAATTTTACACTATTTAATAAAGAAAGTCAAATTTTATATAATAAAAGAAAAACTAGCTATTGCTAGTTTCTTTTCATAAATGGTGTCCCGGAAGGGATTCGAACTCTTGACCGACGCCTTAGAAGGGCGTTGCTCTATCCAGCTGAGCTACCG
>CACXGX010000009.1 GCA_902767365.1 uncultured Erysipelotrichaceae bacterium
CTGCTATACTTCTTTCAGCCTCAACTGATGCTTCTGCAAATGTTTTAAATATTTCATTTTTTAATATAAAATCAAAATTTGACATATCGTTCCCCCACTTTAAATCGAATTTTTAAATGATTTAATTAGTATTCTTTCTGTTCTATTTGTTGGATATACTATCATTCTCAAGTCAATACTCCATAATAAATTCATTAAAAGATAAATTAAAATATAATATATTTTAGACAAATCATCTGTAACTCTGTATTTACCATGACATATTGTATTTCTTATATCTATGCCTTCCTTAATAATAAATCCATTTTTTACTTCTTTATCATGATATAAATAGTATTTTAACCACATATATAAAGATTCTCCAATTATAATTCTTAAATTATTGTTAAACTTCTCATCAAATATATCTTTTAAAGTAACATCACCGATATATGCGTTGTTATCTAAACATGTATTTATAAATATTTTTCTCATAACTCTTTCTAGAACACTTGAAATATAAAATACATCCACATAACTTGTATATTTAGATTTATTATTCATAAAATTTTTTATTGTGTTAACTACATTCTCTGCTTCTTGTTTATATAGTGTTATATTCTCTTCCTCAAACAAAACATATTGATATACATCTCTAAAAAGATCTGATAGTGTGTTTTCCAGTTCATGATATCCACAATATTTCAAATATATGTGACAAAATGCATTCATACTTGTACTTAAATATATACTCTCGAAACACATTTTTTTAAAAGGTCGATAATAACTATGGCTATTCCCCATAAGAATATCTGTAAGAGGTGGTTGTACTCTATCTATATCATTTAATAATATTTCAAACTTATTTCTTGTCTTTCTTACAAAACATTGTATAATTTTTATACGAGAATCGCTTTTATCATCTTTCATCTTTTTTTCTAATTGTTTAAATGAATCTGTTAAATCAATTTTATTTTCATATTTAATTCCATTTTTTTGTAAAAAATCATACGCTTCTTTTTGAATTGTTTCATATTGTTTTTTTTCATTTACTATATTTTTATCTTTTAAATCTTCAAGTAAATAAATATATTGCAAATAGTTTTTTTCTTTTTTGTAAATATCTGGAGATCCTTTAATACTTTCTTTTACACATAAAATAATTTTATTATAATACTTGCTCTCTTTTATCTCTTTTGAATGAATTCTTATAAATTCAAATAAATTATTTATTCTATGCGCAATCAAATCATTCATAATGTTATCAAATGTTAATAGTTTTAAAATAGTATTTTTATTCTTTTTATAGAACAATCGAACATTATCAAAGAAAATAACACTATATTGCTTGAATATTTTTTCTATATTAACATTTTTTATATTTCTATTTCCTATTTCAATTATCATTTGATTTGTTGCAATTATCTGCTCTTTAGTATCTGATGTCAAATTACTTATATTTAAATAGTGTTTTTCTACAAATTTTACAATTTTTTTACTTTGATATTTTGCAATTAATATTTCTTGAATGTTTTCTTTTAACTCTTCTAATTTTCCACTATCATCTTCAATACTTATAATATATTTGGCCATTATATAATCAATAAAAGAATCTATATCTATGTCTTTTTCTTGCACACTTTCATAATATTCTATTATCTTCTGCTTATTATCAATTATTCTTTTAATTACAAATTGATGGTTTCTTTTATATAAAACATCATAAATAAAAGTTTCATCAATTCCACCTTTAAAAATATTCATATTATTCTCCAAAATAATTATCCATTATCGATTCATATAAATTTTGCATTTTCTCTAAACTTTTTTGTATTTCAAATTTCTGTTTATCTACTTGTTTAACAAACTCTGCGAATTTGTTTTGTAAATCTATATCTGGAATAGGAATTAAATAATTAACCATATTAGATTGATTTAATCCCATTCTTGTTGTTCCTGTGTGATTTCTACTAATAAAATCTTTAAAATTTTCTGATTTTAAAAGATTTAACAAATAAATATTATTTAACAATCCTGATTTATCCCTTAATACAAACAGGTGGCTATTTAAAGTAGCTGGTTTATCCAAATTCTCTATAAGAGCGACTTTTCCGATAGTTCCATCTTTGGTTATAATAACATCACCGTTAAATAATTGTATATTTTCATCCATTTCATATCGTTCTTTTGAAACATAAGAGCATTTTTCAAAATCAATTCTATCTCTATCAGTATCAATATCAACCCCTGTAACTAAGTAATAATCTCCAGTATTTAAATATTCTTTTTTAGTTAAAGCTTGCCATCCAATTCTCGCTTTAATATAACATAAATCACCTAATTTTTCTTTTTTTTCGATATTCTTAAACATCTCGACAAACTGAGATTTAATTAATTCATCCAAATATTCTATCTGCTCTTTTCTTATATCAATTATTTTTTGTATTTTATTTAATCTACTAACAATACTTTTTTGCTCTTCTATATCCACTACAGGAATTTCTAATTCTTTAATCATTTTATGTGTTAAGGCTGGCATTGTTGAAGAATTTGCTTTATTAACTATAGCACTATTTATATTTGGTGAATTCAGATAATAATATAGATATTTACTGTCAAAACTTTTATTTTTTAGCCTTAATACAAATAAATTATTAGCTAATATACCTTTCTTTCCATATCCTATAAATCCTACATTTCCATATCTGACAACTACAACTTCATCTTCTTTACAAACTAGCTCTTTTCCAGTGTATTTTACATATCTTATTGGTTCATCAGCCTTTGTATAATCAGATATTCTCAAAAATCTCAAATATCCTTCTTTGTTTTCCGTAATTTGCTCATCTAATGAATATTGGCTACCTTGAATAGTATCTATAATTTCGCCTAATTTTATTTTTTTCCTCATAAGATGTCCTCCAATTCTTTTAATTTTTGTTGGATTTCATCTTCCATTTCAATTACTCTTTTAAGAATAACTTTAGGATTTTCATATTCTTTTTTCTCAATAACTATTTCTTTATATTTATTAATTGATAAATCATAATCATTTTCTATAATTTCTTCTTTAGGAACAAAAAATGATTTTTCTGTTCTAGCTCTATTTTGTTCTTCTTCTGAATCTCTATTATTAAATCTTTCTATAATATCAGGAATATCATTTTCTTTTATTTGCTGTCTTTGATCATCTAAACTAAATCCATCTGCAGTCATATCATAAAACCATACTTTATCTGTTCCACCTTGCCCTGTTTTTGTAAATATCATAATTGCTGTAGAAACTCCGGCATAA
>CACXGX010000010.1 GCA_902767365.1 uncultured Erysipelotrichaceae bacterium
AAAAGTACTAGTATTACAAGAAAATTGTAAGGAATGGGATTTAAAAACAGAAAATGGAACAACTAATAATGATGTAATAATCTATCCTGATGGAAAAGATAAAGAAACAGTTAGTATAGGAGAAAAAGTAAAAATAGGTGATGAAGAGTTCTATGTAGTAAAACATGATGGAGATGACTTAATACTTATTGCTCGTTATAATCTAAAAGTTGGATATATATATGATAATAATATTGTTATTCAAACAGGAGAATATACAAGTAGCGATCCTGGATATGGAAGACAAAGTAGTGAAACAAGAGGATATTTATCAGGAACATCGACTTCTAATGGAACAATAGATTTTTCAGATACAAATTATTGGAATGGAAAAGTTGGTAATGGATTACAATATCCAGGAAATTATTGTAATAATAATTATACTTTAAATAATAATTGTACATACATATATGATAGCAATAGTAAATTGTATCAATATGTAAATTCTTATAAGACATATCTACAAAGTCTTGGAGCAACAATAAAGGAAGCAAGATTATTGAAAGTTCAAGAAGCAGCTGAATTAGGATGCGGTAACGGACAAAATAATTGTAATAATGCCCCATCATGGATTCATGAAACAACATATTGGCTGGGAACAGCAGTTGATAGTTACTATATTTGGTACATTGATTCTGGAGGAATTTTAAATTATAATGAAAATTTTTATACCAATCAAATAGGTATTCGTCCTGTAATAGTCATATGATAATTAAGAATAATCAAATTGTACTTGAAAATAAAAAAAATATATACTATAATACTTGTAGCAACTGGGTGGAAGCAAAGACTTCCACCTTTTATGTTAGTTTGGGGTGATATTTTGAAAGAACAATTAATTAGTCTTATCGGTAATAAACTAGATGATTTAAATGTTAAAATTGATGATGTTTATACTGATAAAGAAGGTAGTCAAACATATTTGAGAGTTGTTATTGATGCAGATGATATGATTGATATTGAAAGAGTTGTTAAAGCAACAAAAATAATTGATCCAATAGTAGAAAAAGCAGATTTAATTAGTGATGAATACATACTTGATGTATATGCAAAACCAAAGGGAGATGATTAAAATGAATGGAAAAGAATTTATTAAAGCAGTAGATGCAATAGTTAAAGAAAAAGGAATAGATAGAGAAATAGTATTTGAATCTATGGAACTTGCACTAGCTACTGCATACAAAAAGAATTTTAATTCACTAACAAATTCAAAAATAATAATTGATAGAGAAACAGGTGACATTAAAGTATATTCTTATAAAACTGTTGTACCTGATGAAATGGCAACTGAAGAATATTTAGATTCACTTGACGATGATGATGAAAATGCAGTTGAATTTAATCCAAATTACCATATTACATTAACAGATGCTCGTAAACAAAATAAAGCGTTAAATGTAGGAGATACAATTGATACAGAAGTAACACCAAAAGACTTCGGTAGAGTTGCAGCATCAACTGCTAAACAAGTAATAGTACAAAAGATAAGAGAAGCAGAAAGAAATTCACTTGTAAATGAATATGGTGATAAGCAAGATGAATTACTTGTAGGTACTGTTGAACTTGAAGATGTAGATAACTATTTTATTAATCTTGGAAGAAGTAATGGTATACTTCCTAAAAAAGAATGTATTCCAGGTGAAAAAATAGAAATGGGTAAACAAATTAAAGTTTATGTAAGCAAAGTAGATAATAGTGGAAAAGGGTTATTTATTCTATTATCAAGATGCCATTATGGATTTTTAAAAAGATTATTTGAACTTGAAATACCAGAATTATCTGATGGTTCAGTTTTAGTTTATAGCGTTGCAAGAGATGCTGGAAGTCGTAGTAAAGTAGCAGTTTACTCTGAAAACTCTAATATAGATCCAATTGGAGCATGCATAGGAGAAAAGAAAAGCCGTATTTCAAGAATAATCAATGAATTAAATGGTGAAAAAGTGGATATAGTAAAATATGATAAAGATCCACAAGTATTTATTGCAAATGCTTTAGCACCAGCTAAAAATCTACATGTTGTAATAACAGATCCTAAAAAACAAGAAGCAATTGTAGTAGTAGACGATGCTGATTTCTCACTTGCAATTGGTAAAAAAGGACAAAATGCAAGACTTGCAAGTAAATTAACACACTATAAAATAGATATCAAAAAGACAGAACAAGCAAGAGAAATGGGAATTAATTTTAGAAATTAAAAGAAGGTGATACTTTGAAAGAAAAAAAGATACCACTAAGAACATGTGTCATAACTCATGAAAAATTACCTAAGAAAGAACTTTTAAGAATAGTTAGGACTCCAGAAGGAGACATAAAAGTAGATTTAATAGGAAAAATGAATGGACATGGTGCATATATTAAAAAAGATAAAGAAGTAGTTTTAAAAGCAAAAACAACAAAAGCACTTGAAAGATATTTAGAAACACCGATTGCTGAAAGTGTTTATGAAGAAATAATAGGAGTGATAGACAATGGCTAAAAAAGAAGATAGACCAAATTGGGATGAATATTTTATTGAAATAGCTAAATTAGTATCAACTAGAAGTAATTGTGTAAGTAGAAAAGTAGGAGCAGTAATAACTGTAGATAATCAAATTATTTCGACTGGATATAATGGCGCTCCTAAAGGTCTTCACCATTGTGTCGATGCAGGAGGTTGTTTAAGGAAACTAAATAATATTGAATCTGGAACAAGACAAGAAATTTGTCGTGCAGTTCATGCTGAGCAAAATGCTATTATAAGTGCAGCAGTAAAAGGAGTAAGTATAAAAGGTGGAACAATATATTTAAATACTTATCCTTGTTCAATATGTACAAGAATGCTAATCAATGCTGAAATAAAAAAAATAGTTTACGAAAGTGATTATAGTGATCAATTATCAAAAGAAATGTTAGAAGAAAGCAAAATAGAAGTAGTAAAATATAATAAATAAGAAAGTGTAGGTGATTGTTATTATGATGAGTATTTTAGAATATGCAAATGATGTAAACAAATCTTTAGATACAATATTTATGTTATGTGAAAGATTGGGAATCAAATATGATAGCGAAAACACATTATTAAGTGAAGATGATATCGTTTTACTTGATGGTGAAATAGAAAATGATCTTGATGAAAATAATGAATATGCAATGGAAGAAGTACTTGAAGAAAGAGTAGAAAAAATAATTAGCGATGCTAAAATAGACGTTGATAACACTACAAATAAACAAAAATTAAAAAGTAAACAAGAAAGAACAGAAAATTCTAAGATAAAATTTCAAAAAGAAAGAAAAGAATTATATAAACATAGAGAAAAATTAATGACTAACGAAGAAGAGAAGAAAGATGACGTTGTATTATATAAGGAAAATATGACAGTAACTGAACTTGCTGAACTTCTAAACGTTAGTACAACAGAAATATTAAAAAAATTGATGAAGCTTGGAGTAATGGCTAATTTAAATTATTCTTTATCATTTGAAGTTGCAGAATTAGTTGTAATTGATTATGGAAAAGAATTGAAAAGAGCAGAGTCAAGTGATATTAGTAACTTTGAAAAATATGAAATAAACGAAAATGAAGAAAATTTAGTAAATCGTCCTCCAATAGTAACAGTAATGGGACATGTTGACCATGGTAAAACATCTTTACTTGATAAAATAAGACAAACAGATGTAGTATCTGGCGAAGCAGGCGGAATAACACAAGCAATTGGAGCATATCAAGTTGATTGTAATGGCAATAAGATAACATTTATAGACACACCAGGGCATGAAGCATTTACAGAAATGAGAGCTCGTGGAGCAAGTGTTACTGACATTGTTATTATAATTGTAGCAGCAGATGACGGAGTTAAACCTCAAACAAAAGAAGCAATAGACCACGCTAAAGCCGCAAAAGTTCCAATAATCGTTGCCATCAATAAAATTGATAAACCAGAAGCAAATCCAGAAAAAGTCATGACTGAACTTGCAGATTATGGACTTACTCCTGAAGCTTGGGGAGGGGATACAATATTCAATAATATTTCTTGTAAAACAGGAGAAGGAATAGATAAATTATTAGAAAATATAATTCTTGTTAGTGAAATGGCAGAATTAAAAGCTAATCCATCTCGTTATGCTATGGGAACAGTTATTGAATCAAAATTGGATAAGAAAACTGGAGTTGTAGCAACTGTACTTGTACAAAATGGTACATTAAGACTTGGGGATCCAATAGTAGTAGGAACATCATTTGGTAAAATTAGATCTTTAAAAAATGATAAAGGAATAGAAATAACTGAAGCACTTCCATCTATGCCTGTAGAAATAACAGGAATTGGAGAAGTTCCTAGTGCTGGTGATAAATTTATGGCTTTTGAAACTGAAAAACAAGCAAAAAATATTGCAGATAGAAGAAAATTAAGAAATAAAGCTAAAGATACTAATAAATCTGGAATGACACTTGATGATCTATTTGGAGCAATAAAAAGTGGAATTAAAGAGATAAATGTTGTTTTAAAAACAGATGTTAACGGTAGTTTAGAAGCAATAAAACAAAGTTTAGCAAAAATAAATGTAGATGGTGTAAAAGTAACTGTAATTCGTGGAGGAGTAGGAACA
>CACXGX010000011.1 GCA_902767365.1 uncultured Erysipelotrichaceae bacterium
TAACATATCTCAAGAAAAACTTGGAGAAGTAGTTGGATTAAGTGATAAATATATATCTGATTTAGAAAGACAATTATATGACCCTTCGCTTAAAACTATGGACTCTATTGCTAAGGCATTAAATATAGAAACTTATTTATTACTTAAATATGATGAACTACATAAAGATGTTCCATATAGAAAATAAAACCAAAGTAATTTATAACTTTGGTTTTATTAATAATTTACTAATTTATCTATATCATCACATAAAGGCAATAATTCTTCTATCATATTTACTATTCTTTCTTGTTCCTCTAATGGTGGTAATGGAATTAATAAAGAACTTAAACTTTTAGAATTTAAAGTATTTCCTTTAATTGCCCCTTTGGTATCACCATACTTTGTCATAAATGGTAATATTTTCATTAAATATTTTTTTAATATTTCTGATTCATGGTTAGGATATACTGAAATTATTCCTTCATTATGAAAAGCATCAATATTCAAAACAGAACATCTTCCTACAGTTAATTTAAAACTCATTAATAAGGTTCCTTTTAACGATATATTTTCTTTAAAAACTTCTCGATATGCTTTTGAAGAAACACATTCTTTAGTATCATTAATAATACCATCCTCTACCATATCTGATATTGCTACCCATTTATATTCATTTCCCCAATATGAAGAATCTGCTCTAGCTGGAGTCTTTCCTATATTAAAAGTAACTAATTCACCAAACTTAATCCATCTCCAATTCTCTGGAATAGCAAATGGAAATTCTTTTATTAAAGATACTTTTTTATTAATTCTACTCTCTATTGAATTAATCAACTCATCAACATTTTCTGTATTTTTTTGTTTAGTCAATTGTCCAGAAACAGCACTTTTTAACAAAGAAACCCTAAAATCTTTTGAAAAATCGTTTTTCAATTCTGTTAATTTTTCTTCTAAAGGTTTAATTTCGTCTAATTTAGTAAATAATTCTTCTATTTTATCCACTATCCTTTTTTGCTCTTCAATTGATGGTAAAACAATATAAAACTTTGAAAAATCTTCACCTGAGATTTCTGTAAAAGTTGTGCCATCACCATCAGATTTTAAATCATCAACTCTTGCCATTAAATAATAATAAATATATTCTGAATTAATATTACATAATGGTACTAATGATTTAAATCCTTGATTTGTGCATAACTCATTACTTGCAATTCCTAAGTAGCCTATAGGTGCTCTTGAAGAGCATAGTATTGTTCCTTTTGGCATTAATATAGCACTGCTTTTTTTTAATCCTAATTCAGTAATATTTCTATCTCCATAAGTAACATATTTATTAAATTTTTTCATATCTTTTGGAGTAATCCAACTTATTTTACCATTAAAGTACTCTTTAATTTCAGTTCTTGGAGTTCCACCTCCTACAACATAACCTAAATGACCAATTTGAGTTAAGACCCATTCTTTAGGATAATCATAAGTATATATTTTATTATTTGCTGGTATAATATATTGCTTTTTAGTAATGTCTTTTTTACTGTAAAGTTCTTCTTTTTTCTTTTTTATTTTATTTAGCAAATCCAGTGCTGATGAATCTGAGTCTAATCTATTGGTCAATTTTCCAGTGATAGCATATTTTAAAATGCTTTTTTTTAAATCATCAACTATCATTTTAAATCACCTATAATTTTCATAATAACTTTTAATTTGTCATCTAGCTGACTTTCAAGTTGTTCTCTTTCAATAATAAAATTATCAATTGTCTCTTTAGGCGATAAGATTATTTTTTCTTTAACTGGATATCCACATTGATCTAAATTATAATTTAAATTTTTAATTTCCTCTATTGTATATTTTTTAGATTTCCAAGTTTTAGTTAATGTGTTATCATCCTTTTTATCTTTAATTTCATCTCTATTATTCCACCAATCTGCTATTAATTTCATATGTTTTAACTCAACTGGCTTAGTTTTACTAAATGCTTTATAACTATCTGGCAAATCCATTCTATAAAACCAAGTTTCTGTAGTTGGCCCAGTTTTATCAAAAAATAACAAATTAGTAGCTATACTAGTATATGGTGCAAAAATAGAGCCTGGTAATCTTATAATTGTATGTAAATTACATTCATTCATAAGTTTTTTCTTTATTGCTATTTTGGTATTATCAGAACCGAATAGGAATCCATCTGGAAGAACAATTCCTACTTTGCCATTCTGTTTTAATCTATATAATATTTCAACCATAAATAAATCAGCTGTTTCTGAATTTCTTAATTCTGTTGGAAAATTTTGTTGAACTGATTTTTTTTCAGTACCACCATAAGGTGGATTCATCAAAATTACATCAAACTTATCACTATCTTCATAATCTCTAACATTCTTTTCTAATGAATTGCCTCTAATAATCATAGGTTCATTAATATCATGTAATAACATATTAGTAGTACATAATAAATATGGTAAAGACTTTTTCTCGACTCCATAAAATGATTTTTGTAATATTTCATTTAATTTAGTATCATCAACTTGTTCTTTCATATGATTTAATGCTGAAACTAAAAATCCACCAGTACCACAAGCAAAATCAGCTACAGTTTGCCCAACTTGAGGATTAACCATTTTAACAACAAAATCTGTAACGGCTCTTGGAGTATAAAATTCACCAGACTTTCCTGCAGATTGCAAATCTTTTAGTATTGTTTCATATATTTCATTAAAAGCATGTCTTGTTTTAAAATTTGTCAAATCTATTTCATTTAATACATTAATAACTTGTCTTATTAATACTCCATCTTTCATATAGTTATTTAAGTCGGTAAATACTTCTTTAACTAATATTCCTCTTACTTCTGTATTTTCATTTACATCTAAATCTTTTAATGTGACAAACAACTGAGTAACAAAATTAACTAATTCATCACCAGTCATGGCTTTACCATCTTTATTGTCAGGTGCCCAATTACGCCACCTATATTCCTCAGGAATTATAGATTTATAATTATCCTCATATATCTCCCATTCCATCTCTTTAGAATCATATAATTTCAAAAACAACATCCATACAATTTGTTCAATTCTTTGAGCATCACCATTAATACCAGCATCTTGTCTCATAATATCTTGAAGTCTTTTAATAATTGTTCCTATATTCATATTAATCGTTGTCCTTTCTATTTATATAATTCATCTTTAATCATTTTAATAGTTTCTAAATAATTAGCCTTTCCGCCAAAAATGCTATTAACAATTGGAACTAATCCACCAAATTGATTAAAATTACTTAAATCTAGTAGCTTAATATTTTCTAATTCAACTACTCCTTTATTTTTATAAGCATTTAGCAACTCATCTGTTACTTCTTGTTGACTATTATTAAGTTTTTTATATTCATCAGAATTTTTAACTTGTTTAATACGTTCTTCTTTAGGTACTATTGGAACATCATAAGTGACATTAGATAATAAATCAAATTCATCTATATTATCAAGCAATTGTTCCTCTAAAGCATCTATCAATATTCCTTGAGAAAATAAATGGTCTAAAAAATCCTTTTTGCTATCTGCTCTATACCATTCTTGTTTAAATTCTCCATAATCTATATAAAGACTTTTTAAGTTTTTCTTAGAATATTCTGCCACAGTTTCTGTTACCAATTTACCATCTGCATCATAGTATCTTATTACTTCATTAAGAATTGATACATCAACACCATTTATATATACTTTCTTAAATGAGTGTTCTTCTTCTGTAATACCAGCTACTGGTGGCCTTTGCACTACTGGATTAACACCAAACTGTTTTGGATCAACAGGTTCATTTGAATCAGTAGCATCGACATTGTAAACAACTTCTGCCGGACCATTAAATGCTGGATCTGCAAACTTTTGAGTATTATTTCTATAATCCATGATAGTAAAGTATTCCTTACCTTTGTTAGGTAATAATCGAGTACCACGTCCAATAATTTGTTTAAACTCAGTCATCGATTGTATTTCTTCATCTAATACAATTAACTTAACAGTCTTTGTATCAACACCAGTAGATAATAACTTAGATGTAGTGGCAATTACTGGATAAGTTTCATTTGCATCGATAAAATCATCTAGCTTAGCTTTACCTTCTTTATCGTTACTCGTAATTCTAACAACATAGTTAGGATTTACTTTCATCATATCTTCATTTTCTTTAGCTAATGCATTTCTCATTCTTAATGCATGTTCTGTATCTACACAGAACACTATTGTTCTAGCATATCTGTCAGTTGCTTTTAAATATTCAGTAATCCTTTTAGCAACCACTTGTGTCCTTTCATCAATTACTATATTTCTATCATAATCTGAAATTGTATATTCACGGTCTTCAACTTCGTATCCATCTTCATCTAATTTACCTTTTTCAGGTCTATAACCTTCCAAATCTTTATCAAGTTCAACTTTTACAACTTTATAAGGTGCTAAGAAACCATCTTCAATACCTTGTTTTAATGAATATGTATAAATAGGTTCTCCAAAATAAGTAATGTTAGATACATCAACTGTTTCTTTAGGAGTTGCAGTCATACCAATTTGTGTTGCACTACTAAAGTAAGTTAATATATCATGCCAGTTAGAATCATCTTTTGCACTGCTCCTGTGACACTCATCTACTATAATTAAATCAAAAAAGTCAGGTGTGAATTGTTTATAAATATCTACATCATTACTACTCAATTGATGATATAATGACATATAAATCTCATAAGAAGAATCCATATTTCTATGTTCAACTTTTGTCATTACCTTTTGGAAAGGTTTAAAATCATTTTGCATTGTTTGGTCTATTAAAACATTTCTATCTGCTAAATATAGAATTTTCCTTTTGCTACCAGAATGATATAACCTATATATAATTTGAAATGCCGTATAAGTCTTACCAGTACCAGTTGCCATAACTAGTAATAATCTTTTTTGTCCTTTAGATATTGCTTCAATTGTTCTGTTAATGGCTGTCATTTGGTAATATCTTGGTTTCTTATTTATATCCACAAAGTAATATGGTTCTGTTATTAAATTTTCTTGTTCTTCATTTATTTGCTTTTCTTTCAAATATCTATTCCATAATTCTTTAGGAGTTGGAAACTCATCCATACTAATTTCACGTTCAGAGCCAGTTATCATATCATGTTCATAAAATCCTGTCCCATTTGATGAATAAGTAAATGGAATATCTAAATCAGTAGCATAGCCAATTGCTTGTTGAATACCATGCGAAGTTGATACTTTATTATCTTTAGCTTCAACAATAGCAATAGGTAAATTTGGCTTATAAAATAACAAATAATCAACTTTTCTACCTGTAGAACGTTGTGCGACGTTTTCTCTTACATTAATTTTACCAGCCGTATAATAATATTCACATCTAATTTGGCTTTTTATATCCCATTCTGCTCTTTGCAAAGAAGGAGTTATATATCTAAGTTTAATATCTTCTTCCGTTAAATCTTTAATACTTAATTCATTATTCATTCACTACCACCTCAAAGTTATACCTCTACATATATAAGTATAACATAAAATTCGACAAAATTACGAATTTTGAGCATAATAAAAGGAAGAATTTTTTGTTTTCTTCCATACATATTATTAAATTATGCTTTTTAACTTAATCTTTAAAAAATTCAGTAAGTTCAATATGCAATGCTTGTGATATATAAACTAATTCTGATAATGTAATTCTTTTAGCTTTACCATTTAAAATATTAATTAATCTTTTTGGTTTTATATTAGGATGAACTTTAGCACATAAGTATTCTTGTGACGTTATACCTGGACATGAATTTTTAAATTCTTCTTCATTATTCATTTCGTCTAAATAACATAAAATCTTCAATGTAATCTTTTTGTATATATCCATTATTAATCATCCTTCTTGCTAGATAAGAAAGTTACTCTTTCAGCAATTATTCTCATAACTCTATTTTCATTGAAATACTCACTTTGTACCATTCCTTTAATACCTATTATATCACCTTTTCTACAATACTCTGTTGTAGTACTCGCAATCTGTCCTCTAACCATTACATCAATCAAATCAGTTTCATATTTACCATTAACATTTTTATAATTTCTTGATATCGCAACAGTAACAATAGCATAATTATCCTTTTTTATTGGTTCACTATTAATTCTTCCAACTAATATAACTTGATTCACCATAAAACATCTCCATTTCTATAATTCATAAAAAAAACTATGCCCAAAAGTCTCACGACAATCTGAACATAGTATATTTGGGTCGATACTATCAGTATCATTTTCTTTACAATAAGGACATTTATTAGGTTTCAATATCTCATTTATTAAGTCTCTTTGCCTATTAGTAACATCAAATATAGATTTTAATAGTTCGACACTAGTAAATTCTATTTCTTTAATTTTACTTTCAAATTCTTTTAATTCCTTTTTTAACTCTTTAAAGTCTTTCATCTACCTACACCTCCTAGTTTAACCTATATTAAACTGTTTTTTTAAATTCGTACATAACCTAATTAAAATATTAATTTAGATTAAATCTAGAGTTAGTTTGTTCTTTTTAATATATTTATATTATTTTTCTATTTTCGTTTAAATTTGAATATTCAGAATGCTTCTGGACATATCTTTATAACATTCCTGCTTCTTTTAACCATTCCTCTATTCTTTCATTCATACCTAAATTACTTATACAAGAAGTTTTAAAATATGATAACAAATTATTGATAGGTTGTTTATTCTCATCTAAATAATTATTCTTTATTATTCTAGTAGCAACATAAGCTACTACTTTCATTATTTCATCATATGTA
>CACXGX010000012.1 GCA_902767365.1 uncultured Erysipelotrichaceae bacterium
AAGATATAGTGGCATATAAAGAAGTATTTAAAATTTATGATGCTTTACAAAATAAACGTGATAGTTGGAAGAATAAATTATTTAAGGAAGTTTAGTTATTGATATAAAAAAATAAGTATAGGATTAAATCCTATACTTTTTTCTTGTAATCATCGTAAAATATTTCTCTTACACAAAATCTTGGCTTATTTGTATCAAAATCCCAAGTATGAAAAGCATCTCCCATACATTTTTTCCAATCTTTACAATTTTTACATTTTGAATTTGAAGTTCTATATACTTTTCTATATGGTTTGAATTTTTTATCCCATACTTCTGTAAATTTATCTTTTCTTATATTTCCTTGAATTAATTCTTTTCTTCGCGCTACGTCAGGGCAAACGTATATATCTCCATTACTTAATATGCATCCTGTTACAATTCCTGCTGTGCACAAGAATGGTGTATCGTTTCTTCTTATTTTCTTTTCATATTCATCACCTAAAAAGTGACCACATCCGTATGAAATAGTCATACCATCATCGGTATTTCTTTTTTCTAGTATATAATCAAACATTCTTTTATATTCATCAGCATCTAATAATATTTCTTTATTATCTTTAGCTCTTCCAATTGGGTCAACTTCAATAATTCTCCAATCTTTAACTTTTAGTTCGATTAATAATTTATATATATCTTCTAATTCATCTATATTTTTTTTGTTTACACATGTTATTACTTGGATTGCAGGTATTTTTTTTGATTTATTCATTAATTTAATACCATTTATTATTTTTTCATAGCAATTTGGTACTTGTCTAAATTTTTCATGTGTTTCTTTTGTTCCATCTATACTTACAGAAACACTATATACTCCAGCTTCAATCATTTTATCTACAATTTCTTGAGTTATTAGCATTCCATTTGTAACCATTCCCCAGTGAAATCCTAAACTAGTTGCGTATTTCATTAAATCAAATAAATCTTTTCTTACAAGCGGTTCTCCACCAGTTATATTTAACATTATATTATTTGGATTATAATTTGGATTACTTGCTATATCGTCTAGAACACCTTTTATTTCTTCTCCAGTTATTTCATCTTTAGGAATTTTGTCTCCACAACTACTTCCACAATGTTCACAATGAGCATTACATCTAGAAGTTATTTCAAAAAATAAAAATTTTAAAGGATGACTTTTTATTAATGCTTTTTTTATGTCATAAAAATAATCGACAAATTCTTTTTCTGTCATTGAATCTCTACTTCTCATATACATCACCTAATTAAGATGATATCATACAGTCTATCATTTGTTAATATTAATTTTTTTTATTATTTTAAATAAAATCTTGTAAAATAAGCATTTTAGTGATAGAATTCTAGTCAAGAAATGAAAGGATGTGGAAACATGATTAATTTTGTAATACTTTTTTTGATTTTATATAGTAGTTTTTATGATGTCCGTGGCATTGTTTTTCTGCATACTTTGTATTTAAAGAAACTTAAAACTACTATAAAGTAGTTTTTTTTATTATTGGAAGTGATATTATGAAAAAGAAAGATAAACCTATAAAATTAATATTTAAATATTTGAAAGATGAAAAAATAAGATTATTTATATATATGTTTTTGGTAATTACTACATATATGCCTGCTTTATTAACAACTTTTTTCTGGGGATATGCAATAGAAGGATTAATTGAACAAGATTTTAATAAATTTATGGTTTTCTTAGTGTGTAGAGAAGTATCTGATACGATGGTATATGCAGTTTTAGCTTATCCTAGAGACAGTCTATATAAATATCTTGAAATTAAATTTACTAAAAATGTAATTAAAGATTTATATTCAAAAATACAAGATTTACCTTCAATTGCTTTTGAAGATATTGGAGTTGGTGAATTTATCAATAGACTTACTACTGATCCAGATCGAATTATGCAGCTTTTAAGTAAGTTGATAAAAATGGGTTGTAGAGCTTTTGTAGTAGTTTTAGTACTCTTTATTTCATTTTCTGCATCAATTATTTTGGGACTTGAGATATTATTATTTGGTTTTATAATGGGATTTATTTCTTACAAATTTTTCCCTAAAATAAAGAAAACTCAAGAAGTTATAAAAAAGGAATCTGATTTACAAGTTAAAACAGCTACAGAAAATTTAACTGGAATTAGAGAAATAAAAGCTTTAGGTATTAAAGATAATATTAAAAAGAGATTATTTGAAAATATTGATAGGTTATTTAAAAATGAAAGAAAAATGAATAATTATGAGATACTATATTATAACCTTAATAACATTACATATTTTATATTACAAACTTTAATATTGGGTACCGCTGGTTATTTTGTATTTAAAGGAAATCTTACTTATTCTTTATTCGTTGTTATAGAATCTTATGTATGGAGAATAGATGACGTTGTAGAAAGTATTAGTGATTTTGGTATTAACTATAATAAAGTAAAAGTATCTTTAAAGCGTATTAATGATATTTTAAATAATAATTTATATAAGGATGAAAAATTTGGTAATGTTGAATTAAATAATAGTAAGGGTATTATAGAATTTAAGAAAGTTAAGTTTAAATATAGAAAAGGTGAAGATTATACTTTAAAGGGATTAAATTTAAAAATAATGCCACATAAAAAAATAGCTATTATTGGAAAAAGTGGAAATGGAAAAAGTACAATATTTAATTTATTGTTAAGATATTTTGATTCTAGTGAAGGTGAAATAACTCTTGATGGAATTAATATAAAGAAATTAACTGAAAAGTCATTAAGAAGTAATATATCTATTATTAGACAATCTCCATTTTTGTTTAATTTGTCTATTATTGATAATTTTAGATTAGTTAAGAGTGATGTTACACTTGAGGAAGTAAGAGAAGTATGTAAAAAAGCTTATATTGATGATTATATTATGACTTTAAAAAATAAATATGATACAGTAATAGGTGAAGGTGGAGTTAACTTATCTGGTGGTCAAAAACAAAGAATTGCTATTGCTAGAACATTATTAATTAATACTAAAGTTATATTATTTGATGAAGCTACTAGTGCTTTAGATAATGAAAGCCAAGAGTATATAAAACAGACAATAGACAATTTAATAAAAGATCATACTGTTATAGTAGTTGCTCATAGATTGTCTACTATAATTGACTCTGATGTTATTAATGTAATTGAAGATGGTAAATTGGAATCAAGTGGAACACATAAAGAATTATTAGATAAGAGTAAAGTATATAGAAGTTTATATTATACTGAATCATCTTTTGAATAAAAAGGAGACAAAAAATCTCCTTTTTATTTGATAAAATTATAGTATATTTGATATAATTTTATAAGAGTGATAATTATGAAAAATAAAATAAATGATAATAAAAAATTGATTATTATAATTGTTTCAATGATATTTTTTTTATTAATTTTAAAAGATGTTTATTATTATGAAGTAACATCATATGATAATTGGGCATATGATGTCTTTGTTGATAATTTTAGAAGTAATAATATGACTTTAATAATGAAAAGTATTACTTTTTTAGGTAGTGGTATTTTTATTGTTTTTTCTCTTTTTTTAATGTTTTTATTAATTAAGGATAAATTTGAGTCGTTTTTAGCATTATTAAATGTTATTATTGTTTTTTTATTTAATTCTTTATTAAAATTTATTATTCAAAGACCTAGACCAAGTGGCTTTAATTTAATTAATGAAAGTAATTATAGTTTTCCTTCTGGACATTCTATGATTTCAACTGCTTTTTATGGCTTTTTAATATATATAGTTTATAAAAAAATAAAAAATAAAAGAATTAAATATTTATTAATTTCATTATTATTTTTATTAATTATTTTGATATGTATCAGTAGGATTTATTTAGGAGTTCATTATTTAAGTGATACTTTAGCAGGATTTTTTATATCACTTGCATATTTAATGATTTTTATTTCTTTAATTCCTAAAATAAAAAGGAGATATTTAAATGAAAAAGAAAAAAATAAAAGTTAAAAAAAAATCTATTATAATTATTTTATTATTAATATTAATAATTGTTTCTTATAATCCAGTTAAATCAATTATTCAATTGAAAAATCTTGGATATAAATTTTCTTCTGCTATAAAGATATATAGAGATGGTTTAAAAGAAGAAGTACTAAATAATGATTATTCAATGACTTTAGATAATATAATTACTACTGATTATTATGATGAAAGTAAAATAACTGCTTATTTTAGTATTAAATATTTAGAATATGATGATTTTAATATAAATATTAATAAATGGTTGAAACTTGGTTATTCTTCTACAGATATTAATTATGTATATAAGATTAATAATGATGAGTTGAATAAAAAAATTAGTGAAAAATATATAAAAGATATAACTAATTATTTATCTTATGATTATTTTAAAGTAGATAAATTAGATAGATATTTAAATTATTTTAATGGTGATTATAGTGATACAATTATTAAAGTAAATATAGGGCTTGATAAGGAGTTTTATAAAGATCCTGTTATTGTTAAAGATTATAGTATTGATGTTATTGTTAATAAATATAATAAACTTGATGCAAGTTTTGTTCCAAAAGATATAACTGAACTTACAAAGTGTTCTGAAAAAGGGCAGTATTTGGCATTGGATGCTAAACTAGCTTTTGATAAAATGTGTGATGCATCTATTAAAGATGGTATGAATTTAGGGGTTACTTCTTCATATAGAAGCTATGATGATCAAAATAAAATATATAATTCATATTTGAAAAGCAATGGACAAGATTATGTTAATAAATATGTTGCTTTTCCGGGATATTCAGAACATCAAACTGGACTTGCATTAGATGTAAAATCTGTTGTTGCTAGTCCATTTAAAAGTACTAAAGAATATAAATGGATGCTTGATAATTCTTACAAATATGGATTTATTTTAAGATATTCTAAAGATAAAGAGGATATTACTGGTTATAATGCTGAAGCTTGGCATTTTAGATATGTTGGGATTGATAGGGCAAAATATATTCATGAAAATGGTATAACATATGAAGAATATTGTGCTATTTTTATGTAGTATAAGTTTGACTTGAGTTGACAAATGAATTAATATATAGGTAGGGTGATAGTATGAATGATAAATCATCGCAATTGTCTGATGTAACTTTAGAGATAAATTCTGATAGCATAAGTGAATTATGTACAAAATGGGAATCAAAATTTCTTTCAATTGATTTGTCATCAATAGATATAGCAAGCATTTTTTCTCCACTTACAAGTATTGGAATAGGTACTAGCTATATATCTAGTTTGAAAACTGCCTTTGAAAAAGCTGATAGCCTTGCTCTTTCTACTAATAAAACAATAAAAGAAACGGTTGAAACACAAACTGGAGTTGATGATAAATACTATAATAAACAAATATCAAATACTTCAAGTGGTGGTTCTAATAATAATGGTTATAGTAATAATTTTAGTAACGGAAATAATGAAAATAGGGTTATTGCTACAGGAACATTAATTGATGAAAAAAATAATGGTTATGAAAAAACAAAAGATAATAAACAAAAGAAAATAGAAATAAATAAAAAATTTATTGATAAAATAAATAATTTAGATGATGAAAAATATATTAAATTTATGACTCTTTTAGAAAATGCCACTAAAGGTAATTTACTGCAATATATTGCAGATGGAGAGTCTGCTAGTAAATTAAAAAAAGTATTGTTAAAAACTCAAGATATAGATCCAAAATTATGGAAGATGGTCGTTGAAATGGATGAAAATGAGTTACAAGTTTCTTTGCAAAATATATTTACTAATGATGCAGCAGTTACAGATTTATCTCGTAATATTATTTATCATTATACAGAATCTTTGGCAAATAATACTAATTTAGATATGATTAAAGCTACGAAGATTGCTCAATTTTATAATAATATTGATAACTTTTTTAATGTTATTAATTCTATAAAAGAAAATGAAAATTTACAAATTATGGCTTCTTCTATTTATGATGGAGATGTTAATGAAAAAATAAGTTCTGAAACTGTTGATTTCTTTAGAAATGCAATTGATAAGATTGCAGAGAACAATAATTTAACAAGTAATGAGTTATTAAATAATTCAGTTAATAATGAAAAATTGAAAAAAGATTTATCTAGTTTGGCAAAAGATTTATCTTTCTTTAAAACTGTTAATACCATGGGAGATAAAGCATCAGAATTATTATATAATGGTATAATAAAAAAGGAGGAATATTATGTCGGTTAGATCAATTAAAATTAATTGTAAGCATGTATATGAATCTGGCTCTAAGTATGAAAAAGAAGCTAATGATATATTAGATGTTCAAAAAAAACTACTTAATTCATATTCTGAAATTAAAAAAATATGGCCAACTGTAGATGGACATAATTTCCTTGTATCTTTTGATAATCATATTTCAGATTTAAACAAACTTGTTAATTTCTTAGATGAAGAAGCATCTATTTTAAAAGGAAGTGCTTTAGATCATAATCAAGTTGATAATGATTTTTTTGAAAAGATGAAAAGAAGTGATATTGATGAGTATGATTAAGATTGATACAGAAAAATTAAAAGATGAAATAAATGAAATAGAAGCTTCTAAAAAATCTTTAATAGAAATATTTAGTGTTATAAAAAATGATAATACGATATTAAAAGAAATGTGGAGTTCAAGAACCAGTGATGGTGTTTTTGAAAGTTTTGAAGATTTTTATAAATTCTATAATAATGTTATAGATAATTTTGATAAAGATATAGTATTTTTAAGGGAAGTTGTATCAGTTGGATATATAGAGAATGTAGATAATGCCAATAAACAAATTGATGAGAAAATAGCATTATAGGAGGTAATATGGGAATAATACCACAAGAATTATTAAGTTTTAAATCGAGTGTTTCTTCTGGATCAATAAGTAGTATGAAGAGTAGTATTTCTATTTTAGCGGATAAAACTAATGATGTAGTTTCTTCATTAAATTCTTTGAAATCTGGTATTTCTTCTTATTATAATAGTAAAAATAAAGATTCTATTATTAGTAATGTTTCAAATATTTCGTCAATGTATTCTAGTTTAAGTTCAAGTATTTCTGGTGATTTAAAATCAATGGTAGATAAGGCTGGAGAACTAGTAAGTGTAATAGAAGAATTGGAAAGTCTTGATGAAAGTATTAAAAAACAAGAGGTAAAGGTAAGAGAGGAAAAATCCAAAGATCAAGGAAATGTTAATAATGAAGATTTTCTTTTGAATTCATTAAATTCTCAATTTGATACTAAAAAGGAAACTGCTTTAAAGATATATGAATCTTTGAAGTCAATGGATAGTACTATTGAATTTGAAGCAAGTACTAGTAGTAGAACTAGCATGAGCGTTCCTAAAGTTACTGGTGGTTCTTTTGTTGAAAGAACATTTACTTATAATAGATACAATATAAAATATTATTTATATGTTCCTGATGTTCAAGATACTACTGGTTTATCTGTAAATATGTACTTAAATGGTACTGGAGAAATGGGAAATGTTCTTAAAAGAGGTTTACCAAAGCAATTAGCAAATAAAGTAGTAACTCCTTCTTCTTTAGTTATTTGTACAGAAACAAGAAATGAACAATTATATTATGATGATGGATATAGAGATGCTTTAGTGGAACTTACTAAAGAGGTCGTAAAAGAGTTTAATACTGACCCTAATAAAGTTTCATTAAGTGGACATAGTTCTGGAGCTATTCTTGCGTATAATTTGGTAAAGAGATATCCTGGTTATTTTTCTGCAATTGTACCTATTAGTGGAGGAGAATATTTAAAACCAGAAGATACTTCATTATTTTCTGGCGTTAATGTTTGGGCATTTCATGGCGATAGGGATCCACATACAATGAGAGCAAATTATAATAATGTAATTAATAAAACAATAAAACCTTTGAAGGAAAACGGAGTTGATGTTCAGTTAACTACTCTAGAAGGAGAAGGTCATAATATTCAAGATGAAATATTTACAAAAGATTATAAAGATGAATATGGAAATATAATTAATCCGTTGGAATGGGCATTCCAGCAAACTAGAAGAGCGTAAAGGAGGGTAATATGTTAACAATACCTACTGAATTAGATAGCTTTAAAGATAATGTTTCTGGTAGTATTGAAAGCATGGATTCTACTATTTCAATTATTTCTAGTAAATTAGGTGAATTACAAAATGCTTGTACTTCAGCAAAAAATGGAGTATCGAGTTTTTATAAGAGTGACAAATTATCTTCAATTTTAGATAAATTTTCAGAATTAGATGGTTTAATAAAGCAAGTAACTGAATCTGTTTCAAGTAATTTGTTATCAATGTTATCAAAAGCAAAAGAAATAAACGGAAAAATTGAACAATTAGAAAAATTAATAAATGATGTTAATGAAAAAGAAAAATTAATAAATGATATTAAATTACAAGATGAATTTGATAGTGTAAATTTTAATAATGTTATAAATGATAGAAATAATATTGTAAAAGATTTTGAAAAATTAAAAACTGAAACTATAAATGCTTTGAATGAATTGAAAAGTAGAGATTCTTTAATTAATGTAGCTACTCCTAATGAAGGAGGTTCTCCTCAAGAGTTAGTTAAAGATCCTATAACTGGGGAGTTTAGATATGATTTACTAAATCTTCAAGAAGGAACTTATACGGAAGTTAGTTATACTGGTAAAAATGGTAAAACAATTAAAACTTTTATATATTTACCAGTTGGTGCAAAATCTGTTACTGGACTATCAGTAGATTTGAGTATGGGTGGAGATGAATCTAAGAATGCTGAAGGATCTCGTAATGAGTCTAGTCATGGAAGAGGAGGACTTGGTTCAGGAGTTGGGCAACAACTTAAAAAAGGAGCACAATATTCTGGAATTGTTGTTATACTTGAGGCTTATAATGATAAATCATATTCAGATCCATATTATTTAGATACGGCAAAAGAACTTGCGGATGATATAGTAAAAACATATAATGCTAATCCTGATAAGGTATCCATAAATGGCTATAGTTATGGAGGTGCTGGAGTAATACATATGGTTGAAAGATTTCCAGATTATTTTTCACAAGCAGTTATTGTTGCTCAAGGAAATGGGGCAGTAGGAAAAGAATCTCAAGGAAATAAAGCTTTGGGATATGAAAAACTTAAGAATACAAAGATTCATTTAATTTGTGGAACTAATGATTTTGTATATAGTCAAATGGTAAGTATGAGCAATGAATTATCAAAAGGTGGAATAGTAACACATGAATGGTTAAAGGGTGTAGATCATGGAAGTAATTCTTTTAATCCTGTTACTATAAATGGGAAAACTTATGATAATTATGTTGAATTTTGTCTTGCACAATCAAGGAATTAAAAAGAACATTAGTTCTTTTTTCTATTGAAAAAAAAGGAAAAAGAAGTTATATTATATATGTGTATTTTGCCCTTTAGCCAAGCGGTAAGGCAGGAGACTCTGAATCTTCTATGCACTAGTTCGAATCTAGTAAGGGCAGCCAAATGAGTTTCGTAGGAAAGAAGGAATAGTATGACTGATAAAGAATTGGCTGATTTAATTTTCCCAAATATTACAAAAACACCTGAGGATTATGAAAAGATATATCCAAAAAGAGATTTACCGGAAGGAGCTGTTGTTTCTCGTTTTGCACCATCCCCAACTGGATTTGTTCATATGGGAAGCCTTTTAACTACTTTGATAGAAAGAAAAATACCTGATGAGACTAATGGTGTGTTCTATTTAAGAATTGAAGACACTGATCAAAAAAGAAGTGTAGAAAATGGTATAAGTGGAATAGTACAAGATTTAAAAAACTTTGATATAAAGATAGATGAGGGAGCATTATCTGAAACTGAGTCAATTGGAAATTATGGACCTTATATTCAAAGTCAAAGAAAAGAAATATATGAATGCTATGCAAAAAGCTTAATTGAAAGAGGACTTGCATATCCATGTTTTTGCTCAGCTGAAGAATTAGATGAAACAAGAAAAATCCAAGAACTAAATAAAGAAAGAATAGGATATTATGGATCATTTGCTAAATGTAGAGATTTATCAAATGAAGAAAGAGCAGAAAGAATTAAAAGAGGGGATCCATATATTATAAGGTTAAAATCTCCAGGAGTATATGAAAAGAAAGTTGTATTCAATGACTTAGTCCGTGGTAAAATTGTATTTCCAGAAAACGATTTAGATGTAGTACTAATAAAAAGTGATGGACTTCCAATTTATCACTTTGCCCATGCAATAGATGACCATTTAATGAGAACAACACATGTATTACGTGGAGAAGAGTGGTTATCTAGTGTACCCGTACATATTCAATTATTTGATATCTTAGGTTTTGATCTTCCTAAGTATGCTCACTTAGGACTTGTTATGAAAGTTGATGAAGAAACTGGTCAAAAAAGAAAGTTATCAAAAAGAAAAGATAAAGAAGCAGCAGTAAGCTTTTATCATGAACAAGGAATACCAGTAATGGCTGTCAAACTTTATTTGATGACTATAGGTAACTCTAACTTTGAAGAATGGTTAAATCAAAATCCAGAAAAAGACTATAATGAATTCAAATTTGATTTTAAAAAGATGAGTGCGTCTGGTTCATTATTTGATTTAGAAAAATTAATTAATATTTCAAGAAATTACATAAGTAGATTATCTGCTCAAGAAGTATATGATAATGATTTAAAATACACTGAAGAATATGATAAAGAATATTATGATTTACTAGTTAAATATAAAGATTATTGTTTACAAATGTTTAATATTGAAAGAAATCAAAAGAAACCAAGAAAAGATTATGCTAAGTATAGTGATATAAGACCATATACATGGTATATGTTTGATGAATTATTTGACAAAGAAGAAAATAAAAATTATGAATTCCAAGGAATTACTGATAAAGAAGAAATAAAAAAGATTCTTAAGTTGTATTTAGAGAAGTATTATAATGAAGATGATGATGAGCAAACATGGTTTGAAAGATTAAAAGATTTGTCTGAAGAATTAGGATATGCTAGAGAAGTAAAAGAATATAAAGAAAATCCTGAACAATATAAAGGCCATGTTGGAGACATAAGTATGGTTTTACGTGTTGCTATAACAACAAAAGCTCAAACTCCAAATCTTTATCAAATAATAAAATTGTTTGGAAAAGAAAGATTAGAAAAAAGATTAAAAAAAATAAAGTAGAAAATACTTTATTTTTTCTTTGAATTATCATATTTGTAATATAAGTAAAGAATGAGAAGTATTGGAAGAAGCATTAATAATGATATAAATACTATCCAAGCAATAATAGTTATAATAAATTCATTGATAGTATTATTATTGCTGAATAGTGATATATTATTTATAACAAATAAAGATATTAATAAAAGAATAAATACTAATATAATTATTTTAGCAGTAAATTGAGGATTTCCTCTATTACTTTTTTTTACATTATTACAAACTTCATCTATTTGTACTTTTTTTTTATTTTCATCATTTTCAAAACCACATCGTATGCAATATGTATCATTGGTTAATTTATTTCCACATTTTTTACAAATCATATTTATCACCAATAATATTATATCATAAACATTGAATTTATTTAAAAATATGATATAATCAGTGTGAAATGGAGGGACTATTATGTCATATCTTGATAAAACTATCATGTATGTATATAAATAGTCATGTCTCTTTTATTAAAAAAATAAAATAGGCATGACTTCTTTGTTGTGCCTATATTCAAATCATATGGATATAGGTCTATATGATTTTTTTAATGAAGGAGATTAATTATGATTGAAATAAATTTTAATAAAGTATGTAAGGATTTTGGATTTGGAAAAGTTTTAGATAATGTAAGTTTTGAAATTAAGACTGGTGAAATAGTTGCATTAATTGGTAATAATGGTGCAGGAAAGTCAACAATATTAAATATTATAAGTAAAGAAGAAAACATAAATAGTGGAACAATTACTTTAAGAAATGGTTCTAAGATTGGTTATCTTAAACAGATAATTGAAGAAGAATATGATACTACTGTTAGAGATGTTTTAAATAGAAGTTTAAAAGATATTCTAGAAATGGAAGAAAAACTGTTTGAACTTGAATTAAAAATGGAGAAGGCAAGTGTAGATGAGATAAACTATTTGATTGTTAAGTATACTAATCTTCAGAATAAATTTATTTTAAGAGATGGATATAGTGCATCTAAACGTTTAGGTAAAGTGATAAAAGGATTTAGGTTAGAACATTTACTAGATTCTAGATATAATAATTTATCTGGTGGAGAAAAAAGAATAGTATCGCTTGCTTCTCTTATGCTTGAAAATCCAGATATTATTTTGCTTGATGAACCTACAAATCATTTAGATATTGATACTCTTGAATGGTTTGAAAATTATCTTAAATCAATAAAAAAGACGATTTTAATTGTATCACATGATAGGTATTTTTTAGATAGAGTAGTAAATAAAATTATTTTTTTAGAAAAAGGCTCTTGTGATATTTATTGTGGTAACTATTCTTATTTTGAAGAAGAACATGAAAAAAGAATTATGATTGAATTTGAAAATTATAAAAATCAATCTAAAAAAATCGAAGCGATGAAGGAGTCTATTAAAAGATTAAAAGAGTATGGACGTCGTGCTGATCCTGAGGGGGGAAACTTCTTTAGACGTGCTGCTTCCATACAAAAAAGACTTGATAAAATGGAAGTTTTGGATAAACCTAAAAATGATGATGAATTAAATATTAGATTTGATATTGATAAGCGTAGTGGAAAAGATGTAATTTTAATAAAAAATAAGGATTTATATATAGATAATAAATTGTTAATAAAAAAGATTAATATGAATATTTATTATGGAGATAAAATTTGTATTATTGGTAAAAATGGTACTGGTAAAACTACTCTTATAAAAGAAATTGTTAGATATGTTGAAAATGATTTAAATGATGATTATATAAAAGTTGGATCTAATATTAATTTGGGTTATATTCCTCAAGAAATAATATTTAATAATCCTAAAATGTCAATTTATGAATATTCAAGATTATTTTTTGAAGGTGATGAACATATATTAAGAAGTGCACTTTTTAAGTTCCATTTTTTTGGAGAAGATATAAATAAAAAAATAGAAAAATTGTCTGGTGGAGAAAAAGTAAGATTAAAACTTTTTGAACTTATACAAAAAAATGCTAATCTTTTAATATTTGATGAGCCAACTAATCATATTGATATCGAAACTAGGACTATACTTGAAGATGCTATAAAAGAATTTAAGGGAACATTTTTATGTGTTTCTCATGATCGTTATTTTATTAATAAGGTTATTAATAAAATATATTCTATAGAAAATAATAAAATAAATTATTATATAGGAAATTATGATAATTATAAACAATATGTGATAGAATAATATTGGTGATGATATGAACAAAAAAAATATATTAATTATTATTTTATTTTGTTTAATTGTTTTAACATTTGTTATTACTTTTATTTTAATAAATAAAAAAGAAGATGATAAATTATTAACAATTGATGAAGAAGATATTAGTTATATAAAAGATAATATAGAAGTTTATTCTGATGTTAAACTTTCTGAAATAGTTAAATTAAATAATTATGTTATTGTTGATGATTTTAAAATAGATACTGATAGTATTGGACCTAAGGAAGTAATATTTGATTATATAAAATTAGATGAAACTAAAAAAGGGAAAATAATTGTTAATATTGTAGATACAACTGAACCGTATATTGGTATTGGTGATCATTACAGTCATATAATTAATACAAAGTTTACTTTTTATGATGATATTTTATGTGCAGATAATTATGATAGAAATATTTCTTGTAAGATAATTGGAAGTTATGATATAAGTAGTTTAGGAGAGACTAAATTAAAGATTGAAGCAGTTGATAGTAGTAATAATAAAACTGAAAAAGAGTTTATATTAAAAGTTATTGAAAAACCTAAAAAAGATAATAATAAAGGAGTAATAAAAATAGAAGATGCTATTAAAAATAAAAAAGAAAACGAAGAATTGATGATTGATGTTTCTAAATGGCAGAAAGAAATAGATTGGGAAAAAGTAAAAAAATCTGGAGTTAATTATGCAATGTTAAGACTTGGTACTCAAAAGGCTCTTGATAAGGAATCTATAGTAGATGAATATTTTGAAAGAAATATAAAAGAAGCACAAAAAAATGGTATTAAAGTTGGAGTATATTATTTTTCTTATGCAAATGATATAAATGATGCCAAAGAACAAGCTGAGTGGGTTATTGAACAATTAAAAGATTATAAACTTGATTTACCTATATCTTTTGATTGGGAAAGTTGGAAGTATTTTAGTGAATTTCATATGAATTTACATGATATAAATGAAATTGGTAAAGTTTTTTTGGATACATTAAAGAGTAATGGGTATGTGGTAATGAATTATGGAAGCAAAAATTATTTAAAAAACATATGGAAACTTGAAGGATATTATACTTGGTTAGCACATTATACTGATAAGACAAATTATGAAGGGGAATATTTAATGTGGCAATTTACTGATTCAGGAAGAGTAAATGGTATTAATAATAACGTTGATTTAAATTATATTAATATTGATTTACTTGAAAAAATAAAATAATTTAGTGAAGAGGCGTAAGGTTTATGAAAGAAAAAAGAAATTATTTATTATATGTTTTATTTAGTTTGCTATTAGTTGTTGGAATAGTTATTTGTGTTATTTCATTTAATTTTGGGCAAGATGTTGCAAATAATGAAGATAGTGGTGTTGTAGAAAATAAAGTTACTCCACTTATGTATGAAGTTACTAAAGATGGTAGTGATAATAAGATTTACTTATTTGGAAGTATCCATGTTGGGGAAGAAATGATTTATCCTTCATATGTAGAAAATGCATATAAAGATAGTGATTATCTTGCTGTTGAATGTAATGTTCTTAATGAATTAAATAATTTATTTAATGGTGAAGTTAGTGAAGAAAAAAGTAATTATTATGAGGATGGTTCATTATTAAAAGATCATTTGAGTAAAGATACCTATAATAAATTAATTAAATACTTGAAAGATAATGATTTATATGCAGAAGATTTAGAAAATTATACAGTGAAAGCAATAATAGATTTGTTAGAATTATATGCTATTTCATTTTCTAATTTAGATGTTTTTGAAGGTGTTGATATTCATTTTTTAAGAAAAGCTCGTAATGATGGAAAAACTATTTTAGAAGTTGAAAGTATTGAGTTTCAAAATGAATTATTGAACAGTTTTCCTGAAAGAATTTATGTTATAGAACTTGATGAACTTGTAAATGATGTTCGTGAACTTAAAAATGGTGTTATGGAATTATTTGATGCTTGGAAAAAGGGAGATCCTGAGATAATACTAAAATTGTCTAATGAAGAGCCTTCTTTAGAAGATAAAGAAAAATATTCTAAAGATGATATAGATTTGATAAGTGATTATAATAAGAAAATGCTTGATGATAGAAATATTGGAATGACTGATAAATTTGAAGAATATTTTAATAGCAATAAAAAGGTATTTTTTACAGTTGGAGCAGCTCATTTAGTTGGAGAAAAAGGTATTGCAAATTTATTAATCCAAAGAGGATATAATGTAGTTCAAGTAAATAAATAAAAAAGTTGTTTAATAAAAGAAAATATGATAAAATAATAATGTCTTTTGAAAAAGAGACATTATTTTATGGCTCGTTGGTGAAGTGGCTTAACACATTGCCCTCTCAAGGCAACATTCATGGATTCGAATTCCATACGAGTCACCA
>CACXGX010000013.1 GCA_902767365.1 uncultured Erysipelotrichaceae bacterium
AATTTTTAAATAACTTTAACATTTTACCTCCTATTGCTCTAAATAATATTACTATTTATAGAAAATTATGTCAATAAAAAAACATAGCATTTACTATGTTTTTAAGCAGTTCTTTTCCACATATATACTGTTATATATGGTTGAAGATTATTATGTGCTTCTCCTCCACCATTCTTTGCTGTTTGACCAGAAGATACTGAACCCGTAAAATTGCTTTGTGCTACATTACCATCATTAGTACCTGTAGCCCTTGCAATATCAAATCTTTGTAATAAACCATGCGAATGGCTAGGAATTTCTGCAAGTGTCAAAGTATGTGTTTTTTCTCCACCAGTTTTACCTACTGTTTTAAAATCATCATCATTAGAATCAACACCAACAAGTGTTCTTCCACTTCCAAATGAAACCCAAGTTCCTCCAAATATAGTTCCTGGATTTGTACTTGTTGCACTTATATATATACTTCCTACTGGATATGCATCTAAAATGTTATTATAAGTACTCTCGCCAGTATTAGAACCAGTATTAGATCCTCCATTTTTTAATGCTGCAATCTCATTTTGTAATTGTTGAATCATTAAATAAACTTCATCTTCACAATATCCATTTACTGGGTTATCTATATATGCTAATGTATATTTAATATTATCATTATCTAATAGTTCACCTTTTACTCCTACTAAATTATTACCTAACTCTTTTAATTCTTTTTCATCAACTAATCCACTCTTTAGTAAATCAGTTCTATATACATAATTATAGTCTCCCTCATTTACTAATACATCATAAAAATTTCTATTATAGTTACTTACATATTCTTTTGCTGCTATTAATACTCTTTCTTCTAATATATCTTTTTGATTTTTTTCACCCTTTTTTATTAATGTTGATAGTCTTGGTACTATAAATAGAAATACTACTCCTAATATTACTATTACTGCAAGTAATTCCACTAATGTAAAACCTCTTTTTTTCATACATACCTCCTACTATATAGTATATCATAAATTTTACATTAATGAAAAAATAATATAAATATACCTAATATTATGAATATAAATCCAATTACTCTTTTTATATCTAATTTTTCTTTTAAAAATATAACTGATAATAAAATGGATACAACTACACTAAGTTTTTCTATTGTAAATACTACGCTAGTTTCTCCTATTTTTAATGCTTTAAAATAATTTAACCAAGATAATCCTGTGGATAACCCAGATAATATTATAAATATGATAGTTTTTTTTATTTAATTTAATTAATTCATCTAATTCTTCAATACTTCTATCATAAGGTACAAAATAATACTTTTCACAATCTACATAAAACATATATTTATTATCCCTTATATTAATATTAATTGGATATAAATCATAATAGTAATTAATATAATCAAGCATAATAATCACCAATAAATTATATGAAATAAAAAAAGAAGTTATTCATTAATTAACTTCTTTTATGGAGTTGGGCCACCTATTAATTTATGTGCACATTCAACATCTAAACTTTCAAGCACTCTCAAAAATCTTGGACAAACACCATCTTGTACGTATTCAGTGACTATTCTTGGGGAAGTTAAAACTTCTCCATCATATGTATATTTTGTATAATCAAATGCTGGATTATTTACGCATTCACCCACCACTACCCTAATATCTCCTGTGTAAGGATCTGCCTCTAAAGCAAGAGTTGTTTGAATGATTAAATTATCAGTTTCATTTGGATAAACAAATTTTACATCAGCTGAATTTTCTGAAATAGCTTCAAATGTAAGATTATATGGATTTGATGATTGATATTCATAATTTAAACATCTAGCCTCTGTTTTATTCTTGATTTCTAACCAAAAGTCATCTGTATCAGAAGTTAATAATTCACCATTATATCTTAATCCTAATACATTACTATCTAATTGTGTACATTCCATATTATCCCTTGTTCCATTACATCTTACCCCATCAAATTTGCCTCCTGTTTTACCACTTAAACTTACTGTAGCTATACCATTATTATAAGTTATTGCACAACTATCATAATCATCATTTAGTTTTGCTACATCTTCACATGGTATACTTGTTGCATTATAATCTTGATTTAAGACTTGTTGTGATAAATAATCTTTTTCTGCTTGTTCTGCAATTAATATTGCACTATCTTTAAAACTAGATATTCTTGCTGTTTTTATTGTATTC
>CACXGX010000014.1 GCA_902767365.1 uncultured Erysipelotrichaceae bacterium
CTCAATTGGGGTTTTATAATTTAAAGCATAACTTGGTCTTAAATAATTATGGTCATATATTATTGCATTTATATAATCTTCAACAGTTTCATAATCATTTGGATATAAAATATAGTGATATTTGTTATCTGATTCTATTTTTTCATTTTTATAAAATACATCACGAACCTTTTCCTCATAATTATCAATAATTACCTTGTTACATTATAAAGTATGATTATTATAAATAGATACTTCATATGCCTCAAATGTAACTTCTAATTTGTTTGATTTAATAGACCATCTATATCCTATATCATCACATACTTTAATATTTAGTTTTTCTTTGTCATAAATTTCAAAATTATCATCATTAAATTCTTTTTCTAAATATGAGATTACTTTTTCTTTATTATCAAGTATTGATGAATTTTTGAAGTAAATAAAAAAATAATTAGTGATAACAAAATAAAAATAGAAATAAATAAAACTGTAAATACTAATATTTTATTTCTTTTTTTATTTGTTAGTCTACCTTTCATAATATTTTTCTTTATAATAACCACATCTTATAAAAATAATACAATACTAAAAAATACTAATCAAGTTTTATTCAAACAAAGAAATTAGTGTCACAATTTTTTTAAGAGTTCCTATTTTCTTCAGTAATCCAAGAGTTCGACTCTCTCCGGCTCCACCGAATTGATAATAACTTTAGTATTGCTTAAGTTTTTCTATAATCAAAAATCATGGTTTAATTAGCATAAAAAAACATATATTAAATATGTTTTGTTTTCATTACACGATGAGATAGTTGAAATAATTCCTTAGCAGTTTCATCATCTATGACTATTTTAGGAATGCCACTACGAGCACTATATAATTCTCTTAAACAATGGTTAATATCTCTAAGTTCATCATATTTATTAAAAATATCTTGTCCTATTTTCTCAGCAATTGATTTATCAGAAACACTACTAAAATCAAGTTTAGTAACTGCTTTATTTAATATTGAATTATATTTTTGATATTTAAGCATTCGCGATTCTGATTCAGAATGTTCAATTCTTGTCATCAAAAATACTACTTCAGGAACTGTTAAGACATCTAAGTGAGACTCAATTTTCTGAATGATTTCTCTTTCTAAATTACCACGTTCCCATTCTAAGCTAGAAGTTTGACTAGTATCTTGCTTAATTTTATTTTCACATGTTTTTACTTGGCCAATTAGGTAAGTAAGATTTGGAAAATTTTGTTCTAGAAATTCACTTGTTATGGATATTGAAAAATCGGAATATGAGACAACAAATGGAGCATCATTTGTTCTCATTTCCGTCCATTTTTTATATTTATATTCTAAACTTGATAATGCACACTGAGTATGATAATCCAAATTAATAAATTCTTTATTTTCTTCAGGCATTTTGTATTCATGAAATTGAGGTATCTTTCTTTTAATACGTAACCTGATTGGAATTCCAGTAACCGAATTGATTGCAAATCCGATTGCTTGTCGCCATTTAGTTTCATAATTTGAACCTTTCAAAATCTCGTGTGGTATATTGAAATATGGCCAATTTAATTGAATATCACACTCAGGGCTAAGTAAATTTTTTTCATACTCACGTAGGATTAGACCATCTAGGTACCAATCATAATAGCCATCATTTTTTAAAAATTCATCAGATTTAACGTATTCTTCATAATTGAACAGAAGTTCATACATTTCTTTTTGTGTTATACAATCATGAGTATTATACATTGTTCTACAAAGGCTATTAATTCTTCCGGCTCTAGCCATTTCTAAATCAAACAACTTATCAGCATAGAGTTTTCTTGGATTTGCATTCTTTTTATTGAACTTTTTTTGCTTTTCACACATATCAAAATAACCATTAAATGGCACATATTCATATTTATAAAAAGGTGCAGAAGGATTTTTACAATTTGTGTAACGTTCAGCAGTCTTCACAGGATTTGTAAATTCAACAAGCATACAATATGGATTTTCATAGCCAAACTGAAATAAATTAATATCCGTTAAGTATTTAAATCCAGAGAAAAAATTTATATTTCGTATTTTGCCTTCACGTTCGAAACCTAATGTTTTACCTAGTATTAATTTTTTTAAATTAGGTGCAAAATACTTTAAATTATCTAATTCATCCTCGATATCATAGTTAACATCAAATGAAAAATAATCCAAATTATTAGCAGTTGCAGTTAAGAATAAGTTTGGCAAATCTATTTTACAATCTGAAAAATCAAGTTCTTTCATTTGAAATCTAAGAAATCTTGTTTGACTAATATTACATTTACAAAAAGAAAAACTATTGCAAGAATACTCAAAATCATCAAGATTAATATTAGAATTATTGATTATAATATTACATTCTCTTAGAATAGTCCAATCACAATTTTTAGCAATTCTACAATTATTAAATATTAATCCAGTACCAACTACATCTTCTGTTCCTGTAATGTCTAGAAAGTTTTCTTTAATTAATGATAGTAATTCCGAATTTATTTCAATATCTTCAAATGTAATCAATGAAACTTTCATTATTTCATCAAGAAGATGAAGTTTCCTTTTTAAAGGGTAATTATGAACATAATAGTTAAGTTTTTTTCTTTCATCATAATTAAGAGAAGTAAGAAGATCTATACCATTCATATTTACTAATTCTAAATTGCGGGCAAAGTTATGAAAATTCCTATTCTCTACATCAATATTTAATTGACCACTTGTATACTGATCAGAAAGGATTGTTATTAATTCAGCGAAAGCTTCGCTTCCTTTTTTAGATTTATCAGTCACATGAAAAATTAAGTTAGTATTTCTTTTGTTGTTTAGACAATCATAATCAAAACCCAACGAAAACATCTTAAAATTTGCACTAAAACTTTTACCCTTGATAGTAACTTCGTGATGTGTCTTCTCTTCGTCTTCAGATAATATTCTATTAATACCACTACGATTTTTTACAGTTATACCAACAGTCTCAACATTATTTAATATAAAATCAAGTATTTTACCGCTAACAAAATCATCCATATTTATCAATTAACCCTTCAAAAACTTAGATTTTTTATTATAACTTCCAAAATACATATAGTCAAGAAAAGAGAAAGAGTATTATTAAATACTTTATATAGTAACTATTGTTAGGATATTTAGGTAATATTCTTTGATATATTTTTCTATCTTAGAAATAAAGAATTTCTACATCTTCCCCTCGCAATATAAGTATTTTTCCACAAAAAAACTTTGCCCCAATGGACGCAAAGCTCTTTTTTTATTTCAATTGAATCCTAATTGATAAAATGATGTAATTGAATTTTAGAATGACGCAGTTTATTAATATTTACATAAACTGATAAATATAATTATTTTGCTCTCTTCAGGTAGAATTGAACAATGTTCAAATAGCCTTATAAACATTGAAGAAAGCCAAATATCTATAAGTACTCGAAATAATTCCGTTATAATCTCTTTGACAATTTTTATTAAAATAGTATCTAAATTCGTACCTGAAACGATTCCATCATAAAATAATTAGATTTAAAAATCTAATTCTTTATCTTCTCACTATTCTTATTACTAAGTAAATTCCCTATGCTTATCTTCCTTTTTTCTAATTGCTTTTTATATATTTCATCTTCAAGAATAATTTCGATGGCACTTTTTAGTAATTCAAATTGTTCATGACATTCTTCTTCAGACAAATTATGAACTCCATCACTTAATAATGTGTATAAAACATTATATCCAGTATTTTTTAACATCTCATTTAAGAGATTCTCCTTAACAAGTTGTTTTATTATATCTTTTGTTCTCATACCAGTAAAGTCTGTTTCACTTTTGTTTTTCGCCTTTTCTATTAGAGATTCAAAAACTCTTCTCAAATAAACAAATGATGCAATATTAAGATTATTTTCTTGAGATTTAATTGATAAAAGATAATATTTTTTTTCAACTTCATCCAATTCTTTAGTAACATCATCATTTATTGTTTTGCTAAAATACATTGGTGATGGATATTGCCCAAATTTTACTAAGGTTCCCTTTCCCAAAGTTTCGAATGAAACTTTAAATTTATGATTATACTCACACGAAAAATCATATATTAATAATTCATTATTATGTGCTATTAGTGCTTCTTTTGCATCTTTATTTAAATAATATCCTGTTGCCGTTACATCTGAGCATTTGAATATTCTTTTTTCTTTGCATCTTGGACAATACAATTCTACTTTAATAGACATCGAAAAATTTGGAAAAAGAAAGTCAAAATCTTCTGGTTTAACGCTTACTTCTGAGCCAATGGCCCC
>CACXGX010000015.1 GCA_902767365.1 uncultured Erysipelotrichaceae bacterium
AATTCGAAATTGGCGAATTGGTCGCTAGTATCACACTAGCCAACCCCTTTTTATTCTTTTTATGAAGTGCCTTCTCAGGGGGAGGCACTTCTTTTTTTTTGTTATTTAAAATATTTGTTGTATAATTAATAAGAGGGTATTATATGAAGAAGAAAATAAACAAATTAATAGATATATTTATTGTTATAGTAATTATCTTTTGTGTTTTTAATATTATTAATTCAGCAGTTCATATTTTTGAATGGAAGAAAGATGGAGATGAGATTAATAAACAAATAGATAATATTATAGAAATAGCTAAAATTAAAGAAGTTGATGAAGAAAAAAAAGAAGTAGAAATTATTAAACAAGAAGAAGAAATTCCTGAATATGATCCTTATTGGGCATATGTTGGTATGAATATGATAGAAGTTGACTTTTTTGATTTAAAAGAAGTTAATAAAGATACAGTTGGATGGATTCAAGTAAATGGTACTAATATTAACTATCCTTTTGTTCAAACAAAAGATAATAAATATTATTTAACACACGCTTTTGATAAATCTAATAATTCTGCAGGATGGGTATTTTTAGACTATCGAAACAAGAGTGATTTTACTGATAAACATAATATAATTTATGCTCATGGAAGATATGATAAAACAATGTTTGGAACACTTCGTAATGCACTAACTAATGGATGGTTAAAAAATAAAAATAATTTTGTTTTTAAAATTTCAACACCTTATGAAAATAGTTTATGGCAAGTATTTAGTATTTATCATATACCTACTACTAGTGATTATTTACAAATCAAATTTAAAGACGATGAGGAGTTTAATAAATTTACAAAGATGCTTATTGATAGAAGTGCTCATAAGTTTGATACTAAAGTAGGATCTAATGACAAATTATTAACTCTTTCAACTTGTTATAACGAAACAGAAAGAGTTGTATTACATGCTAAATTGATAAAACGAGAAATAAGAAAATAATAATTAAAATAAAAGAAGCATTTAAAAATGCTTCTTTTTATATTAATTAGTACTATTATTAACTTTAAATGGATGAACTATTTGTTTTATTTTTCCTATTGTTTCTTCTATTGTTGTATTAGTTAAATTTGATGCTCCACGTATTTCATCACTACCGCCACCTAATTGCTCTACTATATCTTTGATATGAAAAGTATCACTACCTCTTGCACTTACTTGAATTGTACCATCTTCTAGTTTTCCAACTGAAAATACTGCATCAATCTTTTTATCTATTGTTTTTTTACTTTTTAAAATACTATCTGCAGCTGTTGCTAATTCTTCTCTTGTATATGTATTTTTTTCATTGCCTTTTGCAATTGCCACAACTATGGCTAAGAATTCTGTTCCTTTAGTTATTTCTTCTATTCTCATTTTTTGATTAAAATCATCAAGTGTATATGAATCTGATATAGGATTTGTTGCACCTTTATTAAATAAATCATACGATACTAACATTGTAGTTGGTGATAATTTATCACTTGATAATTTATTTGTATCTAATCTAATACCTGCATATAACATATTAGCAATTTTAGGACTAATATCAATATTATATGAAGATAAAAGAATTGATACTATTTCAGAAGCACTTGATGCATTTTTATCAACATATGAGATTGCTCCTTTAAACCATTCATCTTTTTTACAATGATGATCTATTATTGCAAGTTTATTAACATCTAATCCTTCAGGATATATAATTTGAGGATTACTAACATCACAAAGTATATTTAAAGAATCTTTTGTTCTCATTTTTTCATATTCTTCAAGTCCTATTATAGAATGTTCATCTTTTACTTCTTCAATAATTTCCTGTACTCCATGATATAATTCATCAATTATATCTCCTACTACAATATGATTTTCTTTTTTTAATTTGTCACATATAATGCTCATTCCAATAGATGAAGCGATAGCATCAATATCAGCCCTTTTGTGTGGAATAATAAATACTCTATCACTATCTTTTATCATTTGTTCAGTTTTTAATTTGAATGGTTCTATACTATCATTTATTTTTTCTATGTTTGTTTTCAAATTCTTAACGCTTAACATATAGAACACCTCCTTTTGAGATTATTGTAACAAAAGAAGTTATTTTGTCAATTTGACAAAATAATAAAAATATGCATAGAAAAAAGGAATATTACTATTCCTTCTTAGTTAATGATTCATAATAAGCAAATCTTCCTTCGGCATTCTTTTGATTTTGTTCAAACATATTTGCTTTTTCTTCTTTATTTACTGATGCTAGAGAAGCATATCTTGTTTCTCCCTCTAAGAACTCTTGATATTTAGAGAAGTCTGCTTTTGAATCTAGTAAGAATTCTCCAGTTTCAGGATTTCTTCTAAATATTGGGAAGTAACCAGCTTCTGTAGCACGTTTTTCTTCTCCAATAGAGTCTCCCATACCTGCTTTTAATCCTTGTGCTATACATGGAGCGTAAGCAATGATAATTGATGGTCCATCGTATTCTTTTGCTTCTGTAAGGGCTTTAATTGCTTGCATTGGATTAGCTCCTAGAGATATTGTAGCAACATATACATGTGGATATGTAAGAGCAATCTTTGCTAAATCTTTTTTAGCTACTGTTTTTCCTGTAGCAGTAAATTTAGCAACACTTCCAAACTTACTAGATTTAGAAGATTGTCCACCAGTATTTGAATATACTTCAGTATCTAGTACTAAAATATTAACATTTTCTTTATTTGATAGAACATGATCAAGTCCATTATATCCAATATCATATGCCCATCCATCTCCACCAACTATCCAGAAGGATTTAGTTTTGATGAACTCTTTCATTTCAGTTAATTCTCTTAATTTTATATTTTTAACTGATTCATATAATAAACAACTTGATTCATAGTCTGTATGTTTATAGTAAGATGCTACTACTTCTTTATATTCTTTAGGTACAGCTTTTAAGTTTTCATAAATAATCTTTTTAATTTTTTCTTTATGTAATTTATCTGCTAAAGCTATTCCAAAACCAAATTCAGCATTGTCTTCAAACAATGAGTTTGCCCAAGGAATATTATAAGATGTTGCTGGAATACTTCCACCATAAATTGATGAACATCCAGTAGCATTACTAATTACTAATTCTCCACCAAATAATTGAGTTAATAATTTCAAGTAAGGAGTTTCACCACAACCGGCACAAGCTCCAGGGAACTCAATCTTTGGACGGGCAAATTGGCTTCCTTTTATAGTAGCGATATTCATTGGTTTCTTTTCTTTAACTTCTTTATATAAGTATTCATTTGCTTTAATACTTTCTTTTGTTTTTACTTCATGAACTGGTTTCATATTAATAGCTTTTTCTCCATTTTTACCTGGACAAATTTTACTACATAATCCACAACCAGTACATTGATCCATACTTACACCAATTGTAAATTTCAAATTTTGATCTTTAATCATGGCGTCTTTTAAATTTTTCTTTACTGCTTCTGGTGCCTTCTTTTCTTCTGTTTCATCAAGTAAGTATGGTCTAATTACTCCATGAGGACAAACTAATGCACATTGGTTACACATAATACATTTTTCAGGATCATAACAAGGTAAAATATCAGTCATATCACGCTTTTCATCTTTACTTCTTCCACCTTCGAATGTTCCATCAACATATTGTTCAAGTTGGCTTACTGTTAAACTATTACCTTTTCTTCCAATTATTAGTTCAAATACATTCTTTTCTTTTCCTTCTTTTTCATCTTCAATTGTTATTTCTTTTGAACTAACACGTTCTAGTGTACCTAATGCTCTATCTATAGCATTTATATTCTTTTCAATAACTTCTTTTCCTTTATTACTAAATAATGTTTCTAGAGATTTTTTTATTTCATTAATAGCGAAGTCAAAGTCTATTAGTTTTCCTATTTTAAAGATTACTGTAGCCATAACAGTATTTATCTTATTACCAAGTCCTACTTCATTTGCAACTTTATTTGCATTAATTATATAAAACTTAATATTCTTATTTTTTAATATTTCTTTATCATGTTTAGTCATATATTTAAATAATTCTTCCTTGTTTTTAGAAGTATTTAAAATAAATGTACCATTTTCTTGTAAGTCATCAAGCATTTCAAATTTTCTTAAATATGTATCTTTTGTACAAACTACTAAAGCTGGAGTTTTAACATAGAAAGTTTGCTTAATTTCTTTATTTCCAAGACGCAAATGACATCTTGTTACTCCACCTGATTTTTTAGAATCATATTCAAAATATCCTTGAGCATATGCTTTTGTATTGTTTCCAACTATTTTTAGGATATCTTTTGAAACACTTACCATTCCATCTGATCCAAATCCGTAGATTAAGATTTCATGATTAGATGATTTATATCCAAAGTCAACTGGATCTAATGAAAGATTAGTTACATCATCTTTGATACCAATAGTGAATCCATTAAACTTATTTTTATTATCTAAAAATTTGTATACAGCATATATTTGTTCTGGAGTAGTATCTTTGCTAGATAACCCGTAACGTCCTCCAATAACATTAATCTCAGGTCTTTCACTTTTTAATATTTCTGTAACATCTAGGTATAATGGTTCATGAGCACCACTTTCTTTTGTTCTATCAAGTACAGCGATATTTTCTACTGTTTTAGGTAATACTTTCAAGAAATATTTAGAACTAAAAGGTCTGTATAAATGTACTTCTATAAGTCCTATTTTTTCTTCTTTTGGTGCTTTATCAATTGTTTCTCTAATTGTTTCACAAACTGAACCCATAGCTACAATTACTTTTGTTGCATCTTTTGGTCCATAATAATTAAATGGTTTATAGTCTCTTCCTGTTATTTCTGATATTTTTTCCATATAATCATTTACGATATCTGGAAGTGCATCATAATATTTATTATGTGCTTCTGTTATTTGGAAATAGATATCATCATTTTCGTTTGTACCACGAGTTACATTATTAATAGAAAGAGCTCTTTTTCTAAAATCTTGTAATGCTTTTTTATCTATTAATGGTTTAACTTTATCCATATTCATTAATTCTATTTTTTGTAATTCATGGCTTGTTCTAAATCCATCAAAGAAGTTTATAAAAGGTACTCTTCCTTTAATTGTTGACAAGTAACTTACACTAGTTAGATCCATTACTTGTTGAACTGAACTTGATGCTAAAAATGCAAAACCAGTTGCACGTGTAGCATATATATCTTGATGATCTCCAAGTATTGACAAAGCATGTGTTGCTAAACTTCTTGCTGCAACATTTATTACACAAGGAAGCAATTCTCCTGCTATTTTGTACATATTTGGAATCATTAATAACAATCCTTGAGAT
>CACXGX010000016.1 GCA_902767365.1 uncultured Erysipelotrichaceae bacterium
ATATAAATTCTCTTTCTTTTGACTACTATATTCTATATCTGATTCTAGTTTCTTTAATTTCATTTCTAAATCTTTTAATATCTTTTGCGTCTTATCATTACTTTGTAATACACTTTTTAAGTCATTTGCTTTTAAATACTTTTTACACATCTTTTTAACTTCATTTAATATTAATTCTTCTAATTCAAAATACTTTGTGTTATGAGGAGTACATACATCATACTTTTTATGTTTAGCCCAATAATTACAATTACCATAACATCTTTTGACTTTTCCTTTTTTCTTTGTTTCTACTTCTTGTAATCTAAATCCTATTGTATGACCACACTCTTTGCAATAAACTAATCCTTTTAATAAAATATCTTGTGTATTTTTTCCTTGATTCTTATTTCGATTATAAATATCTTGTGCAAGTTCAAAAGTTTCTCTATCAATTATAGCTGGACATTTATCTTTACAAATAATCCATTCTTCCTTTGGTGGTCTTATTCTTCTTTTTGATTTATAACTAGGTTTTCTAGACCTTCCTTGTGTTAAGTCACCAACATAAGTTGGAAGAGTCAACATATCACTTATAGTTCTATTATTCCATATCCCATAAGCTGTTGACTTTTGACCAACATTTAATTTTTTATATTCACTAGGTATAGGTACTTTTTCACTTGTTAATATTCTTGATATTTCACAAATACCTTTACCACTAACAAATAAATCAAATATTCTTTTTACTACCTTTGAAGCCTCTTCATCAATGATAAGCTTATATTTATTTTTAGGGTCTTTTTTATATCCATAAGGTGGTGTTTTTCCTAAAAAGTTGCCTTGACTTCTTTTATTATAAACACTAGCCTTCATTTTCTTTGATGTATCCCTAACGTGCTTTTCATTAAAGAAACATTGAATAGGAATCATCTCATTTGATGTATTATATTCATCTGCTGTATCTACATTATCTAAAACAGCAACATATCTGATTCCATTCTCAAAAAAGTAATCTAAATATCTTAATTGTTGTCCTTCGTTTCTTCCAAATCTAGATAAATCTTTTGTTATAACCATATTAATACGTTTAGATTCAATATCATTCATCATTCTATTAAATCCTTCACGCTCGAAAGTTGTTCCACTTACTCCGTCATCAATATATTCATCTATATATAAAAGATTATTCTCTCTTATATATTTATGAATTATATCTCTTTGATTTCCAATACTTCCACTTTCACCTTGCTTTTCATCTTCACGAGATAATCTTAAATAAATACCTACTTTGTATGTTTCACTACCTACCATAAAATTACCTCCTCCTTATAGGTAGCAAAGCATTTCGATACAATTATATTATACCATTTTTAAGCATTATTTACTACTTTCTCATTGTAATATAATACTAAAAGTTGGTTCATAATTTCTTCGAATGTTTTGCCCTCTTCATTAAAATAACTATTTATAATCTTCATCATATTCACCTATTTAAAAATATGAAAATTTAATTTAAATTAGTTCTAAATCTTTTAGACCATTTGCGACATTCTTTAATAGTCATAGGTGAATAATTTTTTAATAATTGATTCAATACATAACAATAATGTATTAAATCTTTTGTTTTTCTTTTTATTTTTAAATATCTTTTACCATTAATACTAACCTCTATAATATATGGTTTTAGAATATCTAAAATTTTTTTAAATCTAGTTGTATTAATTACTAACATTTCACAAAGCTTATTAATTGAAACTGGTGTATTATCATCATCTTTAAAACAAATAATATCATTTAAATTATCAATACAAAAAATATTAATTATTTTAAACAACACTATATAAGGATACTCTTTACTCATTAGAGTCACCACTTCCTACTTTGCAACTTTGTACTTTGTAGTTCTTTAATCTCCAATAAGTTTTTCTATCTTCACCTTTAAAGGATTCTATAATATTATTTTTTGATAATATACTTCTAGCACTATTAAAAGTTCTAGATTTAAATCCTCCAACTTTCATTAGATTATCCCATTCACTACCAGCCACTTTATTATTGGTAGATAGACAACCAATAATAAAGTTTTTAGCATATTCAAGTTTTGTATCTGCTCCTTCATTCACAAGTAAATCTGCGTCTATATCTCCCTTATCCTCTAGCCACTCAACCCCATTATCAGTTAATCTATATGATAAACAATGACCTTCTTTAGCAACATTACTAGATGTATGTAATAATAATCTTTCATCTTTGTCACTAGGTTCTTTCATTATCATAATTGTTGAACGTGCAAATCCTACAAAATCTATTGAACCAGCACCTTTATATATTGCCTTTGTTTCAAATCCTTTTTTCAAGTGTTGTACTAACACTATTGCACAATTATATTTTTCTGCTATATCTTTTAATGGTTTTAAACTATTTCTAACCTCTACTTGTGAATTAATATTTGTATCTCCCATAAATGCTTGTATAGGGTCAAACACTAATAAACAAGGTCTTTCTTTTTCAATTGTATTAATTAATCTATTTAAATCATCAAAATACAATTTACTTTTATTCTCATCTACTAAAATAACTTTATCAATATTAGTATTCTTTTTATCTAATCTATCTACTAATACTGATAGTTGGTCATCATTGTTTTGTAATAAAACTGACCC
>CACXGX010000017.1 GCA_902767365.1 uncultured Erysipelotrichaceae bacterium
AAAAAAAAAAAAAAAAAAAAAAAAAAAAAAAAAGGAAGAAAAAAAGGAAGAGAAAAAAGAAGAGAAAAAGGAAACAGTTCAAGTAAAACAAGTAAAAAAAGTAGAACCAAAAAAAGTTGTAAATAAACCTGTTACTAAAGAAACCAAAAATATTAATAATATAATATCAATAAGCGGTATATTAACTAAACCATTAATGAAAGATAAAAATGGAGATAATTATTATTTAAATCATAGCCTTGAAGGTAAAAAAGATAATATTGGTGTTCCATATATTGATTTTAGAACTTCTTTTAATACTAGAAAGATAATAATATATGCTCATAGTTCTAAAAATGGAAATGGTCCATTTCAAGTATTACAAAATTATCACAATAATAAAAATTACTATAATAATCACAAATATATTGAAATTGAATATGAAGGTAAAAAATATAAATATTTAATTTTTTCTGTTTATGTTGCTGCAGCAGAAGATCAAAATAGTGAGGCTTTAGAGTACTTTTATAATATAAATTATTCTAATGATAAATGGGCTAAAACAATAGAAACATATAAAAATAACTCAGAATATAATACAGGTGTAGAAGTAAATGAAGATGATAAGATAATAATATTACAAACATGTTCAATGGATCCAAAATATTATCAAAAATACTATAGATATAATCTTCTTATAATGGGAAAATTAATAAATTAAAAGAAAAAGAACTAATTGATTAGTTCTTTTTTAATAATAATATCTAGGATAATAATAAATAGGTACAGGATATATTGGATATTGGTAATATCTATTGCCATTAGACAACATATTTCCAACAATACCACCTAAAACAAAAGGAATAAAAGTACCTCCAAAGTTATTTCTAGGGCCTCTAAAATGATTAAATCTAGGATTCATAAATACCTCCTATAGTATTTTATGAATTAATGTCAATTTTGCTATTTCTTAATCTAAATAAATTTATACTTGGATGATTAAATAATCTAAATTCGTAACTAGAATTTCCAATTCCACCTGATATATATAATTTAGTATCATTTATTTCATAATATGAAGAAACATATTTTGTAGCACCATCTTTTTTCATTAAAGGACCTATAAGTGGTAAAATAATTTGACCATTATGTGAATGACCAGCTAGAATTAAATTCGGATTAAAATCTGATATAACTAAATCGGCAGTATCTGGTTTATGCATTATGGCAATTGTATAATTACTATCAGTATGCCCATTTATAGACTCAACTGAATATTTATCATCAACAGCAATTATATCAATAATAGAAGAATCTATATAAATCTTTTCTAAAGTATTATTTAAAATCTTAAAACCTGAATTATTAAATATTTCATTAAATTCTTCTTTATCTTCATCCCCCATAATTGCATATTTTGCAATTTTAGCATTTATATCTAAAAAATAACTCATCATTATCGTTTTTTCCTCTTCATTTATTGCATAGTCCTTATCAACCAAATCTCCAGTAAATATAACAATATCGGGATTTGTTTTATTAATAGTAGAAACTAACTTTTTAATATTATCTAATTTGGAATTTTTATTAAAATGTATATCACTAAATTGAACAATTTTAAGACCACTATAATTACTATCTATTAAATCATCATATACAGGGTATTCTCTTATAACTATTCCAATATTTCCAATAAATCTTAAAAGTATATATGAAACACTAAAAAAAACAAAAAGAGGCATAAATATCCAAAATAATATCTTAAATATTTTTTTATTTTTTTCTCTTCTTTCTTCATTTTCTATTTCATTAGCTATTTCTTCATTTTTTTTACTACGAGACTCTAACATTAAAGATCACCTCAAAACATATAAAAACAAAATAATAAACGTTGAAAAATTATGAATAAAATGAGCAAAAATTGATGAGTAAATATTATCAGTCTCATAAAATATATATGCAAAAGCAATTCCTAAAGAAGAATATGGAATTATATAAAATAAACTATACATAGATTTAAGAGATCCAACAACATGAAGAGCCCCAAAAACAACTCCAGATATAATTATAAATACCCATTTATTATTGATTGCATCTTTAAAAGCTTTTCTAAAAATCATTTCTTCTAAGAAAGGAGCAAAAATACATGTTGCAAGAAATGCAATAAATGGGGTAGAACTAATAAAACTTCTAATTTCTTGCTCATTAGACGCAATTGAAACAGGTAAAAAGTATTGGATTAATAAATTACTAATCATCATTCCAATAAATCCAAGAAACCAATACTTAATAGCAATATCTGTAATTTCACCAAATTTCTTTTTAAAAGATTTAAACTGCTTTTTTAAATCATTCTTATACATAAAAAATAATATAATAACAAGTACTATATTTGGAAATATTCTAAGAAAATTATATAGTTGATTGCTACAAGTTTTAACATTTATATTAAACAAATATATTGGAATTAATCTAAAAAAACTAGAACAAAAAAATAGAATCAATACTGCTACTAATTTATTTATTGATTTATAATTATTTGAACGCATATATCTCCTCCATAATCTACAACTTAATTTTAATGTGAGATTAATTATGTGTCAACTTATTTCATATTATTGTATTATTACTTGATAAAATAATGTATAATAATAATGTAAAGAGGTGCAAAAATGAAATATTATTGTTTAGGAATAAAAGGATCAGGAATGGCTACTCTAGCAAATATATTATATGATTTAGGAAACGATGTTGAAGGATATGATGATGTAAAAGATTATAAATTTACTCAAGAAGGATTAGATAAAAGAAATATTAAAATATATAGTGATAATACCCATCCTTTAGATAAGAACATGATATTAACTCATTCAGTTGCTTTAAAAGAAAATCATAAAGAAATACAAAGAGCTAAAGAATGCGGTTTAAAAATAAAGAAATATAATGAAATACTTGGTGATATTACAAACATGTTTGAATCTATTTGTGTCTCAGGTACTCATGGAAAAACAACAACATCTACTATGATTAGTCAAATATTAGATGAAGTTTATAAAGTGAACTATTTTATTGGAGATGGTACAGGACATGCTAGTAAAAATAATAAAATATTTGTAATTGAAAGTGATGAGTTTAATAGACATTTTTTAGCATATCATCCAGCATATACAGTTATAACAAATATTGAACTTGAGCATACAGAAATATATAAAGATATAGAAGATATTAGAAAGACCTTTGAATCATTCGCAAACAAGACAAAAAATGTTGTTGTAGCATGTGGTGATAACGAAAATATTAAAATGCTTAAATTAAAACCTAAAACAATTTATTATGGATTTAATGAAAATAACGATGTATATGCTAAAAATATTATATTAAATAATGAAGGTTCTGAATTTGATCTAATAGTAAATAATAATTTTGAAGGCCATTTTACGCTTCCTTTATTTGGAAAGCATATGATATTAAATGCTCTTGCAGCCATAACAATTTGTCATCTAGAAAATGTATCATATGAAAAAATAAACGAATTATTAGCTAGATTTCATAATGCTAAAAGACGTTTTGCCATAGAAAATATTAAAGATAATGTTATGATTGATGATTATGCTCATCATCCAACAGAAATTAAAGTGACTTTAGAAGCAGCAAGGCAAAAATATCCAGATAAAGAACTAGTTGCAATCTTTAAACCAAATACTTATTCTAGAACAGAAAAGTTTTATAAAGAATTTGCAGAAGCTTTAAATATTGCAGATAAAGTATATTTAACAGAAATAGATTGTAATAGAGAAAAAAGTGAAGACTACGGAAATGTAACATCAAAAGTAATATTTGATTTACTAAATAATGGAGAAATGATTAGCGATGATAACATTGATTCTTTATTAAAACATAGAAATGCTGTTTTATGCTTTATGTCATGTGCATCAATTGCACATTTAAAAGATAATTATAAAAATAAATATAATAATATTTAAAAATAATGATATAATTATTATAAATAATAACAATAGTAGTAGGTGATTATATGGAAAAGGATTTAGGTATTAAAAATAAAGTTGATTTATATAAAAGGTTGTTGCCTGCTTTAAATTGTAAAGTTAGAGAACTAGAAAAATTACATATTTTAAATATCAAAAAAGAAGATATTTGGAATTATTTAATAAAAGAAAAATGGGATAATATAGCAAAAACTGAATTATCAGAAATGGTTGATGATATATTAAATCTTGACAATGATTTACTATTTAAATTTAAAAATTCAAAAGATGATAATTTTGTGGTAGATGATATTGTTGGAAGTGAAATAGAAGTATTATAGAGGTGGTACTATGACTAAGGATTATACAAAGTACACTATAGATGATTTAATTGAGAAAGTTAAAGTGTATATTCCTAATGAAGAAAATTTAAAAGAAATAAGACATGCTTTTGATTATGCTTCTTTAAAACATCAAGGACAATTCCGTAAAAGTGGGGAAGCATATATTTATCACCCATTATGTACTGCAATAATACTAACAACAGTTTATGCTGATACAGATACAATTTGTGCTGGATTACTACATGATGTTATAGAAGATTGTGATGTAACAAAGCAGGAGATAGAAGAAGAATTTAATTCTGATATAGCTCGTCTTGTAGATGGTGTATCTAAAATTAGTAAAATGCATTTTTCTACAGAGAATGAAGCATTAGTAGAATACTATAAAAAAATAATAGTAGGAATGAGTGAAGATGTAAGAGTAATTATTATTAAACTTGCAGATAGACTACATAATATGAGGACTCTTTGGGCTTTACCAAAAGAAAAACAAAAAATAAAAGCAAAAGAAGTGTTAGAAATTTTAGCACCAATTGCGCATCATTTAGGAATACATAAAATAAAAAGTGAACTTGAAGATTTATCACTTAGATATTTAAAACCAGATATATTTTATGATATTGCTGAAAAACTAAATACTACAAAACTTGAACGTGATAATTCAGTTAGTGAAATGATTAATGAAGTAAGTAATATTCTTAAAGAACATAATATAAAATTTGATATCAAAGGTAGAAGCAAAAGTATTTATAGTATCTATAAAAAAATGGAAAAAGGTAAGAAGTTTAGTGAATTATATGACCTTTTAGCACTTAGAATACTTGTTGATACTGAGCAAGATTGTTATACTACACTTGGAATTATTCACTCAAAGTTTAAACCAATGCCAAAAAGATTTAAAGATTATGTTGCTATGCCCAAAGTAAATGGATATCAATCACTTCATACAACAATATTTGGAGTAGATGGACAAATATTTGAAGTTCAAATTAGAACATATGCAATGGATGAAATAGCTGAAAATGGAGTAGCAGCACATTGGGCATATAAAGAAAAGAAAAATCTTCAAGAAAGATCTCAAAATTCTACTGAAGCAAAACTACAATTTTTTAAGTCTATAATGGAATTAGATGTAGAAAAAATGAGCAGTGAAGAGTTTGTTAATAGTGTTAAAGATGAAATATTAAATGATAATATTTACGTATTTACTCCAAAAGGAGATATTTTTGAATTACCCCATGGTTCAACTCCAATAGATTTTGCATATAAAATACATACTGCTGTTGGAGATACAATGGTTGGAGCAATAGTCAACAATAGTATTGTTTCACTTGATTATGAATTAAAAAATAATGATATAGTTAAGATAATAACAAATAGGAATTCAACTCCATCAAAAGAATGGTTAAATATTGCTAAAACGACTCAAGCAAAAAACAAAATTAAAAACTTTTTTACAAAGTCTGAAAAAGAAATATATATTGAACGAGGTAAAGAGTTCTTAGAAAAAGAACTTAGAAAGAAAAAAATTGCTTTTCAAGATTTCTTTAATGATCAAAATATTGAAACAATTATTAAAGAAACAAAATGTACAGATATGGATGAAGTATATTTATCCATTGGAAATAATAAGTTTAGTGCACTATATATAATAAGTTTAATAATTAAACAAAATGAAGAACCTGAAGTAAAACAAGTAGTACCTATAAAAAGAAAAAATAGTGAAAAAGATATAATAGTAGATGGAATAGATAAAATAAAAGTAAATATTTCCAATTGTTGTAATCCATTACCAGGTGATGAAATTATTGGATATATAAGTAAAAATAATGGTATAACTGTTCATAGAAGATTATGTCCTAATCTTGATAGATTAGAAGATCGAATGATTAATGTTAAATGGAGTGATAATCCTAAGTCTAAATATCTAACTTCAATACTAATATCATCAAGAAAAAATGGGAACGCAATGCTTGAAATAATGCAAAAAGCAAATACAAGCAATATTGCAATAGATAACATAAAAACATTAAGTAGGACTGATTTAGTAATATATGAAGTTGATTTATGGGTTAATAGTTTAGAAAGATTAAATAATTTTATAAGGGATATTAATCAATTAAGTTATATTGAAAATATTGAAAGGGTAATGAAATGAAAATAGTTGCACAAAGAGTAGAATATGCTAAAGTAGAAGTAAATAATGAAATAGTTGGAAAAATAGATAATGGGTTAATGTTACTTGTATCTTTTACTCAAACTGATACTGAAAAAGAAATAGATTGGATGGTTAATAAAATACTTGGATTAAGAATATTTGACGATGAAAATGGTGTTATGAATAAAAATGTATTGGATACAAATGGAAGTATTTTATCTATTTCACAATTTACATTATATGGTGATGCATTAAAAGGAAATAGACCAAGCTATATTAAAGCATTAAATGGAGAAGAGGCAATAAAGTTATACAACTTATTTAATGAAAAGTTAAAAGAACATATTAAGGTAGAAACAGGAATATTTGGAGCAGAAATGAGAGTTTCTTTGTTAAATGATGGACCTGTAACTATAATATTAGAAAAATAAAGGAGGATTTATGTTTAAAGATAAAATGAATTATAAACTTCTTAATATCTTAATTTTTGCTTTAATTGTATATATATGTATATTAACATTTAACGTTTGGGGAACAATTATTGCAAAAGTATTAGGAATAATTTTCCCATTTGTTATTGCTTTTGGACTGGCATATGCATTTTATCCTATTGTTAGAAAATTAAGAAGTAAAGGGTTAAGTAATACTGTATCTGTTTCTATAGTTGCAGGAACAGTAATATTCGTTATTTTTGGATTAATAATTATAACAGTGCCACTCGTATATGATCAACTTGTTCTATTATCACAATCAGTTGCTACAGTAATGACTGATTTATCAAGTAAGTTTGATATAAATTTTGGAGATTTTCAAACCACAATTAATACAATGCTCGATAATATAATTCAATCAGCAGGAAGATATGTATCTGATGGAACATTAAATCTAGTAGGTAGAGCATTTGATTTTGTCTCACAATCAATAATAATATTAATATTATCAGTATACTTTCTTGCCGATATGGAAAGAATAAGAGCAGAATTTAGTAAGTTATTGCAAAGGAACAAAGAAAGAAGAAAAGCCTTTGAATATGTTAAAGTTTTAGATAAGGAATTAGGGCAATATTTAAATGGACTAGCAATTTTTATTGGTATTCAGTTTGTAGAATATACTTTAATTTTTAAATTAATTGGGCATCCAAACTGGTTATTACTTGGTGTTTTAGCATCTTTAACAACAGTTATTCCTTATTTTGGTGGACTTATAACAAATATAATTGCAGTTATACTTGCAAGTGTAGTATCGACTCCATTATTTATAGCAACTTTAGTAGTATGTTTAATATTTCCAAATATTGATGGATATATTATTTCACCAAAGGTATATGGAAAAACAAATAATGTTAATGCTATGTGGACGATATTTGCTGTAGTAGCAGGTGGATCATTGTTTGGAATACCTGGAATAATGTTCTCACTTCCAGTATATATAGCTTTAAATTGTACATATAATTTCTTTAAAAAAGATATCTATAATACTGTTACAAGTATAAAGGATAAAGATGATAAAAATAAAAAAGATGGCATAAATTAATGCCATCTTTTAATTTTCTTTAAGTTCACTATATATATCTTCATCAAAGTGATGTTGAGAATCTTTTAATTCTTTTAACTCTTTAGTTGTAATTAAGAAATATGAATCATCAAGAACATTTTCACCTGTATTAATTATTGGGTCATCCCAAGTCAAATCTAAATGATACCATTTTCCATCTAAATATACAGCATTCCAAACATGATTTTCACTAGAAACTTTGAAATTAGGAATATCATAATAATTTAAAAATATTGCCATTGCATCTGAATATCCACTACATATTCCATATCCTTCAAATAAGACTCCATATGCCGTATTAGATTGATAATTAATTATATTTCTATCAGTTCTATCTTTATCATATTTTGTATTATTTATAATATAATCATGTATTTTTTTAATTATTTTACGTTTGTCTTTTTCACCTTTAATCTCTTTTTGTATTATTTCTTCTACTTTTTCATTTATTTTAACGATATCATAGTTAGAATATGTTTTTTGTATTGTCAATTTAACTCTTCCTAATGAATCGTAAACAGTTTCAATCGTATCAAAACTATTAAAAGGATGAACGAATCCATTTATTACAGATAATTCTTTCGGATTATTGGCAATTATAACAATATCATTTATACAATTTTTATAACTATCAGGACAATAAAAATCAAATAAATCATTACCATTGTTAATGATTGTATAAAATAGATTTATTAAACTATTTTTATTATTGATATTAAATTCATCTACACTTTTTACATAATTAAAATTATATTTTAAATAATAACTATTTTTATATTCTAAACTAACTTCTTGATTAACTATTACATTATTAATAATCATTTTAACAATTTCATTTCTATTTAAAAAAACGCAAATTGCTAAAGAAATAAGAAAAACAGAAAAAATAAATTTTTTCATCATATCACCAACATTATTGTATCACATTATAAAAAAAAAGAAACTAATTGTTTCTTACATTTTATTATTCATTTTCATTAATCTTGACTTTTGTCTAGCAGCTTTATTCTTGTGCATTAATCCAGAATTAGCAGCTTTATCGATATTTTTAATTGCTGTATTTAATTTTTCACTAGCACTTTCTTTATTTCCAGCTTCAACTTCTTTTACAAACTTTTTAATAGATGTTTTAGTTCTAGCTTCAACTGCATTATTATTCTTTTCTTTTTTTGCGCTAGTTAAAACTCTCTTCTTAGCACTTTTAATATTTGGCATAGTATCACCTCTCTTTTTTTGACTACATATATATTAGCAAAAAATTAAATAAAATGCAAAT
>CACXGX010000018.1 GCA_902767365.1 uncultured Erysipelotrichaceae bacterium
CATATCAGCTACTTCTTTTATAGAATATGTCATATTATTTCTCCTCTCATTATAATTATACAAGTTAAAGTTAACTTTAAGTCAAGATTTTTAAATTATTTTTTTATTTTTCAAAATAATCGTACTATTACTATTTTCCAATCATGTAGAATTGTTTAAAAAGAGTTACATTACTCACATTTAGTCCACAAAAGTGTGGCCTAGAGTTAAGTGAATTAGAAAAAGCAAAAGTTCTAAATCCCTTTATTTATAAGGGCTTAGAGCTTTTTTATTGCTATTTTTGTTCAAACGCAGGTGGAAAACACTGCTTGCTTCATTCTATAACCTTTATCAGAATTATCGCTTCTAATTCCACTAGCTTTATTTTTTTAAATATTATGATAAGGTGGTAAAGTTACTATATAATCAAAAAAATCGTCTTCAAAAGTCATCTATCTTTTTTATTGAATCATCTAAAATTATTTAATAATTATTATCAAACAATTTTAATTCTTTAAACATCTCTTTTATCATAAAAGGAGCAGGATGTTTTAGAACTATTTTGTCATCTTTACACTTTTAAGGTATCCAAAAACTTCTAGTTAATTTCAACCACTCCTTACCAGTTAAATCATTTAATTTGTTTCTTTTACATACAGTACTTTTTTCTTCATCACAATAAATTTTAGCATATCTTTGTATAGTATATTCACTTCTTAAATAATCTCCAAATCTTTTGTCACAATCACTTTATGTTGTAAGAATGATTTTATTTGATAAATCATCAATTAAACTATATTCACAGTATCAAATTAAAAAATCTGTAGCAATTCCTACAAGCTTCATACTTTTTTTCTAGATTATCTACTGATTTCAAGTTAGCTTTACATACTTTTTCAAATGCCAGCTTGGAATTATAAGATTCAATTAATACACAATTTAATAGATTAAAAATAAGACATAAAAAACACCAAAAATATTGGTGTTCATTTATTATAATTATTCATTTTAATTAGTAAATTTTTTTAATCTCATTTTATTTTCCGTTTTAGGATCTATAAATTGATCAGAATCTTGATACATTTTTGCCATTCTATCAAGTTTAAATTTTGATTCAGGAAGAGTCATATAATGGATTTGTTCATCTGTCATATTTAATAAAAAGTCAAAAAAACTATTTATTTCATCATTACTATCATAGTTCATACCAAAGTATATATCATTTATTTTATTAGCATATGTTGGTTGATTCATAAATATACTCATAGATATATGTAATGGAGATATTTTTAAATTAGTACCATATAATTTGTTTATCATTTCAGTAAATTTCATATCATATATTAATCTAGCTGTTCTTCCATTTCCATCTCCAAATGGATGAATTCTTACGAACAATAAATGACACAAAGCTGCTTTTAAAAATGGACTTATATCAATCATCTGCAACCCATTTTCTTTATATATATTAATAAAATCATCCATAAATCTTTTAATATCTTCTGGTTCAGCTCCATACCAGAATATATGTTCAGAACCATCATCTTCATAGTAACTAACTCTTGCTTCATCTTTACGATAATCATAACTAAAATTTTCACTATCACATTGACAGAAACTATGTAACTTTTTAATTCTATTATGACTCATTGTTAATGAATCAAAAAATATATTATTTTCATTAATATCTTCAGGCTTAATTAAATGACTTTCAACCATATTAGAGTATTGAATTTCATGAGTAAATGATTCAATAAGATGTGCTACTATTACCGAATCATCATAACTTCTTAAAAATCTAATATAATTTTCAAATTCTTTGGAAGTATCTTCTACATGATATAAAGTATTTTTACATAAATGAATTCTATCAATATATTCTTCTAAGCTAAAATAATTAACACGTTCTAAATTTACTCCATTAATTGGTTTCATAACACTACCCCCATTTGTGTTAGTATATTATACCACAAAAATGTATGTTTGACAAGTTTAACATATTAGAAATAGTGTTTACAATTTAAATCAATAAATATATTTTTTATTTTACAACTATTTTATTTTTTTAAATATTTTTTAATAATAATTATTTTTAAAACTAAGTATATATTTATTATCTATTCCATTGTATTCTTCTATATTATCAAGCATTATACAAGCATCACAAGAATCAATTGTCTCATGCAAATGCCGAGTTTTATCAACCAACAGAAGAAGAAATAAAAAAAGCCCAAGTATTTGCTAATCTAAATGGAGAAAACTTTAATGGTGTTCAAAGAATCGACTTTTTAAAAATCAAAAACAATATTTATTTATCAGAACTTGAAGATGATAGTCCATATATGGCAATAGAAGCATTGAATGAAAATCAAAGAAAAAAATTTATAGATGATTTTAAAACAATGGTTTATGATTATTATGATAAGATAAACCAAGAAAAAGAAAGTAAGAAAAAAAGAGAATTAAAAAGAGAATCTCAAAAATAAAGTGATAAAGTAAAAGTAGACAAGTAAAAAAGAAATGTCTACTTTTTATATGCTAAAATTTAATTTTATAAGCATTACATACATTATTATATAAAATATCTTTTTTTTCTTTACTATTTATATTTAATAAATCAAGTATTTTTATATAACTTGAAACATCACTATAATCTTCTGAACAAGCAAAGAAATCTGTTCCATACATAACTTTCTTTTTTATTTTAGGATATTTTTTAAAATATTTATTTAAAATATCCGATATTAACATATTCTGCCTACTTCTTTCTTTTTCATCCCATCCATCATTACATCCACTGAAACAAGTATAAAAATTATCATATTTATTACACAAAGAAAATACAGATTCAAATTCTGGCCAATTAATATGACTAGCAACAAAATTTGTATTAGGATATTTTTTAGCTAAATCTTCAATATATTTTGCATTAGAATACTCTGAAAATGAACTTTTTCCATCTTCATCATATATTTCTCCACAATGAAAAGTAACTGTCAATTTATTTTTACAAGCAAAATCCGCAACTTTAAATATTTTTTCATTATTTGCAAAGTATTTTTGATATCCTAAATAAATCTTAATACCAATTATCCTAGGATATTTTTTTAAATCTTTTTCTATTTTTTTTAATTCATCCTCAACATGATCCAAATCAACTGAATCAAGGAAATACATATCTTCATTATCAATAAATTCTTAAAATTATAAGGGTCTAACATCTCATCAATATATAACCCTCTTATATTAATAAACTTCGAAGCACAAGCTGTGTTCATATATAATTCAAATTCTTCTTTAGTTAAAGTATGCATATGACAATCAACAATAACATTTTTCATAATTACCTCTCATCCTTATTATATCACAGTTTACTTTTTTTATTATATCCACCAATTGATTAATCAAAAAATTACATATATCTTTATTTATACTTCTTCATACAAATCTTATTAAACATATTCAACAACACTCCAATGATAAAAGTTATAAATAGCATCAATAAAAAAACTATAATAATTCCAACTATTCCACCAGTTGCAAAACCATACCAGTCATATTCATACAATACAATTCCATTATTTAAATGTACTAATACATTAAACAAATAAAATAAAGCATAGATTAAAGTAGGTATTATAGAAAGTAAGCAATCCTTTATTTTTAATTTATTATTTTCAAAAAAAACATAAGTTACGAAACTTAAAACTGGAACTATAAAATGATAAAATAAATTACTATTTGTAAATAGTATAAAATATCCTTTCTTAGATGCTGGAGCAAGATAAAAAACAACAGTTAAAAATGTTAATACAACGCCAATAGTTGATGCTAATTTTAATATATATAATAATTTAGACATTTTCTTACCTAATATAACATAAATACAATATATTAAAGACATTACTCCCATAAAAATATTAAAATCAACCGTATAATACTTTAATACTTCAATTTTCGAAGATAAAAAAACAAAATCTTCAACATTCATAAACTTAATATTTAAAACCATAAATAATGTTGCAATAAATACAAGTACAAAAATAATCAAGTTAAGAATAAATGACATTTTAATAGATTTTGACATATTAACCACCAACATCATTATACCATTATGAATAATAATCTTCATCAAAAAATATTTATATGTTAATATATAAATAGGGAGGAACTATGAAAAAGAGAGAAATATTAATTGATGAAGAAACTTTACAAGAAAGAATTAAACAACTTGGAAAACAAATATCTGAAGATTACAAAGATCAAGATTTAACTTTAATATGTATACTTAAAGGAGCAATGTTCTTTTTTACAGATTTAGCAAAAAATATAACTATAGACGCAAATATAGAAGTAATGAAAATATCTAGCTATATTGGAGAAAATTCATCAGGAAAAGTAAATATTAAACTAGATATTGAAAAATCAATTCAAGGCAAAAATATATTAATCGTTGAAGATATAATAGATTCTGGAAGAACAATGAAATTCTTGTTAGAATACCTATCATTAAAAAATCCCAAAAGCATAAAAATATGCACCCTACTTGATAAAAAAGAAAGAAGAGAAATAGATAATATAGATATAAATTACGTAGGATTTAAAATAACTAATAGATTTGTTATTGGATATGGACTTGACTTAGATGAAAAATATCGTACTTTAAGAGAAATAAATTGTATTATAGATGATGATGATAATGAAGAAAAAAAATTACAAAATGATATATTAGAATTAAAAAAACAATTAAAGAGTCATAAATGACTCTTTTATTTATTTTTAATAAAATATGAAACAAATTTCAATAGAATAAATACCGCCAAGTTAACTATTACTATAGTTGCCCCTGTAGGGGTAGCTTGTAAATAAGATATAACAAGACCAACTACAAAAGATAACATAGATATTATTGTACTAGATATTACTACACTTTTAAACTTTTTTAGTATTTGCATAGAAGATAAAGTAGGAAAAATAATTAAGCTTGAAATTAAAAGTGCCCCCATTAATCTCATTCCTAATACTACTACTATAGAACATAAACTTGCAAAAATCATATTATATAAATTTGTATTAATACCAATTGATTTTGCAAATTTTTCATCAAATGTTAATGCAAAAATTTTATTATAAGAAAAAACATATAAAACAATAACAATTATAGATAAGATAACACTAACTATTACGTCTGTTTGATTTATTGCTAATACACTACCAAATAAAAAGTTATTTATATCTGTATTCACTCCAGCTACAGATATAGCAAATGTTCCTATTGCTAAAGAAGCAGCAGATATAAGAGCAATCATCGAATCACCATGAATTTTATTATTATCATTAAGTCTCAATATTAAAAATGAAACAATTATTACAATTGGAATTGAGAATTCTAATGGTGCAAAACCAAATATTGATGCAAAAGCAAAAGCTCCAAATCCAACATGAGATAATCCATCACCTATCATTGAATCTCTTCTAAGAACTAATGAAACGCCTATTAATGAAGCACACAATGATATCAATAAACCAACAACAAAAGCTCTAACCATAAAAGAGTACGAAAACATTTCTATTATTTCATTAATCATTATGTACCCTCCTTATAAAATCATCAACACTTCCAAAAAAGATATCATCTTCTCTAAGCGATAAAATTTTATTTCCAATCAAATTATTATGATCAAGATCATGAGTAATCATAATAATAGTAATTCCGTTTTTTCTATTTAACTCACCAATTGTTTCATATAATTCCTTTTTAGACTTGCTGTCTAAATTATTAGATGGTTCATCTAAAATTAATAATTTGCTTGTAGCACATAAACTTCTAGCTAGTAATACCTTTTGTCTTTGCCCACCAGATAAATCACAAAAACTTTTATTTTTTAGTTTTTCAATTCCTAAAAGTTTTAAATTATTAATTGCCACATCTTTTTCTTTTTTTGAATAAAATGACTTAAAACCCAATGAATTAAGTGTTCCTGATAATACTATTTCCATAACTGAAGCAGGAAAATTTGAATCGACTTTTGTTTCTTGAGGCATATACCCAATAAAATTTTGTTTTAATCCATTATATATTACCTTTCCTTTAATTGGTTTAATTAATCCAAGTATACCTTTAACAAGAGTAGATTTTCCACTTCCATTAGGTCCAACAATACAAATAAAATCATTTTCTTCAATATTAATATTTATATTTTTTAAAACAATATGTTTATCATAACCTAATGTTAAATTTTTAATTTCTATTAAACTCATTAATTCAAAGCCTCCTTTAAATTACTTAGATTATTCTTCATTATATCTAAATAAGTAATATTATTAGAAAAATCTTTATAACTTACGTTATGAGCTGAATGAAATAAAAGTACTTTTGCTCCTGTTTCTTTAGCAATTGTTTGAGCTATTTTCCCACTTGATAGTTCAATAGTAAATATAACAGGAATATTATCTTTTTTAACTTTATCTATCAAAAAAGCAATAGTTTTTGCACTTGCTTCAGTTTGATCTGAACAACCAGGAAAAGCAGCATAATATTTAATACCATATAATTCTGTAAAATATCTCAATGGAAAACGATCACCAACAATTATCTCTTTCCTTTTAGAAGTATTAACAACTTCTTTAATTTGTAAATCTAAATCATTTAATTTAGATATATAATTCTTTGTATTTTCTTCATATTTCTCTTTATTAAATTTATCAATTTCAATTATAAAATCTTCTAATTTATCAACAATACTAATAGCATTTTTAGGACTTGTCCATATATGTTCATCATCTTCTAAATCATTATCTTCTATCTGCATTCCATCTACTTTTTCTTCTTGAAGAACATCTACTAAATCCATTAATTTTACAATTTTAACACGACTTATATCTATATCATTTAGAATATCATCAACCCAAGAATCTGACTCTCCACCTACATAAATAAATAAATCACTATTTTGTATATCAATAATATCTTGAGGAGTTGGTTCAAAATGATGAACTTCACTTCCAGGTTTAACTAGCATTCTTATATTAAAATCAGATTCTTCCCCTACTATTGCTCTTGCAAAATCATATCCAGGAAAATTCGTAGAAATTATAGAATACTTTGAATTGTCTCTATTATTTTTTTGTTCACAACCTACGAACAAAAAACAAATAATTATCAACAAAACTGTTAATAATTTTCTTTTACTTTTCATTTTTTTCACCGCACTTTTTACATAATCCATTAATAATAATATGATCGTGATTTATTGAAAAATGATGTTTTTTATGAATATGATTTGTCAAATCAGCAATGCAGTCACAATCAACATGTTCCATATTTCCACATGATTCACATCTTAAATAAAAATGATTATCTTTATCACATTGTTCTAAATATTGATAATATGGATTATTATCTTTTCCAATACTTTTACTTAAATAATTATCATCAACCAATCTATCAAATAATCTATATATAGTAGTGAGTCCTATTGAACAGTTTAATTCATTATAAATATCTTTAATAGTAAAATTGTTTTTGTGTTTTTTTATTACATCAATTATTATTTTTTTTTGTTTTGTATTATAAGACATAATTCCTCCAATTTGAAAATCGTTTTCATATTCGATTATACTCATTTTTTATATAAAATCAATAAAAAAACATATAAATATATGTTTAATCACTTATAACTTTATCTAATTTGTAATCATCTATATTAATAGGTAATCTATTACATAATTGTTCTTTGAAGCAAATTCCAATTGATTTTACATTTTTACCTTTTAAAAATCTATCATAATATCCTTTGCCATAACCTAAACGATCACCATTTTCACTAAAACATACGCCAGGTACAATAACTAAATCTATTTTTTCGCCATCATAACAATTACAATGATTGTCAATTGGTTCAAGTATACCAATATTACTTTTTTCTAATTTATCATCTAAAGAATAAGTATAAAACAACAAATCATTTAAAACAACTCTTGGAAGTAAAACAATTTTATTATTTTTTAAACAATAATCAATAATATAATCAGTATTAACTTCATTTTTTAAACTTTTATATAATGCTATTACTTTTGAATTCTTAAAATAATCATCATCTATTATTTTTTCCATAATTATTCTAGATTTTATATCTTTATTATTTATTTTCTTTCTAATTAAAAGATATTTTTTTCGAATATCATTTTTATTAATCATTAATATTTAACACCTAACTTTGAATATATATCATATGCTCTTGGTAAATCAAATACTCTTGCAACTATTAAATTATATACTTCATCTATTAAAATAATTGATACTAAAGTAATACTTAATACTAAAAAATTTTTTTTATTCATAATCGTTGAAATAAAAATACAAAATGGTAAAACCACATACATGAAAAACAAACCTGAAATACCAAAAAATGCAACGCTTCTAAAACAAACAAATCCACCTATATTTCCAAAATTAAGTATTTCTACATTGTAATCCCACAATCTTAATCCATCAAAAAGATGGTATATTATTAATCCAGAAAAATATTCAAGTAAACCACAAACCAAAGCTGATAAAAGTATTACCAATAACGGATTTTTTTTCCACTTAAATGTGGATAAAAAAATTAATAATGCACCATATGCATAAATATTAATCCAAGGAAGAAAATTTCCTCCTTGAAAGTAAAACTCTTTCATCCCACCATCAAAAAAATAAAAAATAAATTCATAAATCCAACCAAATAAACCAGCAAAAATAATAATTAAACATAAAACACCTATTTTTTGCCACTTCTCTAAGCTCAAATTATTATTCATATAATCAGTAAACACTTTTTTCATAACTTACCTCTATCAATTAATATAAATCTATTATACAACATAACAATATAATTTTTATTATTTTATATTATACTGTATACAAAAAAAGTATATGACTACAAAAAAAATATATTTAGATTCACTAAATATACTATTTTTTCAACATATTTTCTTTATCAATAAAATCTACTTCCATTAATAAATTCTGAGTAATTGCCGCTCTTTTATCTTTTACTTTACTTAATACAAATATTACTCCATGGAGTGCTTCCCATAAAGAATAAGAAAATAGAAATGCAAATATTTCTGATGATACATTTGACTCAACAGAAACAATTATCGCTAAATAAATTAGTAAAAAAACTAATCCAGCAAGAAATATATAAGATGACTTATTAACTATCTTTTTATATTCTTTTTGTATTTTATACAATTCTATAGAATAATGTTCTTTAATAAGATGTTTTATTATTTCTTGATCTTTAGAAGGAAAAACATAACCAATAATATGTAAATTAATAGGTACATCATTATCAAGCATTGCAGTTTTAGATTCTAAATATGAATACAAATCATCTTTAAGTGACTTTTGTTTACCTACCGTACGACTATCAAATAATTCATTCTTACTATAAACTTGTAAATATATATCAGCATCTTTATCATCAATATTATACTCATTTCTAATATAATCTTGTAAATATTCTTCATTAGAATATTCTTTAATTTTCTCTTTCATTTTCTTTTTAAAATTCATAATTACTATCACCTATCTTAACAATATTATATCATGAATTTAACTATTATTTTTTTTTAATAGTATCAATACTTTGATTAAAGTCTTTAATCTTTACAAGTGGTTTTTCTGCCATAAAATATTTTGTTGAAATTCTATACCCAGCTTTTCCATACATTCTATCTAACCCAGTATAAGTATAACCAAGATGCCCATATTTATATCCTAAATCCTTTAAGTACTTTGTACCTATCTTAACCATTGTAGTAGCTATTCCTTTACCACGATGATTACATTTTGTTGTTGTACAACCAACACTACCCATATTAGGAGCTTCTGTTTCTTTACTTATAATTAAAGTTCCACAAATCTCGTTGTTATCTTCAGCAACCAAAACTATTTGATCATTATTTACATCATACAAATCTTTATTCATATAATATTCAGTAAAACTTTTCTCAGCATCATCAGTACATTTTTTAATTTGTTCCAAATCATCAATAGTTGCTAATCTATATTTTATTCCATTTATCATATCATTAAGATTATATTCACAAATGGTATCCTTAAGTTCCATATCCATATCAAAACATTCATCATTTCCCCATGAATGCATATAAAATCTTCTTGTAAAAAAATTAATATTTTCTTCATTAATAGGAACTCCAGGCATTAAATAATCAAAACCTTCACCAATATTTACTTTATCATAACCTTGATCTAATATATATCTTTCTGATTCATTTAACAATCTAGTTCCTATACCTTTATTTCTATAATTATAATCTACACATAACATTAAGATTGTATTTTTATTAATTAAAGAAACGCCAACTAATTTCCCATCTATTCTTTTTTCTATAACATAATTATTTGGATTACTTAATATTTTTTTTACAATTCTATTATCTCTAATATTATTTGGAAAATTTCTATAATATATTTCTAATAATTCTTCCATTATTATCACCTATACAAATTATATCACAATAAAAAGAAACAATTATTATTCAAATTGTTTCTTAGATTCTATATATTCTTGTAAAGAATAGGCACATAGCATAACATCTATATCATAATTAGGATTTTCTTTTATAAATGTATTATATGCTTTCATAAATTGTTTTGTTGATTCAAGAATAGGATTATTAAGATTTCCTCCATATATTCCTGAACTTATTAATGGAAAAGATACCGAATGTAGATTATTATCTTTTAATACTTTTAAAGAATTATAATATGCATAATATAATTTATCAAATGCATCTGGAGTTTCACTAAAATTAGGTCCTACAGCATGTATAATATATTTACTATTACTTATATTAAAAGCTGGAGTAATAACAGCATCGCCATCATTAAGTGGTGTTTCAATATTTTTACAAGCATTACTTAATTCTACATATCCAGCTTTCTCAAATATAGCTCCACACACTCCGCCACCTGCTAATAAATATTTATTTGCAGCGTTTACTATAGCATCCACTTCTTGTTCTAAAATTGATCCATTAATTAATTTTAATTTACTCATAATAAAAAACCTTCAATTAGTTATATCACAACATTTATTACATGTTATAATATGAAAGGGTGAATAAAATGATTATTACAAATGAAATATTATTTATTTTTATTGCAATTTTAATTACATGCACCATTGGATTTAAAAAATACGTATGGTTTATATCAATTGGCTATGGATTATCAATAACTGTTGTAGGAATTATGTTACCAATTTTATATAGTAATAAATTAAGTATACCTTATATTATTTCAAGTATTATTTTAATAATATATGGCTTAAGACTTGGAGGATACCTAGCATATAGAGAATTAAAAAGTAAATCTTATAATACAAAAATGAAAAATGAAATATCTGATGGAAGTCATATGACAATTCCATTAAAAATAATGCTTTGGTTATCTTGCGCAATTCTATATATTCTAATGTGTTCACCAATTATTTATCGTTTTATAAATAAAAGTGAAAGTGATTTATGTTTCATAATAGGTTTATCAATTACAGTAATAGGAATAATAATTGAATCAGTTTCAGATTATCAAAAAAGTAAATCTAAAAGAAAAAATCCTAATAAAATTTGTACATCAGGTTTATTTAAAATAGTTAGATGCCCTAATTATTTAGGAGAATTAATAATATGGACCGGAGTATTTATATCAGGATTTACTACTCTTACAAAATGGCAATGGCTAATATCAATTATTGGCTATTTAGGTATTGTATACATCATGTTTAGTGGAGCAAGACGTTTAGAATTAAGACAAGATAGAACATATCAAAATGATGATGAATATAAAGAATATATTAAAAAGACACCAATTATACTACCACTAATTCCAATATATAGTGTAAAAAAGCATAAATGGCTTGTAGGATAAAAAAAATAGGTAAAATCGGATAAAGTACCCAACTTAGTTGACACACATAAAAAAATAAGTGTGTGATATTATTAGGTCAACTAAGGAGGTACTTTTTCTATGGC
>CACXGX010000019.1 GCA_902767365.1 uncultured Erysipelotrichaceae bacterium
AATTTTGTTATGTAATACAAATTCAGTACTTGCTGTTATTAGCAATTACTGAAAACTTACTTTGTCGGACAAATTCAGTGCTTGCTAGTGTATTATTTTAAAGTTTTTTAACCAATTAAAAAAATCTCTTACGAGATTATTCTACTTTGTTATTTTCATATTCTTATTTTTTAGTAATTATATTTACATATTCAAAAAATTAACACATAGTTTAAAATTCGTATTATTCATTTTTTTCTTTGAATCCTTTTTCTTTAATTATTTAAGTCTGATATGATAGTATTATTAAGATTTTTATCGGTTACAAAAGATCTACCTACACAAGTAACCTCTATATACTCTGCTTTTTTATTTTCATATACTCTTAATATGTTCAATTCTTTAATTTCTCTTTTGGAAAGGAAGAAAACATATTGTATTGTATCAAAGTCTTTCTTTTTCCATTTAATTTCTCCATTATCTAAAATTTCAGGGAGAAAATTGATAATTTTTTTCTCTTCAATTTTTTCTCTTTTCTTATATGATATTATGGATAATTGCTCTTTATTAGGTATCTCATCACCAACCCAATCTAACAATGTAATCACAGGATATTCGTCGTAAAATTCATTCATTGGTAAACATCCAATATTTAGTCTTACCATGCCTGTAACTTCAAATAAAACATATTTATCAGTTAAGTTGTTATTTTTTTTATTCGTTACATTCGTTGATTTAATCTTATATGCAAGAATATCTCCAACATTATATAGAGATCTTTTCATATAAAACTTTCCCATTTTCTTTCTTTCTAATGGTTTAGATTCTATTCTATTTTTTAAATCAATTAATTCTTTTGTTTCTGAATCCTTTATATAATTAAGTGCCTTCTCCTTGGTTTTAGTTGAAAGCCTACCTAGTTTGAATTCTTGATCCGCTAATACTAACCAAAATATTTTTTCATTATTTTCCTCACCAAATTCTTCTTTAAATGAATTAATCATCATATTTTCTACTTCTAAATCCGAATATCCGATCTTTAAATATGTTTTATATTCTTCTTTTAAATCTTGGGCTAAATCATTTTGGTATAGCTTGTCTCCCCAACATCCCATTGTTATCACCTAATTTTATTATATCATTTTTCCCCAAAAAAATATATTATTCCTATAGTTGTATCTCACAATACAACCAATTAATTAATCATCAAATGTATTATTTTTTAAAAAATATGTGATACAAATTTCTTGTAAGATGATATAATATCTACGTAGATATTATTTCTACTTTGGTCTATCAGTTTAAACTGTTGGATCAAACCCGTGTTAGCGCAAAGTGCTGCTAAAAAGAGCAATCAATATTAATTGGTTGCTCTTTTTATACTTATTTAGTTTTATATATCACGATTAATTAGCCATTTATCATTTTGGGCTTTTCAGTGTCCTCCATGTCCTGCATCCACAACTACTCTTTTAGTAGTATTTTCATTCATTATAATCACCTATAGTAGTGTATGATTTATTTCTTTTATGGTGATTTATTTTATTAATACTATGTGATATTTTATAGTTTAAAATAGTTATTATAGTGAAAAGCTTTTCAATAAATGGAGGTTAATCATGGATGAAAAATTCTTAAGCATTTTTAATTTATATAAAAATGATATCTATAGATTAGCATATAGTTATACAAAAAATATTATGGACTCCGATGATGTAGTTCAAAATGTTTTTGTAAAATTATATAAAAGTAAGAAAATATTAGAAAAAAATGATATTGAAATAAAAAAATGGTTAATTAAAGTAACAATAAATGATTGCAAAACAATTTTTTTATCTTCATGGAAAAGAAAGATATGCTCTTTAACAGAAAAAGAAGAAAATACTATAAAAGTTGATAATAAAGAATATGGGCTTCTAGATGAAATAAACAAACTTTCTAAAACTGAAAGGATTGTAATATTTTTATATTATTATGAAAACTACAAAATAAAAGAAATATCAAATATCATAAAAAAATCAGAAACTAATGTTCAAACAATTCTTTATAGAGCAAGAAATAAATTAAAGAAAATTATTAAGGAGGAAAAAGATGAAAAATAAAATTAGTGATTCTTACAAATCAATACAAATAAGTAATAATTTGGAAAACAAAATAATGGGAAAAACAATTAACAGAAGAAAATATAATTATAAAAAACTAGGTTATTCTTTGGGTTTAATAGTATTAGTATTTACAATATCTATATCAATTGTATATGCAAAACAAATAGCAGAAATCTTTAAAAGTTGGTCTACAGGTGTTGAGTTTGAAGATGGAACGAAAGTAAATATTGTAGAAAATGCTAATTATAAAGAAATAAGTAAAAATGCTAGGAAAAGTGAAAATCTTATTAGTATGACGCATGATGAAGTTGAGCATAATCTTGGCTTTCACATTTTAGACTATGAACTTACTACTAGTAAATCAATGGGATATAGTACATCTTTAAATAGTAATGGAGAAATTGGTTTAGTTCATTTATGGTGGAGTGGATTTATTGATAATACTGATGGTCAATTTGGTAAAGATGGAGATAAAACAGGTAAAGTTATTTCTGTAGATATATCTATTCTAAGTAAAGGGGCTGAAGAAAGATACATATATCCATTCTTAGAAGGAAAAGATGCTACTGGTGAAAAGAAATTAGATCAAGTATATGAAATAAAAAATTTAAATACTAAAGCAGTTATATATGTTAATGATTGGGATAAAGCAAGACTAACTGCATCTTTTGTATATGATGATGTTTATTATCAATTTATAAGTTATAATTATACAAAAGAAGAATTAATTGAAATATTAGAACAATTAAAATAAAGAGAATAATCTCTTTATTTTTTTATTATATACTATAACTTTATCCAATATATATCTCATTAATTGTTGATAATTCTTTAATATTTGTTTCCTCTATTGTATCTTCTTTATAATTTTTTTCTTCAGAAATAAACTTGTTTTCAATAGAATAACTAATTGTATTTTCTCTTGTGTCTATCTTAATTTCTACGTTAATTCTATCTACATCCCACCAATTCCAATGTTGAAGTACTAAATCAATATAATAATCTTTATGTTCACTTGTCGTTTTTATATTAATATGATAATTCGTTTTTTCGTTTCCCTTAAAAGATATTTTTAATCCACCATCACTATTATTGATATATTTTCTTCCTACACCATCACCACTAATGGTAACTAAATCATCGTCTATATCTACCATTTCTTCATCAATATATATTTTTGCATTTATTTTTACTCTATCATCTAAATATAATACTCGATAATATAGATATCTTGGGGTAACAATAAATAATAAAAGCGTTAATGTAAAAACAATAGTGCAAGTTATATAAATTTTCTTTTTTGTTTTTTTGTCTATTTCTTTCCATGAATATATCAGTGTGATAACTATTAAAATAGATATTAGTGCAGCTGGACTCAAAGATATTATGTTAGTTATTAATACTATAAACAATGTTAGTAATAATATCTTTTTAGTTTCCTTTTTTAATTGTTTTCTTTCAATAAGATATATTAATAATAAAAGTATAATTAATATAGAAGATACTACTATCACTTTGACCACCTCTAACTTGATAATATTGTATCATCTTTTTTATTAATAGAAAAGGTCTGGGGATTGGGGTGTAATCTCCATTAGAGATTTGGATTTGTGACACTTGGACATAAATTCAGTGCTTGCTAGTTAATTAGTTAATCTAAAAACTATTTATTCTTGTTCTTAACTAATGGTCTATATCGTTGTAAAGCATTTAATCTATAATCAGATATTTTGTTTGACTTCTTTGTTTCAATATAATTATTCATTTCATTTTTACATTCGTCTGGCATTTTTTCATAGTATAATTTCCAAACAAAATGAGTCCAATGCCATTCATCATTATCAATCTCGTCACTTAAATCTGGAATAAAAAAGTTGTTATTTAAACATCTTTCGTGAAATGTTTTTACTAAGTCCTTTTTGTTTATATCAAGTAATGAATAATCTAACCATTCTAATACTTTAACATTGTAATTTTTTGTTTTAAAATGATTTTCTATTTCATCAAATTTATCGTTATAGTATTTGTCTTCACACTTATTATTATAATCATCAACTAATTTATTTAAAGTTTTATTATCATCTCCTTTTAGTGTAAAACTATCTATTTTGTTTTCGTAAAGACTATTAGAAATATCATAATGATTTACAAATAATATACTGCAAAATACATTTAATAATGATTCGTATGAAAAGCCAATATCTAATATATCATTCCATTTGCTTATTTCATTATAATCATCAACAAAAAAATCTAATGTTACGTAATTGTAGGCATTTTTGTCCATTTTGTAAAATAATTTTTTTACTTTATCTTTTATGTTTTCTTCCGATAAATAAAATAAATTTTTCTCCTCTGGTTCTATCATCAAATAACTATTTATTGCTATATTTACATCGCTTTTTGTACTATCGTTATAGTCCGAATTATAAATATTATATATATACTTAAGTAAAAAAGCTTCCTTAGAATTAATATAAATTGGAGCAAAATAGTGATGTCTTATTCGTGTAATTAAGTCTTTATCTATGTCATATTGAACTTGATCTTTTGTCTTATCTTTTTCTGATGGTTTATATAAGTTTTCTGTAGTTTCTATCACAATTGCCATACAGCTTTCTAAAACGATTAAATTGATTTCTTTATTATTCTTAATGTCTAGAAAATTATCATATATTTCTCTAAATAACTTTATTCCTTTTATAATTGTTCTTAAATTTTTAACTTTGTGTTTTTTAATAAAGTTATCAACAAAATCTTTAATTTCATTCTCATCAATATATTCCTTTACTTTTAAATTTATAATATTATCGATTGCTTCTTCAGAAAATTCACTGATTATATATTCTTTTTCAATTATTTTTTCTTTAAATCTTCCCCATTTTTCTTTCACTTCTGATGTGATATTATTTTCATCTCCAATTATAATAATTTTTGTTTTATCATACTGAGATAATTCTTCAACCATACCCATGATATCTTCAATTGGAACATTCTCACTTTTTCTTTCTAAATCATCTATAATAATTATTAAAGGTTTCGATTCTAAAAGGCTACTATACTGTGAAATAACACTCTTTTTTTGATTCTCTGGAGTATTTATACTTATTCCATTATATGATAAAGATCCAGTTATTTTTTTAGAAAAATCTTTTAACTTTTTTTTATGTTTTTTAAACAAACTTAATTTATTAATCATTTGTTTTGCTATATCAGTTTCAATAGATTCAAATGTAGTTTTACCAAATAGAGTAATATATATAATATTATCTTGATTCTCTTCAATATAATTGTTTGCATAGTAGCTTTTACCAATTCCCCATGCTCCATTAATAAATATCTTTTTATAATTATCTGATGTTCCTAATTCCTTTAATATTGTTAATATTTTGTTTGCGTGCATTCAATTCCCTCCTTATTAAATTATATCATCAAAAAAAGAAAGAGTAAAAAATCTCCTTCTTATATATCACGATTAATTAGTCATTTATTATTTTGGGCTTTTCAGTGTCCTCCATGTCCTGCATCAACCACTACTCTTTTAGTAGTATTTCCATTCATTATAATCACCTATATTAGTGTATGTAATAGATAAAAAGTTGTGAAATTAATTAAAAGAGTCAATACTGATATTAATCATTTTCTTGACTCTTTTTTTGCTTTTAATATTATTTACTCAATAAATTATTTAAATTTTTAAATTGTTTTTCATTTGTTAATTTGTGGTTAATATATTTATTGTTTTTCCAAAATGCTTTAATAACATATGGATTTTTAACATTTTTCTTTTTATATTTACTTTTTATAATTCTATATTTGTCATCAATTATTTCTAATGCTGATCTATTTGAAAGCAATAATCCGACCATATTATTATTTTTTAGTTGTTCTCTAGTAGATTCATATCTACCTTTTTCGTTAACATGTGGTGTTATAAACAAACTATACCAGTCCAAGCATTTAACTATTTCAAATCCATCTTCACTATCAGAATTACATGAATTAAACCAGCAAACAGCACCTGCTGATATACCACATATTACTTTACCTTCTTGCCAAGCATTATATAGTACTTTATCAAACTTTGTCTCTTTCCAAAGTTTAATCATTGAATCTGTATCACCGCCACCCTCGTAAATAATATCTGCCCAATCTATTTTTTCTTTTATAAGATTCATATTATCTAATTCATCGCTTCTTAGATGTTTACATTCACATCTAAAGGTATCGCCATATATTTTTTTCATTGTTTCAAAATAACTATCTTGAATTTCTAAAGAAAATGAAAATGAATGACATATAAATAAAAAATTTGGTTTATCTTTATTTGTTAGTTTTACTACTTCTTTGTCTATTTCAAAAGTTTCATAATCTAACTTTTTTCCATTTTCATCAATTCTACCATTTTCTCCCCCACCAATTGCAATTATCTTTCTCATTCTTCCTCCTATATTATAAATCTCTTAACTTTTGTTCTTGGAAATGGAATATTTTCCATTCCTGTTGCATACATTATTAATTTCGTGTTCACTTCTTAAGTCACATCCCCAATATACAGGATATTCGAAATTTCCTTTTTTCGTGAATAATACTACAATTTATCACATTTATATAATACCTATTAAAAGTAGAATTTAATATTATAAATTAATTTTTAACATCCCTTTTTATAAATACTATATTTGATATTATATAACATATAACAAAAGTAACTAATGAAATTATAATACCATATACTTCTGACGCATTTGAGACATCAACAGAACCTAAATAATCCTCAGTTACATTGACAACACTACTGAACATAAAATAAGGAAATGGTAAAAAAGACAGTAATGATAAATGATAATTATAAATAAAATACCACATAAAAGGTGAAATAATTGCAAAGATCATACATAGTCCATATGTAAGGCCAGAATTTAAGGTAATCGTTGAAATCATAAAAACTATTGATATAAAAGCTAATACTGGAATACTGCAATAAAATATTTGTTTTATAATATAAATAATATAATTTACTTCAATAATTTTTCCGTTTTGATATAAAATCTTTGGAGTTATTAAATCATTAAATCCATATTTTAATCCTGCAAATAATAATAGAAGTAGTAATGCAACAAACCAGATAATATATGTTTCTAAAATAAGATATAAAAATTTACTAAGT
>CACXGX010000020.1 GCA_902767365.1 uncultured Erysipelotrichaceae bacterium
TATTTCATGTTCAGTTGTACTTGATGCATCTCCCATAAACATAAATTTATAACCATTCATTTCTGTATATATAACATTACTATTATCGTTTTCATTATCATATTCTTTTGTTTGTAAAAAATATAATCTATTCTTATCTATATTTAATTCTTTAATACATGAATAATACTTGATTTTCTTTTTATCTAAAACTTTAATTAATTCTTGTTCTAAATCATTGTAAGGGCCACAATTAAAGATTACTTTCGCGACTTTAAAATTATTAACTAAGTTTATTGCTTCTCCCATATGATCAAAATCGCCATGAGAAATAATAAATATGTCAATTTTTTTAATACCAAATGATTTAATAGTAGGTATTATATTATTTTCAATGTTACTATAATTATTTTGATTTTCACCAGTATCTATCATAATATTTATATTATCATTATGAATTAATAAAGAATCTCCTTGCCCTACATCAAAAAATAAAACCAGTGTGCTTTTAAAGATTTCATTGTAGTTATAATGAAAACACATAAGTAATAATAATATATATATTGTTTTTTTATTTTTTAAAAGTAAATAAATTAATAAATAATAAATAATTATTAAAAATAAATCAGGTTTTTTCAAAATAATAGTTAAATTAATATTGCATAGAATTAAAGATAGTTCTTCTATAAAATCAATTGTTACTTTTAGTAAAGAATCAAGAATTGGAATAAAAAGAGTTATTAATGATAATGGAAAAACTATTAATGTAATTAATGGGACAAATATAATATTGCTTATTATAGATATAAAATTTATTTCATAGTAATTATAGACATTTAGTGGAAACGAAAAAAGAAATGCCATAGTACTTAAAAGTAATAATCTATTAATTTTATTTTTTCTCTTAAATATCTTTTTGCTATTTAAGCTTATACCTATACTTACAATAATCGAATAATAAAATCCAATATTATATATTAAACCTGGTTTTATTATTAAAAGTATCATTATTGATATTGCTATTTCTCTTTTTTTATTTATATTTAAAAACAAATATTTATTTAATTTATTTATTATATAAAATACTATACATCTTAAAAGTGATACGGAATGAATTAACAGATAATAAAAAATTAATATAAAAATAATAAAGATGTCTTTTTTTATATTATCTTTTTTATAAATATAATTAATTATTTCTAATAGTAATGAAATATGCATTCCTGAAACACTAAATAAGTGAATTATACCTATCTTCTTATATATATTTAATTGCTTATTATCTATTTCCTTTTTATCGCCTAATATTAATGTCTTAAGATAGTTATAACTACTTAATTTATTTATTCTACTATTAATAATATTTTTTATTTTTAATATTATATTATTACTATGACCTACTTTTTTATATTCATTTATATATAATTTATAAAAAGTATTATTTAGTTTTTTATATTCTTTATAATTAAATTGGTTAAAGAATGTATTTGAATTATATTCTGTCAAGTTCCCTTTTATTTCTAAAATATCACCTATTTTTATATTGTTAGAATCATCTATATATGCGTCTATTTTTTCATCACAATATAATTCTAGTTTTTTATTATTTATTATATTTTCAACGATACATGTATAGCAGTTATTATTAATATTAAGGATACTTGTCTTGAGGTTTAAATTAAAAAAAATTATTGATAGTAATGAAATAAATAGAAGAAGAATTAGAAAAAATTTAGATTTTAATATAATTCTTAATTTTTTCAAATGTTGAATTTCCTATACCTGATACTTTTTTTATATCTTCTATTTTTTTAAATTTACCATTTTTATTTCTATATTCGATTATCTTTTTAGCTTTTGTTGTTCCTATTCCTTTAATTGTCATTAATTCATCAATACTTGCTGTATTTATTGATATTCTCTTATCCTTAGGTAAATCATTAATTACTTTTTTATCTGTTAATTCAGAAGTATTATTAATGTTTAATGTTGGAATTATAATTACCATTTCATCTACTATTTTTTCACTTAAGTTAATTGAATTTGTATCTGCGTTTTTAGTAAGTCCACCTGCTTTTGTTATTACATCAATTATTCTATTTCCATTATTCATCTCATAAATACCAGGTTTATTTATTTCTCCTTTTATATCTACGATTATTTTTTCAATATCTTCCTCTTTTAGTTTACTTTCTTTTTTTTCAATAATATTACTTTCATTTATTTCTATTTCTTTATCATTATGAAATGATTGAAATAATATAATTATTACTAGTACTAATATAATTGTTATAGATATTATTTCTTTTCGTTTAAAATAAATTAAATCTAAATATTTCTGCATAAAAAAACCTCCCTAAGGAGATTATTATACATTTGTTATCATTTTTCTAATTTTTCTAACCTTTTTAATTTTGTTTCGATAGCTACTCTTTGTACCATAGAAAGTGCAAGTATCAAACTTAATGTAAAACTTCCACCGTAACTTAAAAATGGTAAAGGTACTCCCGTTAATGGAAGCATCCCCATTATTCCCAATAAGTTGATTACCATATGTAGAAATATATATATTGCAACCCCATAACATATTATTGCACCTCTACTACTAGTACTATTTTTTCCAATATATAATATTCTAAATAATAAAATAATAAATAATAATATTATTAAAGCACTATTTACGAAACCTAATTCTTCAACTACTATTGCAAAAATAAAATCAGTATGAGATTCTGGTAAATATAAGTATTTTTGTGTACTATTACCTAAACCTTTTCCCCACATATTTCCATTATTAAAAGCTATATAAGAGTTACAAACTTGGTTTCCAGTTGTATAAAATTTTTCTTCACTACATGGATTTCTAAAGTCAAATCTTTCTATTTGTCTTTGAAATGAAGATGTATTAAAAATATAATATCCCATTAAAACTAATGTCATTATTGTTAATGAAATTCCTAATACCTTAAATTTTACTATTCTTTTATTTGGAACAAGTATATAGATTAAAAATGACAAAATTACGATAATTCCTGCTGTTCCGAAATCTGGTTGTAAAATAATCAAAGCTGCTATAATAGCAGATATAATTAATGGGAAAAAATTAGTAAACATTTTATTTAGATTATTTCGATTAAGTTCAAAAAATGCAGCATACCATACTATTATAATCACCTTAATAAATTCACTTGGTTGAAATGATAGTGGACCAATTTTAATCCAACTTCTTGCATCATTAATAATTGGACCAAAAAGAAATACAAATAGTAGTAAGCCAACACTTCCGAGCAGAGCAAACCAAGAAGTAGCACTATATGTTTTAGTATTAAAATGTATAATTATTATAAATAATATTAGTCCTAAAAATAGGCTAAAACTTTGCTTTAAAAGAAAATTATATGGGCTTTTATTATATCTCATAAATGCTGCAATATTCGATGAAGAAAAAATCATTACAAGTCCAATTGAAAAGAGTAATATACTTATTATTAATAACAATTTATCCGCATATTTAATATTTTTCATATATCCTCCTTCCTATTTATACTAATTATATATCACTTTACTATATTAAAAAAGAAAAAAATGTAAAGTTAACATTTTAATAGTGTAAAAAGATTACATTTCTGTAATCTTTTTATTTTAATTAATACAAGTATGGTAATTATGCGCTCATATCACAAAGAACGTATACTTTAAGTGAATCATCAACTACTTCATCTTCTTTTGTAACTGTTCTTGTTTCACACATCTCATAATTTATCCCTTTAAATTGATAGCTTACTGATCCTGAAGTATATATTTCAATGTTTTCCATTTCTTCTCCAATGTCGTCTAATACAACATCTTTGCCTAATTCATTAGAAGGTTTTAATTTTATTCCTACTCCTGTTTCATCAACGACGTTTGCATAAAATGAGTATCCTTTTCTTTCTGGTATAATAATAAAATAACTTTTATCCATATCATACAATCCATAAGGACTTTTTCCATTATCACTTTTTTCAAGAGTTATATTATTCATTGGAACAATCATTATCTCGTCATCTTTTAACAATTCTCCATATTCAAGCATTTCATATTCACCTTTCATTGTTTCAAGATATGCTTGCACATTTGATGCATAAGCAGTTCTATCTGATGAAAATATATATTTTGAAACTGCTGGAATGGTAATTATAAATATTATTCCGATAATTATTATTACTGCTATAATTTCTATTAAAGTAAAACCTTTTTTATTCATATCTTTTCTCCTATTCTATTAATAGTATAACATTTATTGAACCAAAAAAAAAGCGATTTAATCGCTTTTATCCGTTTATTTGTTTCATTACTTCTTCAGCAAAATCATCGCTTCTTTTTTCGATTCCTTCACCAACAGCAATTCTAACCATAGATACTACTTCTCCACCATTATTCTTAACAAATTGTTCTACTGTCATTGAAGGATCTTTGATGAAGTCTTGTTCTACTAAACAATTTTCTTTATAAAATTTAGAAAGTCTTCCTGTAGACATCTTGTCTAAAATTTCTTCTGATTTGCTAGCATTCTTTGGATCATTTTTAATTTCTGCTTTGATTACTTCTTTTTCATGATTAACCATTTCAGCAGGAATGCTATCACGATTTAGACCAACTGGATTCATTGCACATACTTGCATTGCGACGTCTCTAGAAATATCTCTTGCAATATTTTTATCTTTAATACCTTTTACTACAACAATAGAAGTTATTCTTCCACCCATATGAGAATATATACCAAATGTTTCATCATCATTTTTAAATAATCTTTGGAAACGTCTAAAACTAATTTTTTCTCCAATTGTAGATATCTCTTCAACAATTCTTTCTGCAACTGTTTTTCCATCAGCTAATTTAGTTTCATTTGCTTCTTCTTGTGTCTTACAACTTGCAGACATTAATGAATCTCTTAATTCTTTAACTAATTCATTAAACTTTTCATTTTTAGTTACAAAATCTGTTTCACAATTTACTTCAAATAGAATAGCTTCATTTTCGTTTGATGCTCCTACTGTAATTCCTTCAGCAGCAATTCTTGACTCTTTTTTAGCTGCCTTAGCAATTCCTTTTTCTCTTAGCCAGTCAATAGCTTTATCCATATTTCCTTCTGATGCTTCTAATGCTTTTTTACAATCAAGCATTCCTGCCCCAGTTTTTTCTCTTAAATCTTTTACATCTTTAGCACTAAACATAAATACTTCCCTTTCTATTTAGTTATTTTTTTAATTCTGCTAATAATTCTTCTTTTTTCATTTTAGAATATCCTTTAACACCTTGTTCTTTAGCATATTCTTTTAATTCAGTTAAATTCATAGAATCAAAATCTTTCTCTTCATTTTTTTCTTCTTTAACTTCTTCTTTTTTTGATTCTACTTTTTCTTCTTTCTTAAATTCTTTTTTATGTTCTTTTCTTGGCTTTTCTTCTTGTTGATCTTCTTTTACTACTTTTGTTTCTTTTTCTAATGATTCAACGAATTCGTTTACATCATCATCCTTTTTGCCTTTTCCTTCTGCTTTATTTTTATCTTCTTCTGTTAAGTAGTCAATCATTTCGTTTCCATTAACTTCTGCAATGGCATTAGTTAAAACACCAATCATTAATTTAACACTTCTTACTGCGTCATCATTTCCTGGTATTACATAATCTACCATGTCAGGATCACAGTTTGTATCTACTACTCCAAATACAGGAATATTTAATTTTCTTGCTTCTTTAATAGCAATTTCTTCTTTTCTTGGATCTACAATAACTAAAGCATCAGGAAGTTTTTTCATTTCTCTGATTCCTCTTAAGTTTTTATTAAGTTTATCATATTCTTTTTTTATTTTTATAACTTCTTTTTTTGGAAGTAATTCAAATTTTCCATCTGCTTCCATTTTTTCAATATCTTCAAGTCTTTTAATTCTTGATCTTATAGTCTTGAAGTTTGTTAGTGTTCCACCTAACCATCTTTCGTTTACGAAATACATGTTAGTTCTTGTAGCACTTTCTTCTGCTGCTTCTTGAGCTTGTTTTTTAGTTCCTACAAATAAAACTTTCCCTTCGTTTGCAGCAATTTCTTTCATTGCTTCATATGCTTCTTCAATTTTCTTTGATGTTTTTTGTAAATCTATTATATAAATATCATCTCTTGATGTATAAATATATTCTCTCATTTTTGGGTTCCATCTTCTTTTTTGATGTCCGAAGTGAACTCCTGCTTCTAATAAATAATTCATTGACACAACTGTCATAATTCTAATTCTCCTTTTCGTTTTATCTTCTATTAATTTCTAATAATTCCACCAAAATGGCACTAGGTAATTAAATCCATTAATATGCTTATTTAGTTTCCTTTTTTACTACTTTTTTAGCTGTTGGTTTTTTTTCTTGTGTTTCTTTTTTTTCAACAACCTTTTTTGTAGTTGTAGGTTTCTTTTCTTCTACTTTTTTTACTGCTGTCTTCTTTCCTTCTGCCTTAATTCCTTTTTTTGTTTCAGTTTTTTCTTCAACCTTTTCTTCTTTTTTAACTACTTTTTTTGTAGTTTCTTTTATTACTGCAACTTCTTGTTTATTTTCTTTTTTTGCTGCTACAACTTTTCCTTCAAGACCTTTTTTTGCTGTATTTACTAATTCAGTAAATGCTTTTGGATTATCTATAGCAATTTCTGAAAGCATTTTTCTATTTACCTCAACTCCTGCTTTATTTAACCCTTCTATAAATCTTGAATAACTAATTTCATTTTCACGACATGCTGCATTTATTCTAGTAATCCATAATTTTCTAAAATCTCTTTTCTTTTGACGTCTATCTCTAAATGCATATTGTCCAGAATGCATTAATTGTTCTTTAGCAGTCTTATATAATCTATGTTTACTTCCAAAGTAACCTTTAGCAGCCTTTAATACTTTTTTATGACGTGCTCTTGTAGTTACGCTATTCTTTACTCTTGTCATTATTAACTCCTCCTTATTATATTGCTTTCTTCAATCTTTTGTAGTCTGATTTATTTAATACAGCATTCTTTCTTTTTGCTCTATTAACAGCACCACTTTTCTTTCCTGTTTTATGATTTAATCCAGATGGACGTAATGTAATAGTTCCACTTTTTCTTACTTTAAGAACTTTACTTAATCCACTATGTGTTTTTACTTTTCCCATTATTATAATCCTCCTATTTCGTCTTCTTTGGCATCAATAACATAATCATATTTTTTCCATCAAGCTTTGGTTGTGATTCAATTTCTGCAATGTCTTGTAATCTTTCTGCAAATCTTACTAATACATCGCTTCCAAGTTCTGTATGAGCCATTTGTCTTCCTCTAAATCTAATTGTAAGTTTAATTTTGTCACCTTTTTCAAGATATTTAGTTACTTGCTTCAATTTAGTTTCAAAATCTCCTACATCAATTTGTGGAGAAAGTCTAAATTCTTTTAAACTTTGCATAGATGCCCTTTGTTTTTTTAGAGCATCTTTTTCTTTCTTGCTCTTTTCATACTTGTATTTTTTGTAATCCATTAATTTACATACTGGTGGATTACCATTTGGACCGATTAATACTAAATCAAGTCCTGCGTAATTTGCTAGTGTTAATGCGTCTTTTATTGACTTAACACCTGTTTGTTCCCCATTAGGACCAATAACTAAAACTTGTGGAATTTTAATTTGTTCATTAATTAACAAATTATTTTTTGAGTTTGCTATATAAAACACCTCCAATGAATATAAAAAAGTGGACATAATATATCCACTTTAATACCATTTTAAAATCTTTTTATTTATTTTTTCCTTGGCATTTGACCTAAAGCTATGTGCAATCAGGTGGATGTGGATACATCTCTTTCCTTTTTTATTACGTTTTGTATTATATTATATGTAATTATATTTGTCAATATTAATTTTTATCCTTTATTATATTTATTACTATATACTTCTTTTGCTAAGAATTCATCTGTTGCTCCCAATGCATAATATCCGTCTCCACCTTGATTAAATAATTTTCTATTGTGCGCTTTGCCATCTGTTCTTTCGTATCCTGATAAGGTTTGTACCATTCCATCTACACAGTCAAGAACTAGTATATTATCTGGGGTTAAATCGCTATAATTTTGTACTGAACTTGCAAAACCTACTACAGTAACAAAATGTCTTAATCCTTCATTAGATCTTTTTTGAGTTACCTGCAAGGCTACTGGTCTTCCATTACTTACTTCTTCATAAACAAATTTTAATATGTCTTCTTCATTTTGAGATTTGCATATTTTTTTAATTCTTAATGCAGGACCAGAACTACTTGATGCGAACAAACTTTTTTTAGTCATTGTCCCTCTCATTAAATCAACTGCAATTTGTTTAGATAAACTATCACATTGGTTGTCTTTAAATCCAGCATTTTGACGTATATTATTTTTTAATAGATATTGTTCATATTCAAATAAATTTGTTTTAGTATTTGCAACATAAAATTCTTTACCTGCAAAATTTATTCTATACATTGTTCCATTCCCAACACCATCTATTACTTCTATTTTAGTACTTGTAGAACCTCCAGAAATTATAGTAGCTTTTAAATCTGTAATTGATCCATCCAATGCTTTTATTGCATTTGCTATTGCATCACAACTTTTTTGAAAATCTATACATTTTTTCTCACTGTTATTTTTTTCTTCTTCTAAATTAGCCTTTTCAGTTATATAGACTCTATATAATGATGTTTCATTACCTTCATTATCATATTGTGTTGGGACATATAAATTATTTAGTTTATTAGTTACCCTTTCATAGTTTTCGTCTTCTTTTTTTAATTGTTCAGTTTCAGGTAGCAAAGAGTTAATTGCTTGAGTTGTTGCTGCTTTTAAAACACTATCAATATTAGTTTTAAAAGTATTAACATTTGAAACTAAAGAAGGTATAGTTGATGTTGCTATTTCTTGAATTCCAAGCTCATTCCATCCAGAACTCGATAAAGATGATGATAAACTAGATAAAGCTTCATTAGCACTTGTTATACTTGATGAAATTGCATCACTTTCTGAAACAATATTCGTTGCTCCACTTAATTTTTCATAATATTTTTTATATGGATCAACAAAAAACTTTCCCATTTTATCACCTCTATTCGTTTACATCTAAATAATTTTGCTGTTCATCAATTGACTTTTCTTGTTTTATTTCTTCAGCAGTTTGACTTTCTAATACTTGTTTTAAAAAAATAACATAATTATCAAGTTCTTTACTTATATTCTCAAATTCTTTTTCATTTTCATAATATTTTTCGTGCACTGCTACTCCAACTTTACTATTCCAGGTTTCATTTTCACCAGTAATATCTTTCATATTATTTTTTATTTTGTTTAAATTATCTTTAATTAAATTTACTTTTTTCTCAAACAAATCTAAATTATCTTTAAAGGAGTTACTCTGAAACTTCATTTCTTTGTTCATCATTTTCTTCAACTCCAATCTTTTTAACACTTTCTAACCATCCAGTGTCATTGTTTGAATATTTATTAGCTGCTTTTTGCATAAATTTTGAAATATAATCCAAGTTTTCAATCATTGGATTTATTTTTAATATGTACTCACTTGATTTAGATTTGAAATTTTGATAATCTATTCCATCCCATGACTTTTCAAACTCTTCAATTATTTTTAATAAGTCTTCAAAATTCTTTGCTAAATCTTGATTTTCTTTTTCAAGATTTAGCCCAACACTATTTACTTTGTCATAGTCTACATTAAAAACCATCTAATCACCTCTATAAAAGTTTCTTCAAATTATTTGTAAGCAATTCTTCTGCACTTATGTTATTTTCTTTAGCGATATTATCGACATATTTTTTAAAGTTTTTAATTGTTTCTTCAGAAGTATCACCTAGATCTTTACCATCATATAGTTTTTTTAGGCCTTCTTTTAATATTTCAAAATTAGCTTCATCTAATAGCAATTCACTTGGTTTTATATTATTATTTTTACTTAAATTTATTAAATATTCTTTTGCAACAAGAATTGATTTTTCATTTATTTCTTCAATTGAAACATCTCCACTTATTATTGCTTCTAAAAATACTTTTTGAACTTTTTTATAATCATCTAATTTAACATCTTCTAATTTATCTTTTTCTCCAAAAGCTTCTCTTAGTAGAACAAATAATTCTTCTGATTTGCTTGTATCTAATAATAAGTCTACTAACTCTGTATTTTTATTTTTATTTACATTCATAAATTTTAATAGAGCAAGCATTGTATCATCATCTATTTTAGGGATGGCTTTAACTAGTACATCTGCAGTTATTTTTTTACCATCATTTTGATTATTTACATCAGTTGATCCACCTGTATAGTTTCCGCCACTTGTATTACCTCCAGTGTAATTACTACCATTATTTCCTCCAGTAAATTGGTTATATAAATTGTCATCAGTTTGAATTACAGTATCAAGATGAGTTGACATTTGTGATGCTATTGACTTGTGTACTGATACCAAATCGGTAACCTGCTTTTGTAATTTAGAAGGCGCTGTTGAAAGTAAGCCTAAATCTATAAGTACTTGAAAGTTTCCTGGTATTTTACCTACAACGTCTCCCTCAAGTAATGTACAAGACTTTGATATTTGTGATAATGCTTGACTAACAGCATCACTATTTATTGAAACTTTCCCTTTTACTGAATTTGCCATACTTCCTCCCATTTTTATTATATTTCTTATTTAATTATATCAAATATAAAAATAATTTTAAAGTTTTTATTTTTTTGTTCTTCTATTTTTATTTAAAGCTTTTCTTACATCTTTTAATTCATCTTTTTTTATTATTTTTGTTTTATCTCTCATTTTATTTAAAATAGCAGTTATTATAAATGTTGAAAATGCAAAAAGAATATTTAAATTAAAAAATAAATTGGCTAATGCTAAAATAATTGTTAATAATGAAAAAAATATTATTATAAGCCTTAATATTTTTCTTTTCTTCAAATTCTCTATATTTTGATCATTAGTTATTTTTTTTTCCATCTTATTTTCTCCTTATAATTATATATAGTGATATTATTAGTAATATAATTATCACAACATATATGATTGTTATTTTACTATTATTTGTTCCAAAAGATTTGTTTTTTTCTACTTCTTTTATATGATAGTTATTATATTCTGCTAAATATTTACTTAATTCTTCTTTAATATCTTTTGGAATTGTTTCATTTGTTGATAAATATGTCAATATTTCAACTGCTTCATGATCATCATAATTTTCTATTCTTTTTGTAGAACTTTTTAATATATTACTTAATACATCAGGAGATAATAAGTTTTCTTCTATAATTCTTTTTACTTCTTCTAATTTGTAATTATCCATACTTTACCTCTATTAGAATTATATCATCAAATCTTTATATTTTTTAGAAAATATTCAAATATTTTTCTAAATCCTTTATTAATCATTTTTGATATTTTATCATTAATATTTGTTATATTGTTATTATAATTTTTATCTTTAATTATATATTCATTTATATCTATTTCTTTTCCCTCCTTTATGTCTTTTTCAAATTTTTGTATTTGTATTTCAGTTAAATCTCTTTTTTCCGTTATTTTAAATTGATATATATTTTTCCCAAAATAATACATAAATAAAAAAAATAAGATGAAAATAATAATTGAACAATTTATAATTTTTTTAAACAATTAAATCACCAAAATTCTTTATAATCATTTCCGCTATAACATCAATACTATTTTCTACTTCTTCATATGTGTTTTCTTCTCCCCCAACTTCAATTAATATACAATATTCTGAAAAGTCTTGGTTGTATATTCCATTGACACCTTTTCCTTTTTTTTCATAAATACCTCTACTTAGTCCTTCATAATTCTTATTTAACCAATTTTCTAATTTATTTAATATTTTTTCATTATTCTTATAATTTTTATTTTCTAAACCAAGTAAAAACATCGTTTTAGCATATTTTTTGTTATTAATAGATATTGTACTAATTTTCTTATTAACTGAATCTCTATGTAAATCAATAAATAGTGTTAAAGAATCATTTTCTTTTTTTCTTTTTTCAAGATACATTCTAGATACTCTATATGAACTAGCATAATTCCAATTATTAGTATTTAATATGTCTTGAATGCTTGATGTTTCAACGATTGATTCTAATCCATATTCTTTTAATCTTTTTTGTAAGTAAAAACTTGCATCTAAAACAGTATAGTTAATATTTATGTCTTTTGTAGAAATATATTTTTCATTTTGATGAGTGTTATATATATATATTCTTGGTTTACGTATTTCTTCTATTTTTACATTTTCATTATTATTTTCATTATTATTTTGATTTATTTTTTTAATTTCTACTTTTTTATTATAATTTTGTAAAACAATTGAAATTGGATTAATAATATTAGTGTCTTTTATTGTTGATACAATTTTATTGATTATTCTATTTTTACTATTGATAGTATCAGAACTTTCTAGAAGTATATTTAGTGTTTCTTTGTCCAAATCAATAGTAATATTATTAATTTTTTTTAAAGTATATATAAAACTTGACAAAGTAATAATTAAAAATATTATTAATTTAATTATTCTTTTTTTCATATAATCACCATGTTGATTATATAACTTGTATATGTTTTATTTTGTCTATTTATGAAGTGTATTATTTATAGCATTTGAAAGTATATATGATAGTTGTTCAATTTCAAAATCAATATTTTTAGGAGTAACCATGTAGTTATTTCCTTTTTTCTTTAAAATATCATCAACATCATATTCATCTAGAAATTCTTTTACTATTGTATGTAAATTTACTACTGTTGGAATTCCAATTGTTATTATGTCTATACCTAAACTTTTTTTTGATATTTCTTTTCTATGATTTTCAACTCCGCTTCCTGGTGTTATACCTGAATCAGTAATTTGAATTACTTTGTTTACTTTGTTAATACTTGTTGAACATAAAGCATCAATAATTATAATAAAGTTTGGTTTAATCATATTAGAAATACTTTTTATAATATCATATGATTCTATTCCTGTTGTTGAAAATACACCTGGGGCTATTTTAGATACGCAAGAATAATTACTATCCAAATTTTGTAATATTTGTAGATGTCTTGTTACTATTACTTTATCAATTGTTTTTGGCCCTAGAGAGTCAGGAGTAGACATATTATTTCCTAAACCAACTACTAAAGAAGCTTTCCCAAGTAATTTTTTTTCTTTTAATATTTTTGTTAACTCTTTTATTAAAGCTTCTTTTATTATGCTTGACACTTCTTTATCTGTGTTATCATCAAATATTATTGATATATATTGCCCTTCTTTTTTATTAATTTTTTTTGAAAGAGTTTTATTAACTATTACTTTTTCAATTTTTATTCCTTTATAATCCGTTTTGGATACTTTAATACTATTGTTATTTATATCCCCTATCAAATCACAATTAATGTTATATTTTTCTAAATCAATTCTATGCATTTTTATCACCATTAATATATTTTCTCTTTAATTTAAAGTTTTATTTGCATTTTATTTAATTTTTTGCTAATATATATGTAGTCAAAAAAAGAGAGGTGATACTATGCCAAATATTAAA
>CACXGX010000021.1 GCA_902767365.1 uncultured Erysipelotrichaceae bacterium
AATATAACTGTTGATAAAGTAAGAGAAGTTTATAAAATATCTCAAGATCCAGTATCACTTGAAACTCCAATTGGTGAAGAAGATGATTCTCACTTAGGAGATTTCATTAAAGATGAGAGAACAATGTCTCCTGAGGAATATGCAACAGTTGAAATGCTTAAAGAGGAACTTGCTAGTGTTTTATTAACACTTACTGATAGAGAAGAAAAAGTATTAAGGCTAAGATTTGGTCTTGATGATGGACAATGTAGAACACTTGAAGAAGTTGGACAAATTTTCGGTGTTACTCGTGAAAGAATTCGTCAAATAGAGGCTAAAGCTTTAAGAAAATTAAGACATCCATCTCGTTCTAGAAAGTTAAAGGATTTTTTAATTGATTAATATAAGTGAAAGGCTTAAAACAGTTGCTGATTTAGTTCTTAAAGAAAAGACAAATAAAGTAATAGATGTTGGATGTGATCATGCCTTTTTAGATATTTATTTGTTACAAAATAATTGTAATATTAAATTAGTTGCAACTGATAATAAAAAAGCACCACTTGAGAATGCAAGAAAGAATATTGAAAAATATTCTTTTTTAAATAAAATAGAATTATATCTTAAGGATGGTATAGAAAAAATAGATAATGATATTGATACAGTAGTTATTGCAGGAATGGGGATGGAGACTATTGTTGATATATTAAATAGAGGTAAAAAAGAATTAAAACATATTAATAGATTAGTTCTATCTTCTAATAATAAATATGAAGAATTAGGAAAAAAAGTTATTTCTTTAGGTTTTAAAATAAATGAAGAAGTAATAGTATATGAAGATAATAAATATTATATAGTTATTGAATTTGTTAAGGGATATGAAGAATATGCTGAAGAAGAGTTGTTTTTTGGACCAAAACTTCTTTGTAGAAAAGATAAATTGTTTTATGACTATTATAATAATATAAAAAATGAAGATGAATTTATTATTAGCAATATACCTTTTGATAATAAAAAAAGAAAATATTTATTAAATGAATTAGAATTGCTTAATAGGATACTTAAGTAATTCTTTTTTTGTTATATAAAGATATTTTTTTTCATATACTTTAAAAGGAAGGGAAGATTATATGAATGAAATAGTTTCTTTGAGTAAAAATATAGATTTTAATACAATGATTTATAAAATAACGTCTATATCACTTGAACATACAATAATGAAGGATAGTGAATGTAGTATTAAAGGAGATTTAATTGTCTCTGGTACTTATAAACAATCTATTGCTAGTCAAAATGATAGTCCATTTTCTTATAAAGTTCCAGTTGATATTGTTTTAGATGAAAAGTATGATTTAGATAATATTACAATTGATATTGATGATTTTACATATGAAGTTAATGATGATAATAAATTGAAGATAAATGTTGATTTACTTCTTAATAATATTATAAAAAAGGAAAAAATTATTAATGAAGAAAAAACTGATGAAGAAAAAACTAATGAAGAAAAAACTGATGATGAACTTGTTAAATTAGATGATTTATTTTTAGATAAGAGTGAAGAAAAAAAATTGAATGTTGATAAAGAACAGTTGGAAGTTTTAGATTTAAATGATGATTCTAAAAATAATGATAATAAAGCTTCTTTATTTTTAAATTTAGATTCTTCTAATGAATCTTATAGTACTTATTCAGTTTATATTATGAGAGAAAATGACTCTATTGATGAAATAATAAATAAATATAATATTAGTCGTGAAAAACTTGGTGAATATAATGATTTAGATAATATAAAAATTGGTTCAAAAATTATTATTCCATCAGATGAATAGTATAATAAAAAAAGATAATTTAAAAATAATTATTAATGGTAATAATAAAAAATGTATAAAAAGAGTTGAGAAGAACATTTTTGATAAATATAAATATTTAAAGTCTAAGAATTTTTTAAATATTATGGATTATCAATATGTTAATGGTTATGAAATAAGAGATTATCTTGAAGATATATCACTCAATAAAGAAGAAAAAATTAGTGAATTATTATATCTTGTAACAATGCTTCATATTAAAACTACACATTATAAGTCTTTAACTATAAGTGATATTAAGAAGTTTTATGAAAGTGAAACTGATGAAATTTTTGAAATAAAAAACTATTATAATAAGATATGTGAAGAGTATGATTTATTTATGATTATGCCTCCTAGTGTAAATTTGTTAATTGATAATATTTCTTTAATTTTTAATTCTCTTGATAAAAGTAAAATGTTTCTTGATAAATGGTATGATGTTATGAAGTTAAAGAAAAGAAAAAGAGTAGTATTTAATCATAATAATTTAAAAGATAGTAATATAATCGTTAATAATAATAGTTATTTAATAAATTGGAATAAATCAAAAATTGATTCTCCTATATATGATTTACTTTCTTTATTTAAAAATAATATTAAAGAAATTGATTTAATAGATATGTTTAATATATATGAGTCTAAATATAAATTAACTATTGAAGAAATTAATTTGTTATTTTGTAAATTATTAAAAATAGATAAATTGTTATTTAATAAAAAAGATATTATTAATACAAGGGAAGTATATTATGTTTTATATTATTTAAATAAAATTAATAATTTTTTAGATTATTATTTGAAATGTGAAAAATAAGAATGCTATTAGTTCTAGAAATAGAATTATGGCATTTATTTTTGTTGTTACAAATATTAATAAAAGTGATTGGTAGAAGATAATTATAATTAAAAATATTAGAAGTAATAAATATAAAATACTTTTTCTTCTTTTGCATTTGCAATTAACACATCTACAAAAGAAATTGTGCTTAGATGGTTTAAACATAATATCACCTAACATATTATATGTATTTGTTTACAGGTTGTAATAAAAAAAATAATTATAAAAAAGTATTTATGATATAATTAATATATGATAGAGAGGTTTATATGAAGAATAAGGGATTTACTTTGGTAGAATTGATTGGTGTATTAGTGATTATGGGTATGCTTTTGTTAATTGTATTTCCGGCAACTACAAGATTAATGAGAGACAATGAAAATAAAAAGTATGATAATTATTATGATGTAGTTAAAGCATCGGTTGATAAATATGCTAGAACTCAAAGAGATAGTATAGGTGGAATAAATGGAGAAGGATGTAAAGAATCTGATACTTTGAGTTCCTTGATTCAAAATGGAGTTGTTAATAAATATGATGATGAGAAAATAACTTGTAAAACTCCAAATGAGTTTGATGCTGCTACTTTATCTGGTTTTGGTATAGATACTACAAAAGAATATGTTAGTATTAGAATGGAAAATAAAAAAGGTATAATTAATACATCCATTAGTATGATATGTTTGAAAGAAAATAGAACTAAACCAATTTATGTTAAATTAATTGAGAAAAAAGGTATTTGTACTACTTATGTTCCAGAAGTTTTGAATTCCCTTATTAAAAAAATATCTGATCCGGGAAGTACTTATTTTATTGATGCTATTACATCTACTGATGGTAATAGTTATGTAACTGGAAATCCTACAAATAATTATGTCTGGTATTCTGGAAAAATGTGGAGAATTATTAGCTATAATAAGACAAATAAAACAATTAAACTTGTTACTGATAATAATATTTCTATTGTAACTTATAATAGTGTTTCTAATGAGTATAGAGATAGTAATATTTATACGTGGCTAAATCAAAATTTTGAAAGAACATTAAAAAATCCTGAAAAATATTTAATAGATACTGAATGGAATTATACAGCTTTATCTCAAGATCAGAACACACCTCCAGCTAAGACTAATATTTTGACTGCAAAAATAGGTATGTTAAATAATTATGAATATAATATGACGAAAAGTTTTGTTGGAAAATCAAAGAATTTTTGGCTTTTATCTAAGGCTAGTACAGGTAAAGCATGGTATGCTGGTGAGAGTAATACGTTAAATGAAGAAAATGTTGCAACTTTTTATGGAGTTAGACCATCAGTTGTTTTAAGGCCTAATTTAACTTATATTTCTGGTATTGGTACTAGAGATAATCCTTATAGATTAATTGGGGATGTTCCTGCTAATGGTGGAACTTTGTTGAATACTAGATATTCAGGTGAATATGTAAAATTTTATGGTATAAATTATAGAATAGTAGAAACTACTTCTGATTATACAAAAATGGTTGCAATTGATCCATTAGCTGATCCTAATGAAATTGGTTTCCATTATTATGATAATATTTATTCAGATAATACTTATATTGGTGAATTTTTACATGGTGCATGGAAAACTCCAATAGAAGATAAGATTACTCATGGTGATTTTTGTCGTATGCCAATTACAAATACATCATTTCAAACTATTGCATGTATAAATCCTGATCAAAATCTGATTAATACATCTATTGCAATTCCAAAGATAGGTGATATGTTTACAACTGAAAGTAGTAGAGAATATTGGACTCTTACAAATTCTGATAATGAGAAAACAAAAGTATATATAGTATTGCCTAATGGAAGTGTTACTACTTATGAAACTCTAGTTGGACTTTCTGCTGTTAGACCTGTTGTAGTTGTAAAAAAAGATGTAAAAATAAATACTACTAATTCTGGTAGTGGGACAGTTACAAGTCCATATGTTATAGGTTAGTATTTACAAATTGATTATAATCTATTATAATACATTTAATTACGTCGAAGTTGAGGAGTATAATAGTAAGATTTATAGAGAATTGACGTTTGGTGAAAGTCAATATCAATCTATTAGAAGGTAGCAACTGAGTAGACTCTCTAAGTAAATAGGAGAGATTCGTATTACTTGCGTTAAAGTATTAAGTGTGTGGAATTATTCTACGAAATAAGGTGGTACCGCGGTTAACTCGTCCTTTATATAGTTGAGGAGGAGTTTTTTTATGAAGAAAAAAAGCGAATTACAATTTGATTTATATATATCTAATTATGATTTTAATATTGATCCAGTAAGATATAAATATTATCATTCTTATAAAGTTCAGAAACTAATGGGTGTTTTAGCAGATAGGTTGAATTTATCAAGAAAAGAAAAACAAATTGCTAAATTAATTGGTTTACTTCATGATATTGGAAGATTTGAACAAGCAAAATTACATAATAATTGTTCTGATATTATTTCTAAGTTTGATCATGCTGATCAAAGTGTAATATATTTATTTGATGAGGGACATATTAGGGATTTTATTAGAGATAAAAAGTATGATTCTATTATTAAAGATGCGATAAAATACCACAATAAATATGAAATTGATGAAAGTGTTAAAGGGAAAAATTTGTTTTTTGCTAAAATGATTAGAGATATTGATAAAATTGATATCTATCGGGTGGTTAACGAAGAGTTTTCTTATGTATTTAACAATAAAGAAATTTCTAAAAATGTTATTGAATGTTTTAATAATCATAAAACTATTAGAAATATAGATAAAAAAACAAAGTCTGATGAAGTTATTGCTATGCTTTCTTTTGTGTATGATATTAATTTTAAAGAAAGTTTTAAATTACTTAAGGAAACTCATAATATAGAAAAACTTTATGAGGTAATTAAACCAGTAAAAGAAAGTGAAAAAGTATTTAATAAAATGAAAGAAGATATTAATAAATATATTGATGAAAGAGGAACAAAATGAAAGAATTAGAAACTAAATATAATCATGAGATAGTTGAAAAAGATAAATATGAAAAATGGCTAAGTAAAGATTATTTCAAGTGTGATCCTAAAAGTGATAAAAAACAATTTTCTATTGTTTTACCACCTCCTAATGTTACAGGAGTTCTTCATTTGGGTCATGCTTGGGATGTTACATTACAAGATATAATTATCCGTTATAAGAAAATGGAAGGTTATGATACATTTTGGTTACCAGGAATGGATCATGCAGCAATTGCTACTGAAGCAAAAGTAGTTAAAAGACTTAAAGATAACGGAATTAATAAATATGAATATGGTAGAGATAAATTTCTTGAAGCATGTTGGGATTGGACTTATGAACATGGGAATATTATTAGGCAACAATGGGCTAAAATGGGAATAGCTCTTGATTATTCAAAAGAAAGATTTACTCTTGATGAAGGAATGTCTAATGCTGTAAAAAAAGTATTTGTAGATTACTATAACAAAGGATTAATTTATAGAGGAGAAAGAATAATTAACTGGGATCCAGTTGCTCAAACTGCCTTGTCTAATGAAGAAGTTATTTATAGTGAAGAAAAGAGTGCTTTTTATCATTTAAAATATAAGCTTGAAGATAGTGAAGAATATATTGATGTTGCTACGACAAGACCTGAAACATTATTTGGAGATACAGCTGTTGCTGTTAATGAAAAAGATAAAAGGTATAAAAAGTTTGTTGGTAAAAATGTAATATTGCCTATTGTAGGGAAGAAAATTCCTGTAATTACAGATGAACATGTTGATATGACAAAAGGAACTGGGGCTGTTAAGATTACTCCAGCTCATGACCCTAATGACTTTGAAGTTGGAAATCGTCACAATTTGGAAAGAGTTGTTTGTATTAATGATGACGCAACAATGAATGAAAATGCTGGTAAATATTGTGGAATGAGTCGTGAAAAGTGTCGTGAAGAGCTTCTAAAAGATTTAGAAAAAGATGGATTTTTATTAAAAGTTGAGCCATTGGTACATGAAGTTGGGCATAGTGAAAGAACAGGTGTTATGGTTGAACCAATGATTAAAAAACAATGGTTTGTTAAAATGAGACCTCTTGCTGATAGAGTATTAAAGTATCAGAAAGATAAGGAAAAGAAAGTTAATTTTGTACCATCTCGTTATGAAAAGACAATGAATCATTGGATGGAGATAACTTATGATTGGTGTATTTCTCGTCAATTATGGTGGGGTCATAGGATTCCAGCATGGTATAAAGGTGATGAAGTATATGTCGGACTTGATGCTCCTAAAGAAGAAGGATGGGTACAAGACGAAGATGTTTTAGATACTTGGTTTTCAAGTGCACTTTGGCCATTTGCTACTTTAGGTTGGCCAGAAAAAACTGACTTATTAAAGAAATATTATCCTAATAGTTGTTTAGTTACAGGTTATGACATTATTCCATTTTGGGTTAATAGAATGACTTTTCAAGGTGAAGAATTA
>CACXGX010000022.1 GCA_902767365.1 uncultured Erysipelotrichaceae bacterium
GGTTTTTAACTAAAGCTCTTGCTATTGCAACCCTTTGTTTTTGTCCTCCAGATAACTCGTTAACTTTTCTTTTAGCAAGATCTTTAATTCCCACTTTATCTAAAACACTTAATACTTTATCACTATCTATTTTATTATTTTGTAATTTAAGAGCATAAGAAACATTATCAAAAACATTAAACTTTTCTACTAAATTATATTCTTGAAAAACAAAACCTACTTGAGTATTTCTATATGAATCATAATCATTACTTTTAAAAGAATTTAAGTTCTTTCCTTTAAAAATAATTTCTCCACTAGTTGGAGTATCAAGTCCTCCAAGTAAGTTTAATAGAGTACTTTTTCCGCATCCACTTTTTCCTAATATAAATGTTAGTCCTGTATTTGAAAAAGATAGATTAATATTATTTAATGCAATTGTATCTTCTGTTTTCTTTGATTTATATGTCTTAGTTATATTATTTAGACTTATCATATTTTCACCTTTTTGCTATCATTGTACTATCTATATAATACAATAATATAATATCTAATTCTATTAGTCAATAAACTTATCTAATTTCTTAAATACTTCTGTCAAATCATCATGTATAACAAGTGTTGCAACTCTATCATAATCTGTTTCATCCTTATTAATGATTACTAGTTTTTTTCCACAAAAATAGTTAATAAGTCCTGCTGCTGGATATACTTTTAGAGACGTTCCTAATACAAGCAAAGTATCAGCATTTTCCACGCTTTCAATTGATTTTTCTAAAGCTTCAGTTGGTAGCATTTCTCCATATAATACAACATCTGGTTTTATTATTCCACCACAAGTACATATTGGTATACCAATTGATTTAAATACTTCATTAGAAGAATATTTTTTGTTACATTTTATACAATGATTAGAATATGTTGTACCATGAAGTTCATATACTAATTTATTTCCAGCCATAGAATGTAATCCATCTATATTTTGAGTAATAATAGCTTTTAATTTACCCAAATTTTCTAATTTCTTCAAATATTTATGTGTAATATTTGGTTTTATATTTTTTCCATTAAAATACTTTTTGTAGAATTCATAAAACTCTTTTGTATGTTCATAAAAATAATCTCTACTTAAAAGTATTTCTAATGGAATAGAGCTTTCTTTTGAAAGCCCATTTTTGCTTCTAAAATCTTTAATACCACTTGCTGTTGATACTCCTGCTCCTGATAATACTACAATATTATTAGATTCTTCAATTATATTTTTTAACTCTTCTATCTTATTCAATTGAATCACTTACTTGTTCTAAACCAGTTTTATCTGTTTTAACTGCTTTTATTACTTCTGAATTATCAAATATAGATTTTAAATTATCTTCTATATTATTATTAGTTATTTTAAATGTTATTTCGTAATTATCTCCTACTTTTGCTTCTTCAAACATACTTCTTTTAACTTTTACTGTTTCTATTTCTTCAGCTTGAAACTCTCTTATTGTTATATAAAGGTAATCAAAATCATTACTCACTGCAATATGATTAATATTATAAGTTCTTGTAAAAGTATGATTTATTAAATCTTTTTTATTTTTATTTTGATTTTCTTTATCATTATTATCTTTTATTGGTTCATCTTCTTTGTTATCTTCTTTTGTTATTTCTGTATCTATACATTTTTCTTTTGGTGTAAGCGCTTTAGATATAAAAAATCCTCCTACTCCAAATATAATTGCTGTAATTATTGCTGTTACAAATATTTTAGTTTTCATAAATCCTCCTATTCATCATCACTATAATAGTCATCATCTTCTAGGTCTTCTTCTTCAAAGTTGTCTATCTTATAATTACCTTGTCTTACTTCTTCTTTTTCCCATTCATCAAGACCCATTTCAGTCATTTCTTTTTCTAGTATTTCTCTTTTTTCTTTATCTGATTTGTAATCAAATTCCTCTTCTGCTTTTAAATCTTCGAACATTTTTTACCTCCTTATAACCATTCATTATATTTTTTAATATATATTTTCTTAACTGTTTGTGCAATTATACCATAAAGGACAACTAAACCAAATAAATAGATATAGTAATTTGCAGGCAACATCACAAAATTAAATCCCTCAACATTATTTAATAATATTGGTGTTAAAATTGTTGCAACAATTGTTAAAAATGTTAGCCCAAGTAATATAGCACTAGGTTTTGATTTAGTAATTGTTTTTGTTCTAATATAAAATATCATTAATGTTTCTGAGATTATACATTCAACAAACCATGCCGTTTGAAAGAATGCTTGGCTTTCAATCGAATTATATTTAAGTATAAACCAAAAGATTAAGAAAGCAACGACATCTGTAATAGAACTTATAATTCCAAATATTTTCATAAATTTACTAATTGATTTAATATCCCATTTTTTTACTTTTTTTAGGAATTCTTCATCAACATTATCATAAGGTATTCCTATTTGTGATAATTCTACTATAAAATCTTGAATAAGCATTTGTATTGGTAATAATGGTAAGAAAGGAAGGCAAATACTTGCAATCATGATACTGAAGACATCTCCAAAATCTTGACTTAATGCGAGTTTCATATATTTTAAAATATTTCCATAAACTGTTCTTCCTTCAACAACACCATTTTGGATAACTTCTAAGTTTTGTTCAAGAAGTATGATATCACTTGATTCTTTTGCAATATCAGTACCGCCATCAACACTTATTCCTACGTCTGACATTCTAAGTGCTGGAGCATCATTTACTCCATCTCCCATATATCCTACTGAGTGATTATTTTCTCTTAGGATTCTTACAACTCTCTCTTTTTGTAATGGATTCATTCTAGCAAAGACATCTACTTTTTCAACAAGAATAGATAATTCATGATCATTCATTCTTTCAATATCTTTTCCTGTTACTATTTCACTATTTATTCCAACAGCTTTACAAATACTTTCCGTTGCAAATTTATTATCACCTGTTAATATTTTTATAGTTACACCATATTCCCTTAATTTATTTATTGTTACTTTTGCAGATGGCTTTGGAGGATCTAGGAAAGCGATTAATCCAATTAGTGTTAAATCACGTTCGTCGTCTTCATCGAATTTATCTACTCCTTCATATTCATGTTTAACAGCAAGAGCAATCACTTGCATACCTTGTTTTGCTAACTCTTCAGCTTTAGTATTTGTTTCTTTTATCAATTCACTTGTAAGTTTTACTTCTTTTCCATCAATTAGTACCATGTCACATACTTTAACTATTTCTTCTAATGCACCTTTAGTAATTACAGAATACTTCTTTTTATTTTCTACAACAAGAGATGATCTTTTTCTCATATAATCAAAGGGGATTTCGTCTATTTTTTTATAATCTTTAATATCTACTTTATGAGCTTTTCCATATTCATTTATTGCTTTATCTACTATATTTTTATATCCAGTTGCCAGATAACTATTAACAAAGGCACATTTTAAGACATATTCATCATCTTTGCCTTTAATATTTATATATTTTTGTAATTCAATATTATTTTTAGTAAGTGTTCCTGTTTTGTCTGTACAAAGGATATCCATAGATCCTAAGTTTTGAATTGATTTAATGCTCTTTACTAAAGTATTCTTCTTAGCTAGTGCCTTACTTCCTTTAGTCAAATTAACATTAACAATCATTGGGAGCATACTTGGAGTTATTCCTACTGCTACTGACAAGGCGAATAAAAGGGCTTCTTTAATATTTCCTCTAATCATTCCATAAATAATAAAAACTGCTACTGATATTAGTACCATATATCTAATTAGAAGTGTAGTAATATGATTCATTCCTTGATCAAATGTTGTTTCACTTTTAACTGTTTCTTTCTTCTTATTCATCTTTCCAACATATGTTTCAAGTCCTTTTCTAATAACAATTCCTTTTCCATGTCCACTTATAACATTACATCCCATTAAACAAATATTATTAAGTTCAATTGGGTCATCACTATCTACAACTATAGTACACGATTTTTCAATTGGTTCGCTTTCTCCAGTAAAAGATGATTGATTAATAAATAAGTCTTTACTTTCAAACAAATATAAGTCTGCTGGTATTACAGATCCGGCACTTAAAGTTATAATATCTCCATAAACAACTTTTTCTTGTCTTATTTCTTTTTGTTTATTATTTCTAATTACATCAGTAAATATTTTAATTTTTTCTTTTAATCTTTCATTAAATTTATAAGTTGAATAATCTTGAGTAAATCTAATAATTACACTAATTATTGTTATTCCTAATATAATAAATGCCCCAACAGCATCATCTGTTATAAAATCTATAGCTGCAAGAAGTATTAATATTAATACGAACTTATCTTTTAAGCTTTCCCATATAAAATATAATGGTGTTTTCTTTTTATAGTTAGTTGCAATATTCTCTCCATATTCAGATAGTCTTCTTTCTACTTCTTCATTAGACAATCCTTCTTCTTTTGTATTAAATATTTTTAATACTCCTTCTTTATCCATTTTAGATATTGTCTCGTAGTCTATATTATTATTCATAAACTCACCATCCTATATATTATTAGTATATCATTAAACTAATGAATGGTATACTTGTATTCTAATTTAATTATAGTTATAATATATATAATTTTTGGAGGTTATTATGCGAATTGATAATTATAGTACTATGTATCATGAATGTTGTAATTTAGTTAATGAATTTGATGATAGTAAAACTTTTTTAGAATGTGATGATACAATAATAGATACTAAAAATAGAGATTTAGGTGAATATAAATTATTATTAAGAGATAAATATGATAAATCTAATAATCACAAAGGGTTTGAATTCTATATTATAAAAACTCATAATGGTGAGGAAATAGACTTTGATGATTTTTGCAAATGGCAATTAGATGAGTCTGTTATTGAATATGTTAAAATAGTTGGCTATGAAGGATTTGGTAATAATAGATTAATTGTTAATTCATATATAAAATCAGACAATATGGTTGTAAAATATCCATTTAATTCAACTCAAATAATTATTGATGATGATAAAAATATTGCTTTAGAAATAGATTTATATTATTTTTCAACTAGAAAAGTTAAAGTTAGTGATGTATTGAGTGCAATATCAAATATAGAAATTGATAAATTATGTTATAGCGAATTACCTAGTTATGGTATATTTTCTAAGCGTAAAAAAAGAAAGAATCCTTATTCCAGTGCCATGTATAAATAATATAAAAAAATTACAAATTATTGTAATTTTTTTATTTATCTTTTACTAAATTTTTAATAATGTTACTTAAGTAAATGTTACCATCTTTTGTTAAATGTTTTTTATCAAACATAAAATAATTATTATTGTTTATATCATTATAAATGTTAATGATTTCTCCATTATTTATATTTATTTTTTTATCGCTTGATATAACAAAAAATAAATTGTAATCACTTAATAATTCAAGTATTTTATTTATATCTTTATCTTTTATATTACTAAATACAAATATTAAATTATCAGGTAATATATTTTTTTCTTTTTGTTCCTTTAATCTTTTATAAATATTATTAAAATTATCATCTATCTCAAATTTAGATTCACTAAAATCATTTTCTATATAGTCTAATACATTTAATAATAAATCATTTCCATAAAAATTTATTTTGGTTTTTTGTTCTTCATTATGTTTATTTATAATTTCTTCTTTTTTTTGTCTATATTCTTCAAGATAAACATTATATATACTTTCATAAATTGCATCAGCGTATGCTTGTTGCCCTTTTTTTCTTAAATGTACACCATCATATATGAAATAGTCTTTATGTCCTTTTGATATAGTTTCCCAATCAATTAAATAAACATTATTAAATTCTTCAGTTAATTGTTTTATTGTTTTATTAACATGTACTTCATAATCATTTGTAACGTTAATCCAAAATATTTTTCTATTACCACACATTTTTACTATTTCTCTTTGACATCTAATACCGCATTGTCCATTTGTACCAAGTCCGAATACAATTGGTTCTCCCAACATGTTCTTCTTTTTTAATTCTGCAATTATTTCGTCTGCTTCATAATCTGTTCTTGACTGTTTAGCATCAAAATATCCGTTTGGAAAATATTTATATAGGTTTGGAATTGCATCTAAAATAACCGAATCTCCTATTCCTATAACATGAAGATTTTTTACTACTTCTTTTATCTTTTCTTCTCCTGTATTTAAGTCATTTAATACTTGTTCCCACGCTTCTGTATCTTCTTTCAATTTCTTTTCATACTCTATTTGTTTTTGTTTCATCAATTCTTCATTTCTTGCTAATTCTTCTTTTAATTTTTCAGCTTCTTTAGTATAATCTTTACTTATTAAATATTTATAAACACCATAACTTGAAATAGATAATAATATAATCAATAATAATATTTTTATTTTTTTATATTTTATTTTATTATTTTTTTCTTTTTTATATTTTATTGAAAAATTAATTAAATATGAAATTAGTATTGTAATAATGATAATTAAAGAATTTTTTAAGTAAAAATTTTTCATACTTATATTTTGAAATATAAATATTACTGGATATTGAACTAAATATATTTCGTAACTGATATTTGCAAAAAATTTAATTGTTTTATTTATTTTATTCTCATGTTCTAAATTATTATTTGTACCATAATTAATAAGTCTACAAGTTATAATAGATGTTATAATCATTGCTATAGCAAAATATTTTGATTTAGAATCAATAAAAATAAATAGAATTATTAAAACAATAATATATGAATAAAAAATAATTCTATTAAATATTTTTTTGTTTAATATTTTTAAATTGTATTTTTTATAATATTCATAAATAAATGCTACTGTGACTCCAAATAAAATAGAAAATAATCTTGTAAAAGTATTATAATAAGTAAACATTACATTATCTTGAATACTACTTAAATAAAAATAAATCGTAAGACCAATTGATAAAATAGATAAAATTAAACAAGGAATACTTTTATGTAGTTTATCTCCTATTTTTTTTAGTAATATAAATAATATTGGAAAAACTAGTTCAAATTGAAGTAGTATTCCCATATACCAAAAATGCATAAATGGGGATGATACATGTCTTGTAAAATAATCTAAGTTGGCACATAACTGCCAAAAATTATTATATCCAAATATAACAGATGTCGTTTCTGGTTTTAGGTTTAACCAGTTAACAGAAGTTAAAAAATCAACTGATACAATCGATATAAAAACAACCAATAATAATGGTAAATAGATATGTAAAAATTTATCTTTATAATATTCTATAATTGAAAACTTTTCTTTTTTAAAAGCTGATACACAAGATAAATATCCTGTTAGAACAAAAAAGATACATACAGCCAAAAAACCACCTTTTAATATATTAAGATGGTACAATAATACGGCTATACATGAAAGTAATCTTATAAAATCTAAATCTTTGTAATAATTTCTTTTTTTCACTTTTACTACCTTCTATACTTTAATTATAAAAATATTAAAGTAAAGATTTAACATCTTTACTTTATTATGCCAATTTTTTTAGCAATTTTTTCTGCTGTTTCTTGACCTAATGTTTTCTTTACTACATTTTTGCTTTTACTTATAATTTTTTCTTTTAAATCTTTTGGTTTTTCAATATTATAAAAATCATTTATACATTTTGCATCTTTGCTCATTTCAGTAAATATTTCGAATAAAATAGGTTGATCTTTATTATTTATAAACTCATCAATTTTACTATCGAACTCTTCTTTTGTAGATGCACTTATGTATTTAAAATTATTTGATTTTACCCATCCTTCTGCTTTTGTCATATGCCTAGCAGTTGTATGTAAATCACTGTATTTATCTAGATAAGAACCATTATAATAGAATTCTGAGCCTCCATGATTGTTGATTAATAGTATATGCATATTATTTCTTATACTATTTAGTCTTAATGCATTCATATCATAAAAGAATGCTAAGTCTCCTGTAATTAAGTATGCTGGTTTAGAAGACATAACAGAATGCCCTATAAATGTAGATATTGGACCGTCTATACCAAATGTACCTATATTTGCGCTTACGTTTATATTATTTTTTATTTTAAAGAAATTTGATATTCTTATGCTATCATTTATGCTTAAATGTAAAATAGAATTTTCTTTTATTCTTTCTACAGTATTTTTAATAGCATAAACATGACTGAATTCAAATTCTGGATATTTAATTCCATTTACATAATTACTAATTAAATTGTAATAATCTTGATTATTTTTTGACTTTGAATAATCATTTGCTTTTTTAAAGAATGTTTCTTCACTACATTCAAATATATATTTAAGACTTTTAAATAGATCTACTACTTTGCCATCTGGTTCAATACTCCAATGCTCAACATTTTTATAATATTTTTTTAATTCTGGTTTTAAGCCTGAGAAAACTTGTCCCCCAAATGATATTACTATTTCTGGTAGAAGTTCTATCATTTTTTTATTATTAATAAATTTTGCATCAAAACCAAGTACTGGATTAATAGCTTTGTCAAAATCCAAATTAGACATATGATCTGCAATTATAACAGAATTATATTTACTAAAAAATTCAATTATATTGTTTCTTAAACTATCACTAACAAAGTCTTTTTGTCCACAAACAACCATTATTCTTTTTGCATCTTCTAGTTTTTTAAATTTTTCATTCCATATACCTTCATCTGATTCTAAATCAATTCTATCTATCTTCTTTACTTTTGGTAACTCTTTAACAGTAAAATTATTATTATATCCTTTCATAGGTATATTAATATGAACAGGGCCACCTCCATGATGATTTAACTCAAGTAAGGCCTCATTTATTAATCTTTCACAGTAATATTCATCATCTTCATCATGAATTATAGGTAAATTAACTGATTTTCTTACATGTCTATCAAACATTCCAACCTGATTTATCATTTGGTCTTCTCTTTGTCCTAGCATAGTTGGATTTCTATCACTAGTTAAGATAACAATTGGAACATTTTGATAAAATGCTTCTGCTACTGCAGGATAATAATTACATGATGCCGTAGAAGCAGTACACGAAATAACTACTGGTTCATGTCTTTCCTGAGCTAGTCCTAAAGCAAAATATCCAGCACTTCTTTCATCTACAACAGAGTAACAATTAAAAAAACTATCCTTTTCTACAGAGTGAACAAAAGGAACATTTCTACTTCCTGCTGATAATACACAATTTTTAATATTGTATTTTTTTAATAGTGCTATTATTTGTTGATATGTTTTTAAATCTGTATACATTTTATCCTCCTAATAACTTAAATCATCTACTGTTATAGTTCCTAATCCACCAGTCATATATATAATATCTCCAACAATCATTCTTCCCATATCACTTGTTAAAAATACTGCTAAATTAGCAATTTCTTCTGGCATTATATATCTATCTAATGGATATTGAGACTTAGTAATATTGTTACTATCACCTTTTAACATTTCTGTAGCAGTGGGACCTGGTGCTATACCATTTACTACTATTCCATCATCGATTAATTTTTTTGCCATTCCAATTGTTAAACCTCTAATTCCCCATTTTGATACAGAGTAAGGTGTAGTAGCAGGTCTTAAAGAGCTAGATGATGCTATATTAAGAATATTACCTTTAATTTTATTTTTTTTCATATAATTAGATACTTTTTGGCTTAAAAAACATGTTCCTTTTAAATTAGCATCAATTACTTTGTCAAATTCTTCTTCCTTAATATTACCAAAAGAACTAGAAGAAAAAACTCCTGCGTTATTAACAAGTATATCTATTTTTTTACCATTAAGCATTTTATCTATTTCTTTTATTTTATCATCCATACTATCAATATCAGATATATCTAAATCTATTGAGTAAACATTTTTATATTCTTCCTTTAATTTTTTTAAACTTTTATCAAGTTTTTCTTTATTTCTTCCTGTTATTATTATAGTTGCTCCGTTATCTAAAAATGCTTTACCAATTGCATATCCAATGCCTGATGATCCACCTGTTATTAATGCTGTCCTATTTTTTAATAAATCCCCTTTATATACTGGAATAGAAACAGGTATTTTTCTTTTAAAGGCATTTGATGTATTTTTTTTTATTTTCTTTAAAAAGTTTATCGTATCTATTTTAGTTCCCATTAATTTCACCTTTTATATATTTTCTTTTAAATATTTTATTGTTCTTTCTCTTTCTTTTTTAATTATACTATTGGTATTTTTATAGTTTATTTTTTTATCATATATTTTATCAATATCTGTTAATTTATTTACTATTTGACTATCTTTATCTAATCCTTTTAATAAAGAGGTTAACTTGTTTTTATTTGATTTTCTTATTATTGTACAAAATTTATTATTTGTTACTATTGAAAATATTGTTCCATGGAAAGTATCAGTTATAATAAAATCTGCATATTTAAAGTATCTTAAAACATCATTTACTGGTACTGCTATATTATAATCAGCAATTTTTTGGTAAAATCCTAAACTTACTATTTTTTTATTATGTTTTTTAGCAAATCTCTTTATATATTTTTCTTCTTCTTTAGTTAATCTTTTTTGATAAGCATATACGATTATATAGTCTTTCATTGGAGCATCCCCAACCATAAATTCGCTAAGGTCTGCTGCTATAACAGGATCATAATGTAAGAAAGGTTTCTTTTTAGTTAATTTTTCTACAATTTCTCTGCTATTTTCATCTCTTACTGATATATTGTTCATATTTAGTAAGCATTCTTTTATTTCTTCTGCTTTTTTGTACTTTTTTAATCCTTCTAATGTTGTATAACCAAAACTAGCCGCATAAGATATTACATTTTTATCTTCAAATCCTTTTCCAAAAAAGTCCAGTGAATAACCAATTTGGCTTGCTTGAAGACAATTAAATACTTCGTCACTACCTATTACTAATGTATCAATATCATGTGAATAATTTTTTTCTTCTCCAACTCCAAATTCTTTTAAACCTTTATCAAGTTCATTTTTAAAATTTTTATATAATTTTCTTCTTTTTATATAATGAAAAATATCTCTATTATCCCATACTTTTTCAAAAAAAGTAGGTGGTTTTACTTCAGTAACTCCTGGACAATAATGATAATCAAGAAACTCAACTTCATGTCCTAAGCTTTTTATTATTTTTCTTAAGCCGTATGCTTGTAAATATGATCCGTAATTAACAACTCTATGCATTGTCATTATTCCAACTTTTTTCATTTTTTCACTCCTTGGTTATATATTTCTATAGATATTTAATCATATATATATAATAATGCATTTCTTTTAAATTGTAAAATTATATATATTAAAAAGATGAAGCATAAATTGCATTCATCTTTGTAAATGTTATAATTTGTGTTTTATTTTTTCAAAAAAGCGAATATAAATCTATCTTTTTGTATATTTGTTTTTTTATTATAAAATTATTCAAGGACAATTTCATTAATGATTTTTTTCTCTAAATTTTATATTTTCATTATTATCCTCACTAGAAGCAATATCAATCATTTGAATTACATCTTTTTTTATATTTAATAATTCTGCATATTTATATACTTTTACTAAATTTTTATTTCTCATATTTAGGTATTCATGTAAACAATTAATTACTTTTTCTATTCCTAGTCTTTTTCTAGATTTAATAATATCACAAATACATCTTTCGATATCATAAGTCTTAACTAGATTCCCCATAGGAGTTTCTACATTGGTTAAACCTATTTCATGAACATCTCTTCCATCATAAAATACATTATAATTTTTTAATTTATAGTTAAAATAATTATTAGGTACAGTTATATCAAACTTTTCTTTTGGCTTATGTGGATACAAATTATGAAAATATAAGGCAGTCATATGTGAAAAAACAACATTTGGAAGTTCTAAACTTAAAATATAATATGGATCTGGTGTTTTATTCTTTTCAATATATATTCCATTACCAACTTTTTTTATATATCCTCTTTTATTCATTATCTTTAAATACATTCTATGAATTCCAAGTTCAGTTAATTGTTTAGAGGTGATATATCCACCTTCCATTTTCATTAATTTTTCAACTGTTTCAATATTATTTTTTTCTTCAAATTCATTAGCAGTAATTATTTCCATATCTTGTTCTCCTTATTATATCTAAGGATATTATAATAGTTAGTATTCAATCTGTCTAAGAATTATAAAGCAAAAATTTTTATTTTAACATTATTTTACAAATCTAATGACTTATTAATTTTAATTCTTATTTCATAAGACTATTAATTTCTTTAGATATTTTAATTGAAGTATTTTCAATGAAATTAATAAATTTATTTTTTTCTAATAATAAAGTATTCCCTTCTTTATCTATTTTTAAACATTTTTTAATAAGTTCTAATTTAGTTATAGAAATGTCGTTTGGAAAGTTATTTAGTATTTTATAAATATAATCTATATCTAGTTGAAAATGATTTATTATTTCTTTATTAAGAACATCATAATCATTGTATACTTTTTTCTCATAAAAGACATTTTCTTCTATATTTATTAAATATTCTTCTAAATAATATTTATCCAGTAATAAATGAGTTAAAATACCTAAATTAATTGGTTTGTTTAGATCTAATTCTTGTTTTACTTTTTTTATATCTGGAATCGAGTATCTAGTTCCTTTAATTCTATAATGACTTTTTACTTTGTCATCATATAAATCAGGTAGAACATTTCCTCTATAAAAATCATCATTATTTATTTTTAATAACTCTTGTACTCTTTTTGCTACTGCCATATGTGATGATATATTTGGCATAAATTCACACTTCTTTCTTAGTTTTATAAAAAAAAACGATGATATCGTTTTTTATAGTATCTTTCTTGCTACAAAGATTAATAAGCAAGCTCCAATAACAGATTCTATTATTGTTCCTATTAACCCAAAGAATGCTATTCCAATTAGATTAAATAGAACCCCTGCAACTAACCCGCCTACTATTCCTAAGATAATATTCTCGATTAATTTGCCTTTAGATTTCATTATAAATCCAGCTATATAACCTGATACTGCTCCTATTGCAAGTGATACGAGACCTGTTTCTATCATATTTACCCCTTTACTTTATTAATTTACTATTGATAATTAGCTGTAATTGTGTAACTAACAATATAATAAACCGTTGCACTTGTACTTGGTGTACCTGTAAAATTCAATGTGAATTCTGTTCCATTTTGTATTCTAGGTTGTAAATTCATTGATACACTTTTTGCTGTTACATCATGTGGTGTTTGAGAAGTCGATTTTAATGAAATAGATGTAGTTTTTGTTGTTCCATCATAGATAATCGTTGGAGTTAAGTATTGACTACCTGACCCAGACATATTTGCAGTTATAGTTATTGTAATAGATTTTATTTTTCTTTCTGAATTATTAACTAAGTTAAATGTAGTTGAGGTAAATTCATCAAGGGTCATTCCATTTACATCAGTATTTGTAATACTATTTGTAGTTGAGGTAAATTCAATCACTTGTATTGTTCCCTCTATAGATATATCACCAGTAACATTTTGAATTGTTAAAGTATGATTAGTATAAGTAAAACCTGTATATGATTCACCATTCATAGTTATTGCTAATGCATCTGGAGCAGGATTTACAAAATTAATAACAAGATTTTTACCCTCTAGAGCAGTTGTCGGATATGTTTGGTCCATGGTTATATTTGTATATGTTATATTATAAACTTTTCTAAACTTAAAATTAAGTACTGCATCTAGTGTTGTATCTGTTATATTATTGGCATTATCATAGTTAAATTTAACATAGAATGTTTTAGTTTCTTGTGGATTTAATGTTTCACCTAAATTAATACTTCCATTTGACGAATTTGTTTCTATTGAAGTAACTATGTTAGAGTTTGAATAAAATGCTTGATCACTATCATATATTATCTCATCAAATATATATGAATCTGTTGTTGTATTTTTTACAGTTACTGCGTATGTTAAATATGATGTAGGGTTATTCTCTAGTGTTATTTTAGTGTTTAATATAGACTTATTAAAATTATTTATTAAATAAGTTTCTCCATTTGATTTACTAAAAAGAGTTACATCAGTTATTACAATTCCATTTTGCTTCATCAAGGTAATTTCTCCAGTTGATGTTAAATCTATAGTTACTTGAGCCATAACAATTCCTATATATAAAGAACCACCTATTATAAGAAGAAGAAAAACTATTAATAAATTTTATTTTTTATATTTAATAACTTTATTATCTTTTTCCATATTCACCTCTGTTCTGCACTAAGAACTACATCTATTGAGGCGGTTCTATTGCTATCTGTTGAAACTTTTATTACTTTTGCTTTGATTGTTAATATAGCAGTTTCCCCTGGGGCTAATGTAACTATGTTTTGATTATATGATGAATTTGAAAATGTGCTTTCTACTTCAAAGTACTCATCATTACTATTTGTAATATCTATATTAAAATCAGCGGATGAAATATCACTATTATTTATCACAGAATAACGAACAATGGCACTATCACCATATCCTTCTGTCCCTGTTATGGTAAAACTTGATTGATGATCTGAATCAATGGATGCACTTACTGTTATATTTGAATTAGATGCTGATTGTTCAACCACTTGTACAAATTTAACATCAAACTCGTCTTCTAAACTAATTGATGCAGTTCCACCAACTGATAATTCCAATCCTGTAATTGCAGCATATCCAACTCCAATAAAAAGAAAAGCTGATAAAATGAACATAAAATATACTACTTTTTTACTTTTCATTATATCAGACTCCTTCCTATCTCTTTTATTTTCAGTTTTTTTCTACTATTGCAAAATATTTATTATTTTCTTGTCTCTTCACCTATATTATATTTCAGTAAATTTAACATAAAAAATTTTTCTAGTAATCGTTATATTTCATAATCTTTTTATATTAGTAATAGCATACATCTATTTTATATAATTATAACACAATTTAGGCTTTTTGCCTACATTTAATAATTAGTCATCATAAAATAATATAGGTGTTATTATGATTAATTATATTATTGGATTAAATCCTATATTACAAGCCTTAATTGCTACGATATTTACTTGGTTTATAACACTATTAGGCTCTATGCTTGTGTTCTTTTTCAAAAATGTTAACAAAAATATTATGGATGGAATGTTAGGTTTTGCTGCTGGTATAATGATTGCCGCTTCATTTTTTTCTCTTCTTTCACCTGCAATTGATATGGCTAATAATTTAAAAATGATTGTACCTTTAGTTATTACAATTGGATTTTTTCTTGGAGGGTTACTACTATTTATTGGAGATAAAATATTTGAACACTTTTATGATAATAAAAATAATTCTTCAAAAAAAAGAATAATAATGCTTATTCTATCTATAACATTACACAATATTCCTGAAGGTCTTGCCGTAGGAGTTGCATTTGGTTCTATTAAATATGGAATTGATGGTGCAAGTTTAAATAATGCTATACTATTGGCATTTGGAATTGGACTTCAAAACTTTCCAGAAGGTACTGCTGTAAGTGTTCCTCTTAGAAGAGAAGGTTTAAGTGTTAAAAAGTCATTTTTTTATGGTAAATTAAGTGGAATAGTAGAGCCGATTTCTGGTGTTTTGGGGGCACTTTTAGTTCTAAAAGTTAGACTAATTTTACCATTTTTATTATCTTTTGCAGCTGGTGCTATGATATATGTTGTTATTCAAGAATTAATTCCTGCAAGTCAATCTAATGAAAAAAAAGATTTAATGGCTTTGTTCTCTTTACTAGGATTTTCATTAATGATGATACTTGATATTGGCTTAAGTTAAAAAAAATGTCTTATCATGACATTTTTATTTGTTAATCATATTACTCTCGTAAAATAATGGAAGTAATATATAACCATTTTTTTGTAGATATTCAATTACTTCTGGAAGTATTTCAGTTGTTATTGGGTGATAATCATGAAATAATATTACTTCAATATTTTCATTTATTGAAGATTTTAAATTACTCCATGCTTGTTCTTTAGTACTTAAATCTCCACCATCTCCATCTTGAGCATTCCAATCTACCCAACCATATCCTTTTTTCTTTAATGCCTCAATAATTGAGTTTTTTAATTTTCCTGCTGTAGAACTTCCTCCGGGAAATCTAACAATTCTTGTAATATACCCACCAGTCATATTTTTTACATGTTCTTCTTGCTTAGAAACTGCATTGATAAACGAATCAACACTTTTATATAATCCACTCCAAATTCCGTGTGTATATGTATGGTTTGCTATTGTATGTCCTCTTTTTATATATTCTTTATATAATGGATAGCACTTTTCACTCTTTTTATCATAACAATTTTCTCCATTAATACTTGTTGTAAAAAATGTTGCTTTAACATTATATTTGTCAAGTATATCAAGTACTTTATATGTATTGTAATATGGTCCATCATCAAATGTAAGATAAGCTATCTTTTTATTGCTTTTTCCACTTATTATTGCATCTTCCAAATCTTTAATTGATGAATAATATTCTTTTTTTAAATCTTCAATCTTTTTATCTAAATTATTATATTCATCTAATTCATTTTGTAATATAATCATTTCTTCTTCTTTTGATTTAAGTATTTCTTCTTTTGATTGTGTTTCAGTTATTATTTTCTTATTATTTTTTTCTTTTTCTTCTATTTTTTTATCAAAGTAAAAGTATGAAAATATTCCTAACCCTAGTGCTGTTAGTAATATAACTATAACTATGATAAATATGATTTCACTTTTTTTACTTTTTCTTGCCATATTTCTACTTCTTTCAATATTTCTTTATTATCTTCTTTTGCTTTATTAACTTCTTCTTTTTTTTCACTTATTTTTACTTCTACTTCTTTTATTTCATTTTCAATTTTTTCAATATTGTTTTTTTCTGTTTTTTTACCATTATATTCGATATATTTATTTATGCCGATATATGAACATATTATCGAAGTTAATAGTAAAACAATCATAAATACTTTCTTCATTTTATCACCATTATAATTGTAATACCCAGTTAAAATGTAGTCAATAGTACTTGTTTGACTTTTATCTTGTAATTGCTTATACTTTTATTATTAAGGATGATGATTTATATGAAATTTGTTGAAAATATTGAAAAAGATAAATATGAAAAGTTTGTAAGTAGCCATAAAACTAAATCACATTTCTTACAAAGTACTTCTTGGGGTGAATTTTGTAAAGTAAATAAACATACAAGTCCATACTATGTAGGATTATTAGATGACAAAAATAAACTTGTTGCAACTGCTCTGTTACTACAAAGAAGTATGCCAATGGGTTACTCTTATTTTTATTCACCTCGTGGATTTGTTTGTGACTATAGTAATCATGAAGTAATAAAAGAGTTAACTGAAGGAATAAAGAAATTTGCTAAAAAAAAGAAGGCTTTATTTTTAAAAATAGATCCAGATGTAAAACTTGAAACATTAGACTTAGACGGAAATAAAATTGAAGGAATTGATAATTTTGAACTTGTAGATTACTTAAAAAGTATTGGATATAAACATTTAGGATTTAACAAAGCATTTGAGCATAATCAACCAAGATACACTTTTAGGCTTGATCTATCACAAGGACTAGAATCAATAAAAAATAACTTTCATTCAACTACCAAAAAGGTTATTAATAAGGGAAATCCTTATGAATTAGAAGTATATAAAAATGATGAAAAGTATGTTGAAGATTTTTATAAAACTATGCAAGAAACTGCTGAAAGAGAAGATATTTCTATTTACTCAAAAGAATATTATTTAAACTTTTATAAAGACTTACATAAAGATGGTCATGGGGATATTTATATTGTTTACTTAAACAAAAAGAAGACACTTAATGTACTAAATAACAATCTTGATGACTTAAAAAAGAATCAAGAAAATTTAACTAGTGATAATAAAAAGAAAGAATTACAAAATCAGATTGATAAACTTGTTAAATTAATAGATGAAGTAAATGAAGTTAAAGAAGAAAAATATGTTTTATCTTCAATTATTACTGCAAAATATGGTGATAAAGTATGGACTATACATGGTGGAAATAGTTCACTTTTAAGAAGTATGAATTCTAATTACTTAATATATTTTGAAATAATTAAAGATGCTGTTAATGAAGGATATAAAACGATAGATTTCTTTGGTACATCATTTAACCCTATGCAGGATGATCCAGAATATGGAATATGGTTATTTAAGAAAAGATTAGGTGGAGAGTATACAGAATTTATTGGAGAATTTGATTATGTATTTAAAAAGTTCACTTATAAATTATTTAACATATTGATACCTATAAGAAGAAAACTTGCTAAAATGAGAAGTAAAAAGAAAAATAAGCTTTAAGATAAGCTTATTTTTTTATTTTATATTTATTTTTTCTTTTGTACAATCTAATAATTATGATTTCTTTCTAGATCAATGTTTGATTTTCTCTAATTGTAGATAACATTATTTTTTTATAATTTTTTTTAACTTTTTTAAAGTCGTAAATAATTTATAAGTAAATCCTACTCCTAAAGTAAATTCTCCAATATATTCTACTACATTTCCATTGAAACCTTTCTTAAACTCATATATTCCATAATACTTATTATTAGGGTCAAAATCTCCTGCTATTCCATAAAAATTAACATATTTATAACCCATTTTGTAAGCATCCTCTATATGAGCATCATATAAAGCATATTTTGGATAATACTTTTTATAATTTGTTAAAGTCCCACTACTTAGTGATATATAATCCGTTCCTGATTTAACAGATATTAATGCTCCTATATCTACACCGTTTGGATGATCTTTAATCATTTCTTTTGTTTCTTTAATTTCTTCCTTATATTTTAATAATAGGTTATCTGATATTTCTTTTTTAGTTCTAAGTTTGTTACCAACCATATCTGTTTTCATCTTTTTATTTATTTCTTCATTATTCTTTTCTTCTTCTTTAAGTTTATTTTCAGTTTGTTTTAATCTTAATTTAGGATCTATATAAGCCATATATACTTTAACATTATTAGGCATACTTTCAACCATACTTTTATAATATTCGTAGCTTTTAGTATTAAATTCATCACGTTCAGCTGTTTCTTTAAAAATAGTTGATAAACTTTTTATATCTTCTAAACTACCTATTCTAATTTGCACTCCATTATTATGAGTTGCTTCTATATTCTTTCTGGTTGATTTAATAAAACCATTTTTTAATTCTTCATATGCTTTATCAAGTTTAAGTCTATAAACCCATCTTACTTGCATTGTTTCAAAATACTTATTAAATCCAAAATGAACAAAACCGTTCTTTTTTAAATTGTCTATTACTTCATCATTAGTTTTGTCATCAATTATTTCCCCATTAGATGATCTAACTCTATATATTATGTTTGGATCTATAGTTATTGACATACCATTATGTTCTTTTATATATTTTTTTAAATTATCCACAAAAAATGTTAATAATTCTTTATTACTATAATCTATAATAAATCCACGAGATGAATAAAATCTTTTTTTACCAAAGAATGACCCTATGGAATACATAAGGGTTGCTGCAAGTACTTTTTTCTTCTCTTTTATCCCAACAATAAAGCATTTTATATTGTTATTATTCTTAAATTTTTTTAAATCTAAAGATTGCATGTATGATTCTTGAATATGACCTTTTACAAATGAATCGTATTCTTTATCTGTTAACTCAACAAATTCCATATTATCATCTCCTTTTAAATTATACCATGTATAATAACAAATAAAATAGTGAAATTTAAAAGGAACTTGATTAGTTCCTTTTATTCTGCATATTGGCTTAATGTAACTTCTGTTGTTTTTGTATCTTTTCCTCTAATATATGTTAGTTTTATTTTATCTCCTACATTATGTTGATATAATAAATATCTTAAATATGCTGTATTTGTAACCTTACTATCATCTAATGCTATTATTACATCACCTTTTTGTAGTCCAGCTTTATCAGCAGATGAATCTTTAATTACTTCTAATATTGCTATTCCTTCTTTTATTTCAGAATCTACTGAAACATTATATTCTCTTAAAATTGATGATTCAGTTACATTTACATGAGTAATTCCCAATAATGGTCTTTCAATCTTTCTTCCATTTTCTAGGTCATCAATATGTTTCATAGCATCTTCTATTTTAATGGCAAATCCCATTCCCTCAATGCTATCATTAATCAATTTAAGAGATGGTACACCAATTATTTCTCCATTAACGTTTACTAAAGCTCCACCGCTATTTCCTGGATTTAATGCTGCATCAATTTGTATTACATCTTGTACCCAATCATTTTTAGAATCAATACTTACTGTTACTTTTCTATTTAATCCAGAAATATGTCCACCAGTTACGGTATTATAATATTCTTCATCTATTGGAGTTCCAATTGCAATAACTGTTTCACCTAATTTTAAATCTTTTGATGAACCAATTTTAGCAACTGATATGACATTTTTCACTGGTACTCTTAATACTGCTATATCAATATATTTATCTCCACCAAGTATTTCTACTTCTACTTCTTCACCACTTGTAAATTTAGCATTGGCTTTAGTTGCTCCTTCTACTACATGTTGATTTGTCATTATGTAACCATATTTATCATCTACTTTATAAACAAATCCACTTCCAGATCCAGCTAAAGTATTTTTTTTAAAACTTTTAATCATAACAACAGAATCATAGATTTTATTTACTGTTTGTGTTAATCCACCATTTTCAATAACCATAGTTCCACTCATACAATTTGAGCAACTATTATATGTCATTGATTTTTCTTCATTATTTTTTTCTTTATTATTATCTTTCATAACTATAAAAGATAATTCTACTCCTGCTACAAATGCAAGAATTACTGCTACAATTGTTAAAAACTTATTCTTCATTATATGGCCTCTTTTCTATGTTAGCAATTTCTTTCCAATTATTTGGAAATCCCATTCTTTCTAATACCTTTTCTATTTCTATAGAATGTAAATTATATTTTAGATTTTCTATTAATCTATCAAGTTCTAATATTAAATTTTTAACGTCTTCATTGGATAATACTTGCCTTAATATTATCAATAAAGCAAATAAATCATTTTTACCTTTTGTATATTCCCCATCTACTTTTTCTATTCCTAAAAGTGTATGATAAACTGTATTATTTATACTTCTTTGCGTTTTATTATCATACAATATATCTTCATGGGCACATACATTTCTATAGTTTGCTAGGATTGATAAATAATTTGATAAATTTTCAATATCTATATTATATATTTTTGAAATAGCAATTTTATCTTCTTGTTTTAGTATAGTAAAAAATTCACTTATTATTCCAAATGATAAAACTTTTACCAATACCCACAGTGGAATATATCCATAATTATTTAAGTAGTGCATTGTTGCACTATGTTGACTTCCATTTACTCTTATTTGTCTTTTCATTTTCTTAATTAAGTCATTTACTTGTCTGCTTTTTTCTGGAGACATATCAAAGTTTACAGGTCTTAAATAATCACTTTCTTTATATCCATATTTCTTTGACAATTGGTAAGAGAATATAGATTTAGCATTATTTTCAACAATTAATAAATTCTTAAATATTAAGTTTCTAAATTGTCTATCAAATAGAAATAAACTATAAAGTTCTTCAAAAGTAGTACCTTCAATATAATGTTTTGGATTATCTTTTTGCATAAAAAGATGTCTATATCCACTTAAAAAAAAGTAGTTTTCTCTTAGCAAAACATCTTTTGCATATTTTTCATCTTCTATTGTCATCCCTTTATATTTAAATATTTCCATTTGTTCATCTAAATTTTTAAATTGTTTATCCCTCATATTCTCACCATAGTAATTATATCATAATAATTATAATTTTGTTCTTTTTTTATAAGAAAAATATCCAGATTGACTAGATATTTTTTAATATTTTATATATATAATTAAAGTTTTTATAATATTTCAATATTATAGTTTCTAATTATATATTTTCTTTAAATAACTAAATATTATTATTGGTTATAAATTATCAACTGATGTTGAGCTCTTGTACATGCTACATAATATAAATATTTTTCTTCATCTTTATATTTATTATCAATTGAGGTATAAACTATTGTTTCATCAAATTCAAGACCTTTAGCAATATATGAAGGAATAATTATCATTTTTTTACTAAATTCTTTTGATGAAGATAAAATTAAATTTATTTCAGGTTCTTCTTCTTTTATTAATCTATATATTTTTTCTGCCTCTTCATCAGTTTTAGTAATTATCGCTATTGATAAATTATCTCTTTTTGACTGTTCTATATCATTTAATAGTAATTCCTTTAAGTTATTTTTTTCTTCTCTAAATAAAACTGGTCTATTATTGTCTCTTCTAATTGCAGATACATGTGTAAGTCCAAGTATTTTATTTGTATGTTCTATTATTTCAGGAGATGAACGATATGTTTTTGTTAATTCTAAATAAACACTTCCATTAAAAATATCTTTTAATTCTTCAAGTGAATCATATTTGTAATATGGATTTACTGTTTGATTTATATCTCCTAAAATTGTAAAATTACTTTTTTTGAAGATTGTCCTGATTAATTTGCATTGAAGTAAGTTATAATCTTGAGCTTCATCAATTACAACTTCTTCTATTAGACCTCTATAACTAAACCCTTCAAGTAGTCCTTTTATATATACAAATAAACAAGCATCTTCATATTTAATATTCTTTGTATTAATCGATTCTTTGATTTCTTTGTCATTAATATGTCCTTTATATGATTCTATAAATTCAGGGCTATAAAAGAAGTTTTTAAATATTTCTTTATAATCTATTTTAGTACTTAAATTCTTTAATAATTTAGATAATATTACTTTTTTTTCTTTATGTTTTCCTCTATAAAAATCATTACACATTTTATCTGCTATATGATCTATTCTTTCTACTAATAGTAGTTTTGAATATCTATTTTTTAACAGTTCATTTAATTCTTCTTTTGTTATTTCATAGTCCCTTGTTATAATATCTTCCTTAAAGCAAAGATTTTTTAATAATCTATTAATATATCCTTCAATTGCGCTTATTACTTCATTGCTTTGCTTATACCTAACCAGTTCAATATTTTTTTCTTCATATTTATAGTATCTTTCTACAAATTCTGTAAATGATTCTACATGTCTAAATTCATTTAAATTTGTTTCTAAAAAACTATTAAAAGTTGTTTGTAATGTATTAGCTTCTCCAAGTTCTGGTAAAACATTTGAAATATATTCAGTAAAAATATTATTTGGAGAAAAAATCAAAACATTATTTGAATTTAAGTTTTTTATTTTATAAAGTAAGAAAGCTATTCTATGTAATGCTACTGAAGTTTTTCCACTACCAGCTATTCCTTGCACTATCAAATTAGGATCTGTTACATTTCTAATTATAGTATTTTGTTCTTGTTGAATAGTATTAACAATGTTTTTCATTTTTTCACTTGATTCACCTGTTAATACTTCTTGTAATAATTCATCATCAATATTTATATCATTATCAAATACTCTTATTAAATTACCATTTTTTATTGTAAATTGTCTTTTGTTTGTAATTTCTCCTTTAATCAATCCTTCTGGTGCTAGATATTCTGCTTTTCCAAGTTCATAATCATAAAACATAGAACAAATAGGAGCACGCCAATCATGAATTAAATATTTATCATTTTCTTCATCCTCAACATGCGTAATACCTATATATATTTTATTTTCTCCATTTTTGTCTTTAAAAGTGATTGACCCAAAATATGGTTTATTTTGGATTTTATATAGTTTTTGTAAGTAATTACCTTTGTAACCCATTAATGTTACTTCTAAATCACTAGCATTCATAAGTGTCTTCATTTCTGTAGGATCCATATCACTTCTCGAATCCCAAATAAACTTTTTGAACTCTAACACTTTTTCTTCTCTGTCATACAATACTTGTCCTAAATCTGAAATTTTGTTTCTTATTACTTTTAAGCTATAATTCAAATATGTTTTTTCTTTTTCAATTTCTTTTTCTGATAAATTCATTCTTCCCTCCTCTTTCTGTAATGCAAAAAGGCGAACTTTTTCTTCGGTTCGCTAAAATAAAAATATAAGCAAATTAAAAACGTCATTTAAGAATATACATTAAAAGACTAGATTTGTCTAGTCCTTATTTTTATTTTTTAAAAATTCATCGATATTTCTTAATAAATTTGATTCTTCTTGTTCAGATACTTTTGTAATTTGCTCTTTTTTAATAGTAATAACAGGTCTTATAAAATTAACTGAACCAGGTTTTGTTAATTTATATGTACCTTTATATGTTACGACATATACTTTTTCATTTTGAGAAGATATAATCCACCATGAGTTTAAATCTTTATTCGCTAACCAGTTCCCTTCGGACCATTCATAACCAAATCCCATTCTTTCTCTTATTTTTACATATTCTTTTGAAGTTAAAAGATTTACTTCCTCAATTTTTCCTACTTTTTCTTCCTCTTCTTGCTTATACTCGTTATTTAAAAAATAAGCAACACTATTTTCATCTTTGACATCGTATGTATCTAATCCTTGTTCGTGATACTTTTTCCTGTCTTTAGAATCTTTAACATCATTTTTGTCCAAATCTAGTATAGTATCACTAATTATTTTTACTGTTGATTCAGTATCTTTTGAATCAGCAACTACATACCATAGTGACCCATCTTGCAATGTAACTTTATCACCTATAGAGAAAATATCATATTTTTTTAGTTTTTCTGTAATATCATTATTATATTTTAGTAAAACTATTATTATTGTTGCTATTAATGCAATAATTATTATTGATATTATTGCTGTCTTTTTTAAATTCTCTCTATTTTTCTTTTTATTAATTTGATAGGCATTCTCATCTATTTCTTCAAATATAGAACCCTTTAATCCTCCAAGCTTATTTTCATTGCTATTTTTTATTTTAGTTACTTTAGAATTGGTTTTTATATTTTGCCATTGCTTAGGTATTAATAATTTATTTTTTTCTATTTCTTGTTTTGTTGGCTTTTTCTTTACTATTTTTTTAGCTTTTTCTTCTTTTACTATCTTCTTTTTTTGTACTTTTTGTTTGTCTTCCTTTTTAATTTCTTGTTTTATTTCTTTTTTTTCATCTTTTTGTGGCTTTTTAGGTGAAGATTTCTTTGTTTTATTATTATTTGTCTTGGATAATACCTTTGTTGCTACTTTTTTATTTTTTATATTTATTCTTTTTGATGCATTCTTTGTTTTTTTATCATCCATAAACCAATCTCCTCCTATGTCAAATTTGTGCTCGATACCGCATTAAGTGTTGAATCAGCAACTATTCCTTTTTTGTAAGCATAATATCCTGCTGCCCCAATCATTGTTGCATTGTCAGTACAATACTTTAAATCAGGATAACTACATTCAATTGCATTTTCTTCACAAATTTTTTTTAAACCCTCTCTTATTCCACTATTAGCTGCAACTCCTCCAGCAATTATTAATCTTTTCACATTTTTATCTTTTAATGCTTTAAGTGTTTTCTTTGTTATTACTTCAACAACAACATCCTGAAAAGATTTTGCAAGATTGTCTTTATTTATTTTAATACCTTTTTGCTCATAATTATGGGCTAAATTTATTACTGCGCTTTTGAGTCCGCTAAAACTGAAATTATAACTTTCATCATTTAATGGTATTGGTAAATTATACTCGTGAATTCCTACTTTAGCCATTTTATCAAGGATAGGTCCACCTGGATAACCAACACCTATAACTCTTGCTACTTTATCATAACTTTCTCCAACTGCATCGTCTAGAGTACCACCTATTTTTTCAAAAGTATATTCATCTTTCATATATATTAATTCGGTATGTCCTCCACTAACAACAAGTGCAATTAATGGAAACTCCATTCTCTTATTTAAATTATTTGCATAAATATGTCCTGCTATATGATGTACTGGAATTAATGGTTTATTATAGATTGATGAAAGCATTTTTGCGGCTTCAACTCCTACAAGTAAAGATCCAATTAAACCCGGTCCATATGTTACTGCGATGGCATCGATTTCATCCATAGTCATTTTTGCTTTATTCAAACATTCCTCAATAACCATTGTTATATTTTTTAAGTGTTGTCTACTTGCAATTTCAGGAACAACTCCACCAAAATTAGTGTGTATATCAATTTGACTTAAAATAACTGTAGATATATCAACACTACCATTTTTAACAATGGCACAACTAGTTTCATCACAACTGCTTTCTATTGCAAGTATATACATATCTTTCATTTACATCATCTTTCTTTCCATTAGATAGGCATCGATACCATCATAATACCCTTTTCTTTTGGTTACTACCTTAAAATTAAATTTTGTATAAAGTTTAATAGCATTAATATTATTAATATTTACTTCTAGTGTGATATTATTAATATTTTTATTCATTCCTTTTTCTATTATAAAATTTAAAAGTTTTGATCCTATTAATCTATTTCTACATTCTTCTTTTACCTCTATGTATGCTATTTCAAATCTATCATATAAGTCATAATAATTGATAAATCCAATAATATCATTATTATCTTTATAAATACAATATTTTGAAAAAATATTATTTTTTAAATCTTCATTAATTTTATTTTTATTAAAATAATTATTAAAACTAATCTCTAATTTTTCAATTAAATTAGAATCATTTTTATCAATTTCAACAATCATTTTAATCCTCTTTTAATTTTTTTTCTTCTGCTTCTGTTAATTTTAAATAGTTAGCATCAATTGAATGAGGATTTATTGCCTCTCTATCTTTAAATTTATCAATTAGCACGTCTATTTTTGGATCATATGGTTCGATATCATAGTTAATATCCAATTTATCATTTGTTATAAAAACAACATCTCCATAAAGATTTCCTAGAGCTACATTTAAAGTATCTATTGAAATATACTTTTCATTCATTATAAAACTTTTATTTTTGTTATCATATATTGAAGCATACAAAAAGTTTCTTCTTGCATCAATGGCAGGTACTATATAATTATGACTAGAATCTGCTGATAATGCCATTGCTTCCAAACTAGAAATGGTAACAATCGATATTTTTTTTGCCCATGCTAGTGTTTTAGCAATTGTTAATCCTATTCTAATACCTGTAAAAGACCCTGGACCATTTACTACAATAATTTTATCAATTTCATCATATGAAATGTTTTTTATTTTAAACATACCTTCTATTCTAGATAAAGCAAACTTTGACAAATTGTTATCTAGTTTTTCTTTAATTTCTGCAATAATTTCATCGTCTTTTTTGATTGCAGTATATAAAAAACTAGATGAAGTATCTAGATATAGTATTGTCATAATATTGCCTCACATATTTCTTCGTATTGTTGTCCATGAGGAATAAATATTAATGCTCTTGTTTCTTCATCTATTATTTTAAATTTTATATCTAATCTTTCTTCAGGCAAATAATTTTTTATTAAATCTGCCCATTCTATAATTACTATTCCACCTTTAGTAAAGTAATCTTCAATACCTGTACCTTCAATTTTTCCATCTAAACGATATACATCCATATGATATAATGGCATTTCTCCATTTAGATACTCCTTAATTATGTTAAAAGTAGGCGAAGTAATATTTTCTTCTATTCCTAAAGCTTGAGCAAATCCCTTAGTAAAAATTGTTTTTCCACTACCAAGATCTCCTTCTAAGCAAATAATCATATTTTCAAATTTTTCTGACTCGAGATTTTGGGCAATATGAATTGTCTCACTTTCATCTCTTGTTGTTATTCTATAATCCATTTCTATCACCAAAATAATTATAACAAATATAAATAGTTACTCCAATACTTTTATGTTTTTTTATATTATATTTTGTGTAAAATTAGCAAAATAATTAGTAAAATATAAAAATCCGATAAAAATCGGACATAAAAAAAAATTGTTGGCAACTTCCTATTTTCGCATTCACTATCTTCGGCGTTTAAGTGCTTGACTTCTGTGTTCGAGATGGGAACAGGTATTTCCACTTAGCTATTGTTACCAACAAAATTATGAGAAATAATTCTCTGAAAACTTAGATAATGTGTTTTGATCTAATCAAATAATAACAAATATGATTAAATCCTCGATCTATTAGTATTGGTCAACTCAACATATCGCTATGCTTCCATTTCCAACCTATCAACCTGATAGTCTTTCAGGGATCTTACTTA
>CACXGX010000023.1 GCA_902767365.1 uncultured Erysipelotrichaceae bacterium
ATATTACAAGGACTTGGTTGTGGAGTAGTAGGAGCTGTAGAATCAGTTGGAAAAGTAGCTGAAGGAATAGTAGACTTCGGTGGAACAATTGTTTCTGGAGTATCTTCATTATTAGGTACAGTCACAGGATGGCTTGGATGGAATGGAGGACAAAGATTCTTCTCTGGTTTAAGTGACAGTATTAGTGGCTTTGTTAAAAATGATTTAGTTGGAGGAGCTACTAAAGGATTAGTAGATCTAACAAGCGGATTAACCGGAGTTACAAGTTCTGATTATGATAGCTCAGGAGGTAAAAAAGTCGGAAGTATCGTTGGTAATGTTGTAGCCCATGGTGCTTTATGGGCAGTACCAGGTGGAGCAATATTATCATCAGCTGCAATTGGTGGAAATACTTCTGAAAATAGTCTACAAAGAGGAAATAATATTTTTGCTGCAACCGGATTAGGACTTTTGTCTGGAACAGCATCTCTTGGAGTAGGAAAACTTCTTGGTGCCGTAGCAAGCAAATATTCTCAACCTATTAGTAATTGGGCTAACACTTCTTCAAATATAGTTGCTAGAGTATATAGAGCAGGAGCAACAAAATTTGGTGCTGGATGGGGATCAAAACCATTAGGAACAAAGATAGGAAGTATATTAGGATCACCTGTTAGAGGTGTTGGTAAAGTAACTAGCTGGTTATCAAATAGGAATTTTGTAAAAAATGTAGCTAAACCTTTTGAAGGAATTGATAAATGGAGTACATTTAGAGCCGCTTCAGTAGTAAATAGAAAAGAATTAAATAATTATAGAACAGCTGTTAATAACTGGGATGCTACTGGAAGACAAGTTAATACAAATGAATACACTGCAATGAAAACTGAATGGGATAAATTACCAGCTGACATGAAAACAGGTTTAAATATAGGAGATCAAGTAATGACACCAGGAAAACAAGATTCACTTGTTAAAGCATATAATACTGCAAATCAAAGAAATATAACAAATCCAACACCTGCAAATGCTGCAGCTAGAGATGCAGCATATAACAATTTACCTGCTTCAGTAAAACCTGCAAATTCTGGTGATCTTGCATATACATTGAGTGATAGAAATATGCTAGGTGGAAGATATGGTACAGATCTAACAGCATGGGATGCTGCTGGTAGACCTAATACTGGCACTTTGCATGATAATATAGAAACTAGTTGGAACAATTTACCACCAGATATGAAAACAGGTCTAAGTTTAGGAGACAAAGTCATAACACCAATTCAAACTGATTCACTTGTTAGTGCATATAATACTGCAAATCAAACAAGTATAACAAATCCTACACCTGCAAATATTGCTGCAAGAGATGCAGCATATAGTCAATTACCAGCTTCAGTAAAACCTGCAAACGCTGGTGATCCTGCATTTACTATTGGCCAAAGAAATTTATTAGGTAATAATTATGGAAATAGTTTAAATACATTTAATGCTGCAGGTAGCCAAGTTAATACAGCAGAGTATACTGCTGTTGATACAACATATAATGCATTGGATGTGCTTGTAAAACCACCTGTCATGGGAAATGCAGCAGGAACATTTAATCAAAGTCAAGCACTACAACGAACTGGTGGAATTATATCAGGATTAATAGACGACGTTGCAAATAAATAAAAAATAATTAAATTAATAATAGATAAAGAGGAGGATTATAGATATGTTAGAAAATGGAGAAAAATACTTACCTATAGGAACTGTTGTAATTTTAAAAAATGCAGAGAAAAGGATAATGATTACTGGTTTTGCAAGTATGTCACCAGAAACAGGTGAAACCGTATTTGATTATAGTGGATGCATGTATCCAGAAGGATTCTTAAATTACAATCAAGTATGTGTTTTCAACCACGATCAAATAGATAAAGTGTTCTTTAAAGGTTTTGTAGATGAAGAAGAAATTGCATTTAAAAAAGAGCTAACTGAACATCTTAAAGAAATAAATAATAAGCAATAATAAAATAATTGTAAAATGTAAAAAAGTGTTACATAATTTATAAATAAATTGACAAAACTAAAAAAATATACTACGATTAATACATAAGAATAGTGAGGCTAATGTACTACCTATTTATATATATTCGAGGAGGTGAATATAAATGGTTTTAAAGGCAAGCCCAGAAGAAATTAGAACTGCAGGAAAGAATTTAGTAGCTAATGCTGAGTCTTATCTTGGATCAGTTAAGAGTCTATACGATACAGTAGACAATTTACAAGCAAATTGGCAAGGATCTGATAATGCACAATTTGCAAACACTGTAAATAGTTATAAGGAAAATATCAATGCTTTAGGACAAGTTATTGGTAATTATGGTGTATTTTTACAAGAAACTGCTAACAGTTTAGAAAAACTACAAGCAGAGATTGCTGCTCAAGCAAGCAACCTATAATATATTTTTTAAAGGAGGAATATTAAATGGATGGAATGCAAGTAAACTCAGTTGAATTACGTAACGCAGCTGCAACACTTAGAAAAGATGTTAACGACATGAGCACTACATTAGATGAAGCAACTCAAACTATTAATGGAACTGCAGCATCATGGGAAAGTTCAGCAGCAGAAAACCTAAGAGCTAGATATGTTAGCTTATCTGCTAAATTCTCAGATTTTTATACTGCAATTAATAACTATGCAACATTCTTAGACAATACAGCATCAGCTTATGAAGGTGCTGATAAGAAGATCGAAGAAAGAGCTAACGAGTTACTTAATCAAGGATATAACGCTTAAAGTTGTTTTTGATAAATTAAGAGCCACGCTCTTTTTTTTATGTTATAATTTAATATAGGTGATAAAATGAATAATTGGCATTCTTTAGATATAGAAAATATTTACGATCTTACAGGTAGTAATAAAAACGGTTTAACTTCTTCCCAAGTTAAAGAAAAATTAGATAAATATGGAAGAAATATTTTACCAAAAGAAAAAAAGGATAGTTTCCTTAAAATATTTTTATCTCAATTTTATAGTGCTATTGTAATAGTAATGATTTTTGCAGCAATATTTTCCTTTATTGCAGGAGAAATTGTTGATGGAATAGCAATATTAATAATAGTCCTTGTCGATGCAATTGTAGGAACATTACAGGAATGGAATGCTGATAAAGAAGCTGAAGGACTACAAAAATTAATTAAAGTAAAATCAAAAGTTATAAGAGATGGTAAACAAAAAATAATTGATTCTGCTGATTTAGTTGTTGGAGATATTGTTCTTTTAGAGTCAGGAGATAAAGTATCAGGAGATTTAAGAATAATTGAATCATATAATTTAACAATAGATGAATCCATTCTTACAGGTGAGTCAGTAGCAGCTCAAAAAAGTGAAGAAACAATAATGGCAAATGTTGGACTATCAGATAGAGCAAATATGGCTTTTGGTGGCACATCTGTTGTTACAGGACGTGCTACCTGCATTGTTGTTGAAACAGGAATTAATACTGAAATAGGTAAAATTTCAAGTAAAGTTGTAGAAACAAAACAAGAAAAATCTCCTTTAACAATAAGAATAGAAAAGTTATCTAAACAAATTACAATACTTGTATTAGTAGTAGCTATATTAATAACAATGATAATGCTTATAAAAGGAGAACGAATAGAAGATGTATTTATTTCGGTTGTAGCCTTATCAGTTTCTGCTATGCCTGAAGGTCTTCCTTTAGCATTAACTCTTGCCTTAACAATTGGTTCAAGAAGAATGGCAAAAAGAAGTGTTATAGTAAAAAAATTAAATTCAGTTGAAAGTTTAGGTAGTTGTACTGTAATAGCAAGCGATAAAACAGGAACACTTACAGTTAATGAACAAACTGCAAAAAAAATCATACTTGCTGATGGCTCTTCTTTTGATATAGAAGGAATAGGTTATAACGGAGAAGGAAAGGTATTAGAAATAAATAACTCTAATATTGCTGATGCAATTAAAATAGCTAAACTTGGTGTCATTAATAATGAAGCCACATTACAAAAAGTTGGTAATAAATGGGAAAGTAGTGGTGACTCGATTGATATAGCCTTCCTTTCTTTAGGTGAAAAATTAAATATTGGTAAATCATATAAAATGTTAAAAAATATACCATATGAATCAGAAAAAAAATATTCAGCAGCATTTTATCGTGAAGAAGATAGCAACTATTGTACCATAAAAGGCTCTCTCGAGACTGTATTATCTTTTTGTGAATCAATGTACGTTGGAGGTAAAATATCTAATTTAAATATTGGAGAAATAGTTAAACAAAATGATTCCTTAGCATGTGATGGATATAGAGTAATTGCCCTTGCTAAATCTAGAAAATTAGATGAAATACCTAAATCTAAAGAGTTAACAGATTCTGATATCCCTAAAATGATTTTTGTTGGCTTAGTAGCATTTATTGATCCTATTAGAAAAGAAACAATAGATTCGGTTAAAAGGTGTAAGAAAGCTGGCATTAAGGTTATTATGGTTACTGGAGATCATCCTTTGACAGCATTTTCTATTGCAAAAGAGCTAGGTATTTGTGATAGTCTAGATCATGTTTCAACTGGAGATGAGATTGAAAAACGTCTTGCAATGGGTGAAAAAGAATTTGATAAATATGTTAAAAATATTAAAGTTTTTACAAGAGTTACTCCTTTACAAAAACTGGAAATAGTTAACTCTTTAAAAAGACAAGGAGAGTTTGTTGCAGTAACTGGCGATGGTGTTAATGACGCTCCTGCTATTAAGTCTGCAAATATTGGTATTGCTATGGGAAGTGGAACTGATGTAGCAAAAGAAACAAGTAAAATGATTATTGTAGATGATGATTTTATGTCAATTGTATCTGGAATTGAAGAAGGAAGAAATGCTTATAGTAATATAAGAAAAGTTGTTTACTTATTATTGTCTTGCGGTCTTTCTGAAGTGTTTTTCTTTGCAATATCTATTTTCTTAGGCTTACCTGTACCTTTAATTGCCGTACAATTATTATGGCTTAATATTGTAACAGATGGTCTTCAAGATATGTCCTTATCATTTGAAAGAGAAGAAAAAGAAATAATGGATGAAAAACCAAGAAGTCCTAAGGAATCAATTTTTGATAAATTAATGTTTCAAGAAGTATTAACTGCAGGTCTTACAATGGGAATAAGTGTCCTAGTATTATGGATATACTTAGTAAAAGTATTAGAAATGGATGTTGCCTTGTCAAGAAGTTATGTAATGATGCTTATGGTATTTATGCAAAATCTACATGCTTTAAATTGTAGAAGCGAAAAACTATCTACTTTTAAGATTCCTATATCAAGAAACTGGTTTATACTTATTAGTGTTGTTTCTTCAATTCTTTTGCACGTTGTAGTAATGGAAAATAGTATTACAGGAGGTATTTTTCAAGCAAAAAGTCTTCCTTTTACTCATGTTCTATTAATGTTTGTTTGTAGTATACCAATATTAATAATTATGGAATTATTTAAAAAAATAAAATATAGAAGGAGATAGTTATGGAAAAAATTATTGATAAGTTATTAGATGGTGGAGTTGATTTTGGTCTTAAATTAATAGTATTTGCTTTAATATTATTAATAGGTTTTAAAATTGTTAAAGTAATAATTAAACTGTTAAAAAAGGGAAAAGGTTTTAATAAACTTGAAAAAAGTGTTCAAACATTTTTAATTAGTTTTTTATCTGTCAGTTTAAAGTGTATTGTATTCGTTACAGCCTTAGGTTATATTGGAATACCAATGACATCTTTAATTACTTTATTTGGAACAGCATCTTTAGCAGTAGGTCTTGCTATGCAAGGTGGCTTAACAAATATGGTTGGTGGTTTAATGATTTTAATATTTAAACCATTTAAAGTAGGAGATTGGATTGAAAGTAATGGAATAAGTGGTTCTGTTGAAGAAATAACAATATTTTATACAATACTTAAAACATTAGATTGTACAAGAGTAGTTATGCCAAATGGAGAACTAGCAAATACTAATATTAAGAATTTTAGTTCTAATTCAAAAAGAAAATTATGTCTTGACTTCTCAGTAAGTTATAATAGTGATATAGATAAAGTAAAGAAAGTAATAAATGATGTCATAGATAAAGAAGAATTAATATTACATGACGAAGAAATATTTGTAAGACTTACAGAGCATTCTGATAGTTCTTTAAAATTTACTGTTCGTGTATGGACTTTAAATAAAGATTTTTGGCCTGTAAAATTTAATTTATTAGAAAATGTTAAAAAAGCTTTTGATAAAAATAAAATTGAAATACCTTATCCACAACTTGATGTTCATTTGGATAAATAGGAGGAAATATGAATAAAAAAGGATTTTCTTTAATTGAGATATTAGCAGTAATTATAATAATTGGAGTTATTAGTAGTATTGGTATTGTAGCAATATCAGGAAATATAGAAAGAACGAGAAAGTCAGCATTCACTGATATGGCAAGAACATATGCAGAAGCAGCAAGAGCAATGAAGGGTAGTGATTTACTTTCATATGAACCAAAAGAGGGAGAAGCAATTATTATTCCTTTTTCTAAAATAGAAGGAAGTAATATTGAACATGGAGAGAAAACTGCCTATGGAAATTTAATTGATGAATATTGTTATGTAGCAATTACAAAAGAAAATGGTAAATTTAAATATTATGTAACAATGGTGGATGAGACTAATCATACTATGGTAGGAGTAGAATACAATGATATAAGTGATAAGATGGTAAAACTAGGGGAAGATATAAATGATCTTAAACCAATAGATAATCCGATTGGATCATATTCTATTACTATCAATGAAAGAACTTTGAATATTGCAAGAGTAAGAGCTAAATATGAAACTACTTATGAAGAAACAGATGAATTTGGTAATACATCTACGAAAACTATAACGCTTACAGGATATTATGCAAATGATGGAAGTCAAAATAAAGGAAGTTCTAATGTTAAAGGACAAATAGACGACTTTGATCAAACTGTTTATTCAAAATCAATATCATATAAAGGTAATGAGCATACAATAGTTAAAACTGATATTTTATATGTTGTTGTAAGATAAAAAATGATGTCTAAAAATGTATAAGTTTTTTTACAAAATTAAACGAACAAAAAAGAAGTGCTTTACAGTTCGAGTACTTCTTTTTTAATGCTTGAAAATAAAGGAAAAAATAATGAAAAAAATAAAAATTAGGAAAAATGACTTTTTAATTTTTTTGAAAAAAATTAAAAAATTAAAAATACCATTTTAAACAAAACCCTTTAAAAATAAGGAAAATAAAAGAAATATAATTTTATTTTTTTCTAAAAAAATCAAAAAAACGCTTTACACATTTTTTTAAAAAATTAATTTTCTTATTTTATAAGGATTTTGAAAAAAAATAAAAAAATGGTAGTTGACTTATACTTTTTATGTAATAAAATTGAATTATCAATAGAGCAAAATGAAGAGGTAATAAAATGGAAAAAGAGGAAATTTTTGAAAAGTTAAAAGTAGTTAAAAGAAGTGGTAAAAAAGTAGACTTCGATGCTGCCAAAATAGCTTTAGCAATAAAAAAGGGTTTTGATAATATCGTTGTTTCAGACGAAGATGTAGATACTAGTAAAGAATATTCTGAAAAAGACATGCAAAAAGTATTCCAAGCTGTCATAAACAGAATTGCAAAAGAATATAAAGATGAAGATAAAATTAAAATAGAAGAAATTCAAGATATGATTGAAGATGAAATGACTAAAAAAGGTTATGCTGAAGTATCCCAATCATTTAAAGAATATCGTGAAAGACGTGCTCAATCTCGTGAAATGTTCTTCGATGATAAAAAGAAACATAAATTCTTAAAAACACTTGAAGGATTAGGACTAAAAAGTGCTCATGAAGATGATACAAAAAGAGAAAATGCAAACGTTGACGGAGATACTGCAATGGGAACTATGCTTCAATATGGTTCAACAGTATCAAAAGAATTTGCAAAAGCATATTTAATGAAAAAGAAATTTGCTGATGCTCACGATGATGGAGATATTCATATTCATGATTTGGATTTTATGCCTATGGGAACAACAACATGTATGCAAATTGATTTAAATAAACTATTCAAAAATGGTTTTTCAACAGGGCATGGACATTTAAGAGCACCAAAAGATATTATGAGTTATACAGCCCTTGCTGCAATAGCAATTCAGTCTAACCAAAATGATCAACATGGTGGACAAAGTATACCAGCATTTGATTTCTATATGGCTCCAGGTGTTCTACTAACATTTAAAAAACAATTAAAACAAACATTATCAGATTTACTTGATTATGCTGGATTTGATACATTTGTTAATATGAATATACTTGTAAGAGAAATAGATAAATTAGATACAATTGGTGTTAAAAAAGAGTATTTTGATAAATTTATAAAAGAAAATGAAACATTAGAAAGATTATTTGAAATGGCAATTGATAAGGCATTAAAGAAAACAAACAGAATTACTTATCAAGCAATGGAAGCATTTGTTCATAATTTAAATACAATGCACTCTAGAGCAGGAGCTCAAGTTCCATTTTCATCAATTAACTTTGGAACAGATACTAGTCTTGAAGGAAGAATGGTTATTGAAAATTATTTACTTGCAGTAGAAGCAGGACTTGGTCATTCTGAAACCCCAATATTCCCAATTTCTATTTTCAAAGTAAAAGAAGGAATTAACTATAATGAAAAAGATCCTAACTACGATTTATTTAAATTATCATGTCGTGTATCTGCTAAGAGATTGTTCCCTAACTTCTCATTTATAGATGCACCATTTAATATTCCATATTATAAACCAGGAGATTATTCCACAGAAGTTGCATATATGGGATGTAGAACAAGAGTACTTGCTAATAAAGTAGATCCAGATAGAAGTGTAGTACCAGGACGTGGAAACTTATCATTTACATCAATTAACTTACCAAGACTTGGATTAAAACATGGTATTGCATTAAAACAAAGAGATAAAGCTGATTTAGATGGATTCTTTGAAGAACTTGATGAACTTCTAGAACTTGTTAAAGATCAATTATTAGAAAGATTTGAAATTCAATGCAACAAGAGAATATACAATTTCCCATTCTTACTTGGTCAAGGTGTATGGATGGATAGTGAAAAATTAAAACCAAGCGATAGATTAAGAAAAGTCTTAAAACATGGAACTTTAAGTATAGGTTTCATTGGTTTAGCAGAGTGTTTAAAAGCTTTAATTGGTGAACATCATGGAGAAAGTGAAAAAGCTCAAAAACTTGGATTAAAAATAATAGGTCATATGAGAGAAAAATGTGATGAATATTCAGAAAAATATAATTTAAATTTCACATGCCTTGCAACACCTGCTGAAGGATTATCTGGAAGATTTATAAATATAGACAAAGCAATATACGGAAAAGTAAAAGGAGTTACAGATAGAAATTATTATACTAACTCATTCCATATTCCAGTATATTTCAATATAACAATAAAGAAGAAAATTGGATTAGAAGCCCCATATCATGCTCTTACAAATGCAGGACATATCTCATATATTGAACTTGATGGAGATACATCTGAAAATCTTGAAGCATTTGAAAAAGTAGTAAGAATAATGAAAGAAGCAGGAATTGGTTATGGAGCAATAAACCATCCAGTTGATAGAGATCCAGTATGTGGATATGTAGGAATTATTAAGGACGTTTGTCCAAAATGTGGTCGTCGTGAAGGCGAAGGCGTAAGCTTAGAAAAAATCACATCACTTGATTGTGACTGTGGTAGATAGAAGGAGAGGGAGAATATTATGAAAAAAGAAGTAGAAGTAGAGGTAGCACAAGCAAAAGAAAAAAAGACTACAGGAGAAGGAGTTAAATTGGAAAGAATTAGAAGAATTACTGGATACCTTGTTGGTACTGTAGACAGATTTAACAATGCTAAACAAGCCGAAGAACATGATAGGGTTAAGCATTCATTCGAATAATGTTAATACGACTTGCTAGCAAATTACAAAAGGATAGTATAGTAGATGGCGAAGGAATTAGAGCAGTTATTTGGACTCAAGGGTGCCGTCATCATTGCCCATCCTGTCATAATGAAGAAACATGGGATTTTAATGGAGGATTTCTGGAAGATATTGAAAAAATAAAAGAAGAAATAAATTCATTAGATGATGAAGTAGGTATTACTTTTTCAGGAGGAGATCCATTTGAACAGCCAGAAGCATGTGCTTCTATTGCCAAATATGCTCATAGCATCCATTTAAATGTTTGGTCATATACTGGCTATACTTTTGAACAATTATTGGAAAAAGGGAAGAAAGATCCTAATATAATGAGTTTCTTGAGAGAAACTGATATTCTTGTTGATGGGCCTTTTGTTCTAAAATTAAAAAGCTATGAAATTAAATTTAGAGGATCAAAAAATCAAAGATTGATTAAAGTTAAAGAATCACTAGAAACCGGTAAAGTAGTTTTATATGATTTAGAGAACAAAAGTAAAAAAGAAAAAAAACAAGAGATTTACATATAACTAATAGATTATTCTATTAGTTTTCTTTTTCATCTAAAATATGTTATACTTTTTTTGGTGATATTATGAAAGAAGAAAAACAGTTGGTATTATTTTTTAGTAAAGGAACTCGCATTGATAGTGCAAATCTAGCAGCTAAATTAAAAAATAAATTTGAACAATTAGGAGAACCAGCAGTTATACCATTTAATCCGAATAATCCAAATCAACCTTTAATTGTATTTGATCAAGGAAAAATAAATTTAACAATTGGTATTTCTGATGTTTCATTGATTTATCAAAGTGAAAATCATAGTAAATATTATGATACAATTATAGGAATTATTGAATGTTTTGAAGATATGGATTACTCATTTGAAAGGTTTGGTTATATTTCAACAATATTACATGATAAAAAAGAAAAAGAAAAATTTATTTCAAATATATTTAAAGATGAAAATATGGTTAGTTCTGAATTTCAATTTTCTTGGTATACAAAAGAATTAATTGATTCTGTATCAGTTAATGTTTGGGAACGAGAAATGACAGACTTGATGAACAATATTGAATTAGTATCAGTATTTGATATAAATACACCAATGAATGAGGTTTATAACATAACTAGTGATTTTTTAAGAGATTTTATTAAACAATGTGATAAATATATAGAAAATAAAGATAAAAAATATAAAAAATAAATATGAACTTTAATTCTTATTAGAAAAAATAATTAACGAATTATAATATTAGGGAGGTGTGGAATATGTTAGGAAAATTATTACCTGCAGATACATATATTGTTGTAAATAAAACAATATTATCAAATGAAGACAGAAAAAAGATAACAATGCTTTATCAACCAATCATAGGTCACACTGCCGTAAGTTTATATTTAACTCTTATTGATGATTTAGAAAAAAGAGAATTTATGAGTATTGAACAAACTCATCATCATTTAGTAAGTACTATGCAACTTAAATTAAATGATATTATAATTGCTAGGGAAAAGTTAGAAGCAGTTGGATTATTAAAAACTTATGTTAAAGAAGAAAATGTAAATAACTATGTTTATGTTTTATATTCTCCCTTATCTGTTAATGATTTTTTCTCTCATCCTATTTTAAGCGTTGTTTTATACAATAATTTAGGAAAAAAAGAATTCGAAAAGTTAATTAATTATTTTAAAATTCCAAAAATAAATTTAAAAGATTATACAGATATTACTGCAACGTTTTCTAATGTTTTTACAGTAACAAGTGGAAATGTCTTTATTGATAATGATAATGTTATAAAAAAGAATGTCGGATCTATAAGAATTGATGAAAAAATAGACTTTGATTTATTAATATCAAGTATTCCTAAAAATATGGTAAATGAAAAATGTTTTAATGAAGAAACAAGGAATTTAATCAATTCTTTAGCATTTACTTATAA
>CACXGX010000024.1 GCA_902767365.1 uncultured Erysipelotrichaceae bacterium
ACTTTTGCAATACTTGCTTTTCTTTTTCCAGTTCCATAATATATGTTTTGAGTTTGTTTTGCTTTAACCATAACTTACCTCCCTATTACATTTCCACTTTTTCTGGTTTTTGTGCCATATGTGGATGTTCACTACCTGTATATACAAATAACTTTTTAGCCATTTGTCTACCAAGTCTTGTATGAGGAAGCATTCCTATTACAGCTCTTTCAACCATTTCAACTGGATATTGTTCTTTCATAACTCTTGCAGTTCTTACTCTTAATCCACCTGTATACATTGAGTGATTATAATATTTCTTATCTTCTAATTTATTACCAGTTAATTGAGCTTTATCAGCATTAACAATGATAATATAATCACCACAATCAATATGTGGAGTATAAGTTGGTTTATGCTTACCACGAAGCATATGTGCTGCTTTTGCAGCAATACGTCCAAGTGTTGCATCTTGGGCATCAATAACATACCATTTACGGTCAACTGTTTCTTTCTTTTGCATAAAACTATTCATAATTTTTTCTCCTTTTACTTAAGTTCAACTTTCCCGGGGTCAAACTTATGTGGGGATTTAAATGTACCGATATAAATTATAATAGCAAACTCCCAAAAAGTCAATTAAAATAAGCCAAATATTCTATTTTTTTACTAATTCATCGTCACTATTTAAAACACCAATTATTTTTTCTTTTTTAGGCAATATCTCACTTAAATCTAAATTAGGATCAATCATACTTTTTAATCTTAGAATACAATCTTCCAAAGAACAATCTTTACCACATATATTAAACTTAAAGTGTTTTTCCTTTAATATATAAGAATACTCATCTAAAAAAATCATAACAGACTCATATTCTTTTTGAGATATTTTTTTGTCACTTCTACAATGAAAAACAAACAAATTAACTATATCCCCATTACGAATACCTCTTTCACAATACAATTTAACCATTAACAATTTATTTTCAGCATTTTTATAAGTATTAGAAACATCCTTATAATTTCCAAATTTTCCTAATCCGTTAATATCTGCCCAAGCTCTTGCTATTGCAACATTATGAGAACCAGAACCATTGCACCCAGTCGAAGAAAAAATATATTGTTTTTCAGTAAAAATTACAAAAGATAAATAACTGATTTCCTCATTAGTTTTTTCAACATCATATATACAATTAAGAAAATCTTTAGGACCATTTATTAACTGAATAGGATAATTATAAACGTCATATCCTCCAAAATAATATGCTTTTCTTGATAGTTCTTGATAATTATAATCCATATTAGAAACACCTCACCACATATTAATATTTAATATCTTCTAAATATAATCCTTCTCTTTTCATAGTAGTAATATTTTTAGCCAAAGAAAAATCATTAAAAATTGAATTAACAATTCCAAGATCAAGTTTTCCTTTTCCTATTTTAAATAAAATACCTACCATATTTCTAACTTGATATTTCATAAAACCTGATCCAATAAAATAAAAAACAATTTTTTCATTTTCTTCTTCAATATATGCATCATAAATTTCTCTATTGTAATCTTCTTTAATAGATTCTTCTGATACAAAAGGTTTAAAATCATGCACTCCAATAAAAGAAGTAATTTCTTTTTTCATTTTTTCTACATCAAGTTTATGACCATATTGAAATACATAATTTCTTTCTATAGGATTATATTCACCACAATTAATAATATATTTATATTTTTTTTCTTTAACCATATATCTAGCATGAAAATCGCAAGATACTTCCTCTACATTAAAAACATGTATATCATCAGGTAACAAACTATTTAAAGCACATTTTAGTTTATAAGGAGTAATAGAAATATTCAAATCAAAATGAGCACATTGATGATTAGCATGGACACCTCTATCAGTTCTTCCAGCCCCAACTACTTTAGTATCCGTATAATTATTTATACTATATAAAGCTTTTTCAAGTTCACTTTCAACACATCTATGTCCAGGTTGTTTTTGATATCCACTAAAATTTGTACCATCATATGAAAAATGAATTAAATATCTCATGAGTCACCTTCCTATTAATAAAAAAATAATAAATAAAATAATAGAAAACAATAAAATTAAAGTATCTATTCTATCCCAATAAAAATTATTATAATTATAAAAATATCCATTAAATCTAATTCTAGATTGTAAATAATGTCTTTGTAAATCTTTAATAGTAACAAAATTTAAATTACTAATTTTATAATATTTATTTATAATTATTTTTTTATTTTTATTATAAAAAAAATTATAATTTTTTTCAAAAAATTTATTTTTAGTATTTTTTTCTATAAAAAAATATTTCTCTTTAGTAAGTAAAGTATCATAAAAAGTATATATTACATTAAAAATAAAAATAATTTTAAATATTAATAAAAAAATATAGAATCTATTAGAAATAGTAATAATTATTGTTAATAAAAAATTAATTAATAATTGTTTTTTATTATTACACAATAAATTAATTAAAAACAATATAGAAATTAAAAACCAAAGCACAATATAATTATTAGATATTATAGCAATAACAACGGACAATAAAAGAATAAAGATTTTTAAGAATATATTTATCTTATACATGTTTATATATATCCTTTATGATATCTCTTACATCTTTACTATAAAATAATTTAACGTTTTTTTCTTTATAAGCTTTATAAGTAATATAAGACAATGTTGGTATATCAAAATCATATTCAATTAAAAATTCAACATTTGTATAAATAGAATCAGTTTTATCAAATTCAATAATATTTTTATTTGCAACAATAGAAAAATCAGAGTATTTATATAAATTATTAACATCATCACTACAATAAAAAATTATATAAGAATTTTCTTTTAAAAAATTAATAAGTTTAATTATCATTTTTATATTTTTTAAATCTAATCCTAAAAAAATATTTTTAAAAAAAATAATTTTTTCATCTGAAGAAATATTTCTTATAATATTTAGATAAATTTTTTCAGTTAATGATAAGGAAGAAATACTTCTATCTAGAAATTTATCATCTAGATTAAAAATTTTTAACAATTCACTTACTAAAGATATATTAGGATATTTATTATATAAATTTATTTCTTCTAATACTGTTTCACCAATAAAATAATTATCACAATAATCTATCTGAATTATTCCATAATCATTAACTAAATTATTAATAATTTTTTTATCTAGTGTTTGAATAGAAATAATAGAATTATCTACATTAATTTTTTTATTTGTCGAAGAACTTTTTAATATTATTTCCATAAATTGTTCACCAACTTATCTGCATCAAAATAGATATTATCAACAAGATTATAAAATTGTAGTTTTCGAGATAAATCTATCATAATAGGAATACTAAATCCAATTTTTGACAACTCATTATCTCTTAAAATAATTTTATAAAAAGAATCATGCATAACAATTTTTCCATCATTTATAACAATAACATCATCAACATCAATAACATCATTTAAATCACTAGTAGTAAACAATACAGCTATATTAAATTGCTCATTTAAAATTTTAAATATTTTTATCACATCTTTTTTTTCATAATAATTTAAAAAGCGTAAAATATCATCTACAAATATTATTTTTGGTGAATGAGAAATAGATGCTGCAATCAAAACTTTTATTTTCTCCAAATAAGACAATTCAGATATTTTTTTATCTAATAATTTTTTTAATTTTAAATTAGTAATTATTTTACTTAAAATTTTATTTATCTCTCGTTTAGAAAATTTTAAATTTTCAAGAGGATATCTTAATTCATCTTCAACATTATAACAAACAAACTGATTATCAATATCTTCTAAAATAGTAGATATAGATAATATATAATTACTAAAATTATTTTTATTCAATATTATTTTATTTACTATTATTTTACCATTATTATGATAATCAATACCGCTTAAAGTTCTAATTAATGATGTTTTACCACTGTTATTAGGACATAAAATGGCAGTTGTAGAGTTTTCTAAAACTGAAAAAGATATATTAGAAAACAAAGTTTTTTCATTTCTTTTTATTGATAAATCGAATATATCCATAATATTACCCATACAATCACCACCATTTAAAAAATATTATAAACTTATTTATAAAAAATAAAAAGTAAATTATTACTCTTTATTTATATTATCTTTTTTCTTTCTTCTTTTGGAAATTATATACTATTTTTGCAGCAAATTTATTTGAAACAAATCTATTAAAAAATAATATAAATTTCATTTTAATACCAGGAACAATTACAACTTTATTTTTTAGCATCTTATCAATTGCATATTTTGCAACATAGTCACTACTAAGACCCTTCATTGCAAACTCAACATTTGCAACATCATTAAAATTAGTTTTAACAGGCCCTGGACACAAACATGATACATGAACACCGCTTTTAGATCTTCTTAATTCTTCATTTATAGCTACTGATAATCTAGTAACATATGCTTTACTTGCATAATAAGTTGCCATTAAAGGCCCTGCTTGAAAACTTGCAGAAGAAGATACATTTAAAATATGACCTGATCCTCTTTTAACCATCTCTTTCAAGAAAAGTTTAGTAATAATATGAACTGCTTTAATATTTACATCTATCATATTCATTTCACGATTTAAATCAGTGCTATTAAATTCACCAAACATTCCAAATCCAGCATTATTAATTAAAACATCGATATTATCATTTTTACATAATACATATAAATCTTTTATCATTGATTCTTGAGAAACATCTGCTACAACTATTTTTACATCAGTCTTAAGTTCTTTTTGAATTTGTTGTAACTTGTCTTTATTTCTTGAAACAAGAATTAAATCATATCCAAGTGAACTTAAATATTTTGCCATTGAGTATCCTATTCCACTAGACGCTCCTGTAATTAAAGCCTTCATACTTATCCCTCCTGATACTATTATATCATAAATAAAAAGAAAAGATTTAGATAATAAATCTAAATCTTATTCCCAACTAAAATCTTCATCGAAGTCTTTATCTAATTCCAAATATTTTTTTGGTGTTACACTTCCAAACATATTTTCTAATGCTTCTTTTTCTTCATCAGACATTTCTTCATAAGGTGCACTATTTGAAACATCTACCTCTGGCATCTTCTTAACTTCTTCTGATTTAAAATTAACATTAACAGTTTCTCCATCAATAGTTAATTTCATAGTACCATTCATATTTAAATCATCGACAATATCAGCATCTATATCAAGTACTAAATCTAATGGTAAACTTTCAGTTCCAGAAATCTTGGCTGTAAGTTTCTTATCAGTTTTAGTTATTTTACCAGTGATATAATCAGATCCCATTACAGAAACAGATAAATCAGTTGTTGTATCAGATGTTTGATTAATCACTGCATTAATCATCTTTTGACCCATTGTTGAAACATAGAATTGAGCATATGTCTTTCCATCTTTTTCAATATTATTAATAACTAAAGATACAGGTACTTTCATAGATCCACTATCAATAGAAATTGTAATATTAGTAGAAATAACATCACCTTTATACAAATGAACTGAATATGTTAATAGATTTCCTAATTCTTTCAAAGCAGCAGATTCTTTTAAAAGACTATCAAATACTTCATCTAAATTAACTTTTTGATTAGCACCCATACTTTCAATAGCTTTTTCTATTTGAGAACGTACTTCTTTATCTTCTTTAACCTTCTTTACAAAATTTTCCAAAGCCTTATGAAGATCAGCCCCAGTAAATACAAAAGAGTATTTATCAGTCTTATATGTACTACCATTAATATTTAACTCATCACTATCTTTCTTTACTTTATCATTTTCAATAACATCAAGTAAAGAATCTACTAAATATTTTGATATTTTATCTGAATCAACATCAGATTTAGAAACATCAAAATTTAAATTTTCAGCATCAACATAGTAATATTTTTTCAATACATCTTTAATATTAAAATATAATTTTTTATCTTTTAATAAAGCATCAGCATCAAATTTTTCTCCTTCACTTACTGCTTTAACTAAACCATAAAACTCATCTTTTCCTCCAACGATTTCAGAATAAATAGAGTTTTCACCAAATTCAGCATCAAAAGTAAACTTAACTATATGATCTGCTAAAACATCTTTTATTTCCTTTCCATCAGTTGTTTTAATTGCTTTAGAAATATTAAAACTTTCTTTTATAGCATCAGTAAATACTTCTTTATTTGACTTTTTAGGCCATAATACTAACGCTAAGACCACTACTGCAACAACTACTACAACAGCAGCTACAATTGTAAAAACTAAACCTTTTTTACTTTTCATCTTTCCACCTCTTTCTACTATAATTATAGACCAAATAATAAAATATGTCTACAAATAAAAAAACTTTGCTAATGCAAAGTAATTTTAATTATTTAACTAATTCAATAACTGCTGTTAAAGCGTTATCTCCACGTCTTTCATCTAATTTCAATATTCTAGTATATCCACCATTTCTAGTAGCATATCTAACTGCTAATTCATCGAATACTTTTTTAACTGCTACTGTATCATTTTGAAGGAAAGCTAATGCTTTACGTCTTGAAACTAAATCTCCATTTTTTCCATAAGTAATCATTTTTTCAACGAACTTACGAACTTCTTTAGCTCTAGTATCAGTAGTGGTAATACTTTCATTATTAACTACTTGTTTAGTCATTGTTGCTAACATACTTCTTCTGTGTTTATTATCTCTTCCTAATTTTCTGTAAGCCATTTCTACTTCCTCCTTTTATTAGTCTTCGTTTCTAAAGTTTA
>CACXGX010000025.1 GCA_902767365.1 uncultured Erysipelotrichaceae bacterium
CCTGTTTTAACCATTAGCTTATTACGAAAAAATGGCAAATTTGAAGATGAAGAATTTGCTCGCTGGGGTATAGAACATAATCGTATTTGGAGTGATTCAAATTTATTTATAGACGATAGTGTTAATTCTTTAAGTAATTGCTGCCGATTAAAAAGTAATATTGAAGATCTAGGATATTTTAATAGTATTGGTGGAACCGCATTAAAAGTAGGCTCTGTAAAAGTTTCAACAATTAATTTAGCTCGTATAGCTTTAGAATGTACTGATGAAGAAGATTATTTAAGACGTCTTATTGAATTAGTAGAATTAGATTGTAAAGTACTAGATGTTGTAAGGCATATTATTGAAAGAAATGTAGAAAAAGGCTTACTTCCTAATTTTACTCATGGTATTGTTGATTTTGAACATTTATATAATACCGTAGGGATTATAGGAATTTATGAAACTATGAAAACTTTTGGATATACTAAGCAAGATGAATTAGGAAATACTTTTTATACAGAAAAAGCTGATTTATTTGGGAAACGAATTTTTGATGTTATTCATAGAACAAAAGACGCTTTTGCCGCGGATAAAAATTATAAAATAAACTTAGAACAAATTCCTGGAGAATCCGCCGCGGCAAAAATGTTAAAAGCAGATGAATTCTTTTATCCAGATACTGTAGTTAAAGACCTACCATTATACGGGAATCAATTTATACCTTTAGGAATAAAGACTACAATGGTAGAGCGTATTCGTATTGCTTCTTTATTTGATAGTTATTGTAATGGCGGCTCGATAGCCCATTTAAATATTGATGCTCCATTTGATTCATTTGAAAAGGCATGGAACGCAGTAAATTATATCGCGGATCAAGGCTTAACATATTTTGCCTTTAATACTAAAATTCAAACTTGTAAAAATAATCATGCTTTTTATGGAAAAAAATGCCCAGTTTGCGGTGGAGACGTAGCTTGTGAATATACTAGAATAGTTGGTTTTTATACCCCAATCAAATCTTGGTCTAAAGAACGAAAAGAAGAATTTAAATTACGCCAATGGGAGCCAATTAATGAAGCTTAAAGGTATTTTAGATTATGATTGTACTAATTATAAAAAACCAACTTTAACATTGATGTTTCCAACCTGTACTTTTAAATGTGATTGGGTTAATAGTGCGAGAGTCTGTCAAAACAGCTCTTTAGTAAATGAGCCAGATGTAGAAATAACTAAAGAAAAAATTTGGGAACTATATGAAGGAAATCCACTAACTCAGGGCTTTTGTTTTCAAGGATTAGAACCTTTTGATAGCATTGTAGACCTATATGAAATAATAGATTTTATTCGTATAGAGAAAAAATGTAATGATGACATAGTGATATATACTGGATATGAGCGAGATGAATGTAAAGAGGATATTGAAAAATTAAAAAAATATCCAAATATCATTATAAAATGGGGAAGATTTATTATGAATTAGGAGCCGCATTATGATGATGTATTAGGAGTTAAATTGGCCTCTGATAATCAATATGCGGAAAGATTGGTATGAAAAAACATTTAACACCAAATTTAGAAATACGTAGTTGTATTTTTGAAGGATTAAAAGAAAATGATGGATATTGTCCTTGTATTTTTTAGAGCAAAGGTAAGCCAGAATATAAATGTCCTTGTGAAGATTTTAGAAAAAATATTCAAGTTGGACAGACATGCCATTGCGGGCTTTATATAAAGGATGAAATATAATAAATGGACGAGTAGTAATGCTCGTCCTCTTTTCTTTTTATACTTGACTTTTTCAAAAAATCATGTTATAATAAAGTATAAAGAAAAGAGCATAGGTGATTGGAGTGACATATTATGTAATTTGTGGAATTATTTGTATTGGATGTATTATAGGAATAGTTTATTGTTTAAACAAACTAAAACAAAAATAGGATATAGATAAATCTGAGTTAAATAAATATTAGGAAGAATTAGTAACCGCACGAGCGAATTTAACTACAATAAATTATAATTGTGAATAGGTGAACAAACATGCCCGTGAAGCAGAACAAAAATATTATTCAATTATTGAAGAATATAAAAAAGTTACTGCTCAAAATCAGGAAGATTTAGATTTATATTTTGCTAAGCAAAAAGAATTTCGTCAATCTGAATTAGATACGGAATTTGAACGATAGGAACGCGAAAGAAAAGAAAGTTTAGACTTACGAATGAAAACATTCACAGAATAGGCACAAGAACGAGTAAATAAAGCGGAAATTGCCGCGAACGAAGAAATAGAAAAATTTAAAAAAGCATAGCAAGAAATTGCTAATGTAACTTTATTTCAAGAAGAACGCTATGAAAGCTTGTTAGCTCCGCTTCAATAGTATGAAAAAGATAAATAGGAAAAATTATTTTATACTATTTAGGTGCCAGATGAATATAAACAAGATATTGATTTCTTATTAACAACTGTTTCTTAGAAAGTATAGCATCCAGATATTATAAATAAATTAGTTTGGGCTGAATATGTTAAGCCTTATATTGATGAAACATTCAAAAGAGTAGGCATTACAGATGATCCAGGAATTTATAAATTAACCAATTTAGACAGTGGGAAAGCTTATATTGGAAAGAGTACAAATATCAAAAAGAGAATTTCAGATCACTTTAAAAGTTCAATTGGATTATCTATAATTTCGGACCAAGCAGTTCATCATGAAATTTTAAAAACTGGTTTTTGGAATTGGATAATTGAACCAATAATTTATTGTGAAAAAGATAAATTAGGTGAATTAGAAAAATATTATATTGACTTCTTTAAAACTCAAGAATATGGCTATAATAAACGAGCGGGTGGTTAATATGATAGGTATTTATAGAATTGAAAATTTAGTTAATCATAAAAATTATATAGGTTAGTCAATTCATATTGAAACTAGATGGAAAGATCATAAAAGATTAGCTTTTTATCCTTTACTAGTAAGCTATAATTATCCACTATATAGAGCAATACGTAAATATGGAGTAGAAAATTTTAAATTTTCTATTATTGAAAATTGTTTAGAAGAA
>CACXGX010000026.1 GCA_902767365.1 uncultured Erysipelotrichaceae bacterium
AAAATTATGTCTTACAATAAGTGCATATCCTATAGGTGATTTTGATTTTGAAAACTATGATTTTATTTTTGGAAATAAGTGGACTGAATATGTTGATTCTAATTTAAATGAACATTTTATTTATAGTGATACTGAGAATGAGGTATTATATACTAAAGATGCGGATAATGGTTTATATCTAGATACTATTACTTTTGTCCCTGCTAATTATTTTAGTTGTTATGAAAATTTTACTAAGGATGTGTTGTCAATATTGAATGGGAGAGATATTTCAGAGTTGAGTGAAGAAGAAGTATCTCAAGTAGAAGCTATTATTTCATCTGATGAATTTGCTGCTAAACGTGATGCATGTTATGAAATTTTGGAAGATACTCAAGTAGTAAATAAAAATGAGCTTATTAAACCAAGCAAAAATGGTTGCTATGTATTGACAAGAAGTATTAACAACAATGATAATTGATAGTACTGATTAAAAGAGATTTATTCTCTTTTTTTTCTTTTATATATTGTATTTATTAATTTATTATTGTAAAATAATGTTGTCTTTGCAAGAAGAGTAATATTTGTTTTGTTTTTAGAGAGAGTATGTTTGGTGAAAATACTTAATAAAAAGGATATGAAGACACTTGCTTTATGAAAGAATCGCTTGAAGCGTTATAACTGGTAAGCATAATTTGTTTATGGAATTAAGGTGGCACCACGGGGAAACTCGTCCTTTAGATGCTGCCTTTTTATTATTTAAGGAGGATTTATGATAAGTAAGCAGAAAGGTTGTCTTGATTTATATGGAACAACTGCTAAAAAATGGCAGTATGTTAATAAAGTTATTGATTCTTTAATGGAAAAATATAATTATAATTTTATTCGTACGCCAATTTTTGAAGCAAGTGAACTATTCCATAGAGGTATGGGGGAAACTACTGATGTAGTTACGAAGGAAACTTATGATTTTGTTGATAGAGGAGACAGAAAAATCTCATTAAGACCTGAAGGAACTGCTGGTATTGTTAGAAGTTATATTGAAAATAAGATGTATGGGGATCCTAGTCAGCCGATTAAAGTTTTTTATAATGGAACTATGTATCGCTATGAAAGACCTCAGTCAGGAAGAGATAGAGAATTTACACAATTTGGTGTTGAGGTATTGGGAAGTGATGATCCTCTTGTTGATGCAGAGGTAATATCTATACCTGTTATGTTATTACAAATACTTGGATTAAAAGGCGTTAAAGTTAAAATTAATACTTTAGGAGATAAGGAATCTCGTGATAATTATAGAAATGCTTTAATAGATTATTTTAAACCACATATTAAAGAATTATGTGAAGATTGTAATGAAAGACTTTTAAAAAATCCTTTAAGAATATTAGATTGTAAAGTCGATAAAGATAATAATATTCTTAAGAATGCTCCTAAAACTATTGATTATTTGAATGAATCAAGTAAAAAAAGATTTGAGAGTGTAAAAGAGTATTTAGATGAACTTGAAATAGAATATGAAGTTGATTCTAAAATAGTTAGAGGTCTTGATTATTATAATCATACGGTGTTTGAAATAGAAGCAAGTGTTGAAGGATTTGGCTCAAATAATGTTCTTGCTGGTGGAGGGAGATATAATGGCCTTGTTGATTCTTTAGATGGACCAGAAACAGCTTGTATAGGTTTTGCCTGTGGATTAGGTAGAATAATACAAGCATTAGATTTAGAAAATGTTAAACTTCCAATAATAGATGATCTAGAAATTTTTGTAATGTATGTTTCTGATACTGAAAAAAAATATGCTGCAAGTTTAGTTCATTATTTAAGAGCTAATGGATTTAGAGTTGATACAGAATATAATGGTAGGGGATTAAAAGCCCAATTTAAACAAGCTGATAGACTAAATAGTAGATATTTAATATTATTAAATGATGAAGATTTAAAGAATGATGAAATTAAAATTAAAAATAATAAAACTAAAGAAGAAGAGTTAATAAGTGTTGACTATTTGTTATATTATCTTGATGAAAAATTAAGTGATGAAGATTTAGATTTTTCAGATATAGAAGAACATCATTGTTGTGGGCATCATGGAGAAGAACATGAATGTTGTGGAAATCATGAAAATGGTTACCATTGTTGTCATCATGAAGAGGAGGAGTAAAAATGAAAAAATTTAATAATGCTGATTTTAATATTGATAATATTGGACAAAATGTAGAATTATATGGATGGGTTCAAAAGAAAAGAGATTTGGGTGGACTTGTATTCATTGATTTAAGAGATAGATCTGGAATAATTCAGTTAGTTATAAGACCTGATAGTGAATACTATGATTTGGCAACATCTTTAAAAAGTGAATCTGTTATTAAAGTAGTTGGAGAAATAAGTGAAAGAGAAAATAAAAATTATAAAATTCCAACAGGAGAAATTGAAGTAATAGTTAGTTATTTAGAATTAATAAATCAATCAATTGATATACCTTTTGAAATTAGTGATAATACTACTGCTCTTGAAGATACAAGACTTAAGTATCGTTATTTAGATTTAAGACGCGAATCATTAAAAAATAATTTGATATTGCGTCATAGAGTTTGTATGATTGCTAGAAATTACTTATCAAATAATGGGTTTATTGAAGTAGAAACACCTATTTTGTGTGTTCCTACTCCAGAAGGAGCAAGAGATTATTTAGTACCTTCTAGAGTAAATAATGGTCACTTTTATGCTTTGCCTCAATCTCCACAAATATTTAAACAGTTGTTAATGATTGGTGGAATGGAGAAATACTTTCAAATAGCAAGGTGTTTTAGAGATGAAGATTTACGTGCAGATAGACAACCTGAATTTACTCAGATAGATATAGAACAAAGTTTTTCAAATGAGGAAGATATTTGGGCAACAACTGAAGGATTAATGAAAGAAATCTTTAAAGAGATTAAAAATGTTGATTTGGAGGCTTTTCCAAGGCTAACTTATAACGAATGTATTGACAGATTTGGTAGTGATAAACCAGATACTAGATATGGTATGGAAATACAAGATATAACAGATATATTTAGCCATACATTTTTTGAAATTTTTAGTAAAGTGATTAGTGATGGTGGAATAATTAATGCCATTGTATTAAAAGGTCTTGCTCAAACTATATCAAGAAAAGATGTTGATAAATTAACAGATGTTGTAAAGGTATTTAAAGCTAAAGCATTATCATATTTAAAATATTCTAATAAAGAATTAAGTGGCTCAATTGTTAAAATAATTAGTGATGATGAGAAAAAAGCATTGATTGAACAATTGAAACTTGAAGAAAATGATATGGTTTTTATTGTTGCAGATAAGAAAAAAGTTGTTAAGTCATCTCTTGGGGCTTTAAGAATTAAATTGGCTCGTGATTATCATTTAATACCTGAAGATAAATATAATTTCTTATGGGTTACTGATTTTCCAATGTTTGAATATTCTGAAGAAGAACAAAGGTTTGTTGCAGCCCATCATCCATTTACTTCTCCTAGAAAAGAAGACTTAGATAAACTTTTAACTGATAAAGAAAATTGCTATTCAAGGGCATATGACCTTGTTTTGAATGGTTATGAGTTATTAAGTGGATCAGTTAGAATACATGATAGTGAAACTCAATCAAAAGTTTTTAAAGCAATAGATATGACAGAAGAAGAAGCTAAAGCAAAATTTGGATTTTTCTTAGAAGCTTTTAAATATGGGGCACCACCTCATTGTGGAGTTGGTATTGGACTTGAAAGACTTGTTATGATTTTGTGTGATACTGAAAACATAAGAGATGTAGTTGCATTTCCTAAAACAGCTAGCGCTCAAGATTTAATGAATGAAGCTCCAGGACTAGTTAGTGAAAAACAATTGAATGAATTGGGAATTAAATTGAAAGATTAATTAAAAAATTCTAATATAATTCTTATAATATAAAAGGGATACTCTAAATAAACAAAGTGTGTTCCTTTTTTTATTATTATTAATCCTGAATTAGGTATTTTCTTGTTCATGTATTTTCCATCTTTTAGAGGTGTTTCATAATCATTTTCTCCCCATAATAATATACATGGACAGTAGATATACTTTAAATATTTCCTTAAATCTTCATTTACTATATTAGAAAATGTTTTTCTCATATTATTACTAATATTTTTATAATCAGGAGATGCATATTTATTAAATAATTTTTCTAAATATTTTTCTTTTTTCTTTTTAGGAATAAAAATACTTAATCTTTTTAAAATCTTGTATTTAATTTCTTTAACTTTTCTTTTTATATTTTTTCTTCTTATACCAGCTCCTCCAATAATTACTAATTTATTAACTAAAACTCTATATTTTGCAATTAATAAAAGAGAAATTCGACATCCAAAGGAATGACAAATAATATTTGGATTTTTTATATTGTTTTCTTTTAAAAAATTATTAATATAGTTGGCATAATCATTTAAAAATAGGCTTCTTTTAGGAAAAATACTTTTCCCAAAACCTGGATAATCAAATATGTAAATAGTGTATTTTTCTTTTAATGCATTAATATAAAAGTCAAATGTAGATCGATTATCTCCCCATCCTGGCAAGATAATTATTGTTTTGTCTTTATTACCATATTTTTCATAATAAAAATTTTTTTTATTCATAATTCACCTAATGTAATTTATGAATAAACGTAAAATGTGTTATATCTTTATTCTTAATTAATTGTAAAAAACTATTTGTTATACTATAATTAAAATAGGTGATAGTAGTTATGAAAAAAACAAAAATTATTTGTAGTATTGGTCCTGCTAGTCAAAGTGTGGATGTAATGAGTGAAATGGTCAATAGTGGTATGAATGTTGCTAGAATTAATTTTTCTCATGGGGATTATCAAGAATACTTAAATATTTTAAATGCTGTTAAAGAAACAAGATTAAGAACAGGAGTTAATGTAGGAGTATTATATGATACGAAAGGACCAGATTTTAGGTGTGGAGAAATAGTTCCTGAAGGGATAGAATTAGTAGCAGGTAATTTGATTAGAATTTTAAAGAATAATGTTCTTGGTAATAGTAATGGATTTTCTGTAAATCATCCTGAAGCTATTGATAAGATAAATGTTGGTAATACTATTTTACTTGAAGATGCTTTGATGAAATTGGAAGTTGTTTCTAAAGAATATGATGGGATTACTTGTAAAGTTATTGAAGGTGGAAATTTAAAATCTAAGAAAGGAATTGCTGTTCCTGGAGTTAAACTTAATTTGCCATTTATGAGTGAGCAAGATAGAAAAGATATCGAATATGCTTGTTTAAACGAAGGTGATTTTATTGCACTTTCGTTTGTAGAATCTAGAGATAATATTTTACAAGTTAAAGAAATATTGAGACAGTTTAATAGAGAAGATATGAAGATTATATCTAAAGTAGAGAGTAAAACAGGTGTTGATAATTTAGATGAAATTATTGATGAAAGTGATGGAATAATGGTAGCTCGTGGTGATTTGGGTGTTGAAGTTCCAGTTGAATATTTACCTATTATTCAAAAAGATATGATTAGAAAATGTCGTGAAAAAGAAAAATTTGTAATTGTTGCTACGGAAATGCTAGCTTCTATGTATACATCTGCTAGACCAACTAGAGCAGAAGTAACTGATATATCTAATGCAGTATTTGATGGAGCAGATGCAGTTATGCTAAGCGGTGAGTCAACAGTTGGAAAACATCCAATCGAAGCTGTTAAATATATGGCACGTATTTGTGAAGAGTCAGAAAAAAATAATATGTATTGTACTAAGTTTGAATATTCAATGGATAATGATGTTACTGAATCAATTGCAAAAGCTGTTATTTCTTCTTCTGAAGCAATGGATATTAAGGCAATTATAGTCCCTACAAGTGGTGGCCATAGTCCTTCAGTAATTAGTAATTTGAGACCTAAACCTATTATTTTGGCTCCTTGTCCTAATGAAAAAGTTGCAAGACGTATGATGTTAAATTATGGAGTGTATCCAATAGTAACTCCTAATGTTAAAGATAATGATATGGATGATGCAGTAAGTCATGCTAAAAGAGAAGCAATTAATTTCTTAAATTTAAAAGAAAATGATAAGATTATTATTACTGGTGGAATACATGAAAATAGAGCTATTAAGCAAACAAATTTTATGAAAATAGAAGAAATATAATAATTTTAATATTAGATTAGTAAAAAAATGTAAAATTAATTTTTTAGAAAAAATCTAAAAGAAAATGATAAAGTCTATACTATCAAAGGTATTTAAAAAAATTATAAAAAAGTCACTGTAAAAAAGTGTCTTTTTTATTGTTTTTTTTTTACTACGTAGTTATAATAAAAAGCATATTTTTTGAGGAGGCGATACCATAATGAAAAGTAATCTTCCAGTCCTTTTGTTAAAGAATATGGTTTTGTTTCCTTATAACGAAATTAGAATTGAATTTGACTCTAGTGAAGATAAAAAACTTATTTCATTAGTGGAATCGTGTTATGACAATAAATTATTAATTGTTAATCCTAAAGATACTTTAGAAATTAGTCCAGAAATTGATGAATTACCTAATTATGGAATAGTTGGAAAAATAAAAATGAAACTAGAAATGCCAAATGGTAAAACTAGAATTATTATTCTTGGTGAATCTCGTGTAAAAATATTTGCTTATTCGAAAGATGATGATATGTATGAGGCTTTGTATACTACTTTACCAAGGGAAGAGTTATCTCCAAAAGAAGAAATGGCATATGTTAGAGCATTAAATAAACATATAGATGTTTATGTTAAAGAAGTACCTTATATGTCTAATACTATTTTATCTCAAACTGCTGGAATAAATGATATAGATAAACTTACAGATATTGTTGTTTTATATCTTCCAATAAATTATGAAAGAAAGCAAGACTACTTAAAAGAAGTATCTTCAACAATTCGTGTTAAGATGATTCTTGATGATATTAATAGTGATATTGAAATCTTAAAATTAGAACAAAATATTGAAATGAGTGTTGCTAATAGTTTAGAAGAAACTCAAAAAGAATTTGTATTGCGTGAAAAATTAAAAGTTATAAAGAAAGAACTTGGAGAGGAATCTCAAAGTGAAGTTGATATATTAAGAAATAAAATAGAAGTTTTAGATTGCCCTAAAAAGGTAAAAGCAAAACTAAATCTTGAGCTTAGTAAATATGAAATGGCCAATTCAATTTCTCCAGAAACAGGAATGATAAGAAATTATATTGATTGGTTGTTATCTCTTCCTTGGTCAAAAACAACAGAAGATAGAAAAGATTTAAACAAAGTACGTGAAATATTAGATAGTTCACATTATGGGCTTGATAATGTTAAAGATAGAGTAATAGAATATCTTGCAGTTAAGCAAAATACGAATAATTCAAGGAGTCCTATTATTTGTTTAGTTGGGCCTCCAGGTGTAGGTAAGACTACTTTTGCTAAAAATATAGCTAAAAGTTTAAATAGAAAAGTTACTAAAATTTCAGTTGGTGGAATTAATGATGAAGCTGAAATTATAGGACATAGAAGAGCATATGTTGGAGCAGCTCCAGGACTTATTATTCAAGGAATGAAAAAGGCTGGAACAAAAAATCCTGTGTTTATAATTGATGAAATTGATAAGATGACAAAAGATATTAAGGGAGATCCAGCTTCAAGTTTATTAGAGGTACTAGATAAAGAACAAAATAAATATTTTACTGATCATTATATAGAAGAAGAATTTGATTTGTCTAGTGTTATGTTTGTTGCAACTGCTAATTATTTATCACAAATACCTGAAGAGTTAAGAGACAGGCTTGAAATAATTGAATTGTCTTCTTATACTGAATATGAAAAATTAGATATTGCAAAACGTCATTTGATTAAAGATCAAAAAGTAGAACATGGACTGAAAGAAAATGATGTAGAATTTCCTGATGAAACAATTCTTACTCTTATTAGAAATTATACGAAAGAGTCTGGTGTTAGAGAATTAGATAGGTTAATTGCTACTATTTTAAGAAAAATAGTAAAGAAGATTATTGTTGATAAGACTAAGAAAGGTTACGTTATTAATCCAGAAGACTTAGAAGAATATTTAGGTATTAAAAAGTATTTATATAATGATAATTTAGAAGAAGATAGAATAGGTATTGTAAATGGACTTGCTTATACAATTTATGGTGGGGATATTTTACCAATAGAAGTTACTTCATTTAAAGGAAAAGAAGAACTTGTTTTAACCGGTTCTCTTGGCGAAGTTATGCAAGAATCTGCTAAAATTGCTCTTGATTACATTAAATCTAATAGTGAATTATTTGGAATTAATATATCTTCTTTTAATGATAAAACAATACATATACATATTCCTGAAGGAGCAATTCAAAAAGAAGGACCTTCTGCAGGAGTAGCTCTTACAACGGCTTTATTAAGTTTGTTTATTAATCTTCCAGTTTCGTCTAAAATAAGTATGACTGGTGAAATTACTTTAACTGGTAGAATACTACCTATTGGTGGCTTAAAAGAAAAAGTGATTGGAGCTTATAGAGCAAGGGTAAATAAAATATTTATTCCTAGAGAAAATGAAAAGGATTTAAAGGATATACCACAAAATATTAGAGATAAAATAGATTTTATTTTAGTAGACAATTATAACGAAATATTTAATGAATTAGGAGGAAAGAAACATGAAAGTAAAGGAATTAATAGAAAATCTAGAGTTAGAAAATGATTTAAATCTTTTGACTTTAGATAAACTTAAAGAAAAATATTTAATAAGTGGAGAAAGTTACTCTTATTTCATTGAAAGATATTGTAATTTATTCTTAAATAATCCAGAATTTCAATCTAGAACAATTCCTTCATTTTCTAACGTTAGAGGAATGATTGAACAAGGGAATAGAATGTATCCAACTCCAGAAAATGCTCACGCTAGAAATGAAATCTCTGAAAAAATGAACTCTATAAAATTTAATGATCAATTAAATAATCCAGAAAAAGCTAGAATAGAATTTTTATCTTTAGTTAGGGCTAAAGATAATGGATTACCTGGTTATTATGAATCTGTGGTAGACAGGGCGTGTACTGCTTCAAAATTGTATGAATCATGTGATGATTCGATATGCGATTTCATGAGTACTATTTATGTTCAATTAGATGGAGTTAAAAGTGAAGATGATTTGAAAAAAATTGTTAATGATTATATTGAAACTCATGATTTAATGAAGTTGTGTAATAATTTAGGATATTTGTATTTTGTCAATTATGTTTTAAGTAGATTACATCCTTTAGAAATTAGCCCAAAATTTGTAAGAGATTGTGAAGATGTTATAGAAGTAAATAAAATTTTGAATGAAATTGGTTATCCTACAAGAAGAACATATGCAGTTTTGGCTAATGAAACAAAAAAATATATAGATAAATATTATAGGGATTATAAATCATGTAAAAGCAAAGCAGTACAAGAAGATGTACAAAAAAAAGTAATATCATTTACTTCTTCTGGTAATAAGTGATATAATATCCTCGTATAGAATATAGAGGTGTTTATATGATTTCAGTAATTTTGTTAGCAATTATTCAAGGAATAGCAGAATTCCTTCCAATATCTTCTTCTGCACATTTGATTATTTTTAGAGATGTATTCCTTTTAGGAAAAGATGTCATTACTGAAAATATGGAATTAACTTTTGATATTGCATTACATTTTGGTACAGCTTTAGCCATATTGGTATTCTTTTTTAAAGATTTTTGGAATATGTTTATTAAGGGAATTTCTAAAGGCGTTAAAGATGATGAAGGTAAAATGATGTGGTATATTATTGCTGCAACAATACCTGCTGCAATAGCTGGAGTTTTGTTTGAAGATGTAATAGATGAAGTGATAAGAACAAAATATTGGCTTATAGCACTAGCATTGATAGTAATGGGTATTATAATATTTTATGCAGATAAGACATCAGAACAAAAAAAGTCACTTAAAAGCATGAAATTAGTTGATGCAGTAATAATTGGATTTAGTCAAATATTTGCCTTAATACCTGGATTTTCAAGAAGCGGTACTACAATAGCAACCGCTAGAACATTAAAACTTAATAGAGAAGATGCTGCTAAATTTTCTTTTTATCTAGCTGAACCAGTTGTTTTAGGTGCAGTTATTTTACAAATGTTTAAGACAGATATGTCTTTATTAGCAGATAATATTTCAGTTTTTATAGTAGGTATTTTAGTTTCTTTTTTTGTTGGATTATTGTGTATTAAATTATTGCTAAAATATCTAAAGAAAAATGATTTTAAAATATTTATGTGGTATAGATTAGCTCTTGGTTTAATTGTATTGACGTTTTTATTTATATAAGTATATAGAGATATATACTTTTTTTATTGTTATTATTTACTATTTAATTGTAATTATGATATTATTATATTATATGAGATAGTGGGGTAATGCTTATGTATTTCAAAATAGATTATGATAAAGTAAATGATATAGGAAAATCTATGAAAGTTAAGAGTGAAGAATTAGACTCTTTATATAGAGATGTTTTAGATATATGTCATGAAATTGGTAGAAATTATATTAGTGAAGACTCTACTGTTTATTTATCAAGGTTTGAAGATTATATAAAAGATTTTATATATGAAAATCAATATTTAAGAGAAGGCGGATATACTTTATATAGAATATCTAAATTATATGGTAGTCAGGAAGAAGATTGGGCAAAAACTGTTTATAATAGTGACTTAAATAAAAGAGGTGAAAACTAATGCGATATAATGGAATTTTTTTAAATATTGACGCTTTAGTTGATTTGGCTTTTAAATTGGGAAAAAAAATTGAAGAAATAAGTGATTGTTATGATTCTGTTAAAACACTTGAAAGACAAATAGATGGAAATAATGATAATTGGAAAGGTGACGATCAGAAAGAATATTATAATACAATTCAACTTGTAACTGGATCCTATCATTATAATGTTGATAAACTTATAGAAATATATGATTTTTTACTTAAAATAATTGATGATTATGAAACAAAAGATGAAAGTTTTGGCAAGGATATAGATAGAAATGCTGATAACTTTGATGTGTAAGGTGATGCTATGATAAAATATGATTCTCAGATAGGAGATACTATTGTTTCTAATATGAATGAAGCAGGTTCTATTTTAAAAAGTAATATATCTAGTACAATTATGTCCGATTATAATGCACTTGTTAGTGTAGGATTGTTTAGTTCTCAACTACAAAGTATCTCGGATGCTGCTAGTAGCTTTTCACAAGCATTTGAAAGTTTTTCTTCAATAATTAGTGAAAATAAAAAGGCTTGGGCAAAAGTTCAAGAAGAAACTACTATTGAAATTAAAAATTATTCTGATGCGGTAAATAATGTTGTTAGCGCTAGTCCAAAATATAATACATATGGAACAAACTTAGGAAACTATAATGGTAATTATAATGGAGCTAGCAAAAATAATGGTGGTTATACATCTAATGGAAACTCTAGTGAAAATCATTATAATAATACTGGAAAAATTAATAATGTAAGTCTTAGTGCTAAAACTAAGATAAATGTTAGTGATGTTATTAAGGGAAAGGAAATATCTACTAAAACAGTAAAAGATTTTATAACTAAGTTGGATGTTTCTATTATGCCAATTTTATTGCAGAAAATAACAAAATATGCTAATGGTGAATCTTTGTTAGAGTTACTAACTGATACTTCAAAGTCTAATATCCTTGTAAAAATTTTAAAACAAATTTTAGGTGATACAACTCTTGAAGTACCAAAAATAGATGTTGATACTAAAAATATACAAAAAATTATATTAGAAAAGTTAAATTTAAATAAAGTCGATATAAAAACAGATGATGGAAAAACAGTTGTTAAAAAAGTAATTAAAGATCAAGTAAGTAAAAAGGTTGACGATGCGGATTGGAATAAGGCTTTGTATGGAGAAAATACAATAAAAAAACAAATACTCGATGGAAATTGGGTAGTAGCCAAAATGAAACAAGATATAGTTTCATATGAATCTTATCTTCAAAATAATGGCGTAAAGCAAGATGCTAACTCTAAAGAATGGGGAGATTCTTGTTTAGCTTTTGCAGGTGCTCATACATATGATTTATATACTGGATCACAAACTTCTGGTCAAAGTGCAGCAAACTATGCTCATGCAGGTGCATATGAAGATTATATGAGTGATAATAAACAAGAAGTACTTGCTAAAATATATGAAGAAATTATGAATGGGCGACCACTTGTTTTACAAGTAAATGGTAATAAAGCAGGTACTAGTAGGCATTTTGTTACAGTTGTTGGATTTAAAGAAGGTGTAACAAGTGGGGCTGATCTTAAAGAAACAGATTTATTAATAATCGATAGTTGGGATGGCAAAATTGAAAGAATGGATACAGGAACATCTAGATTTATGACTTCTGGAAAAGATTGTGGAAAAGACTATAGTGGTTATAGATTAAGAATATTTAAAGGATAGGGGGATAGTATGAAAAGTAATTATCAAAAATATTATGATGCTTTAAAAGGTAAAGATTTTTCTTCTCCTATTTCTAAATATAAAACTGCGGTTAGTGATGTTAAAGCTAAAGTAGATAGTACTGAATCGATAATTAATTCATCTTCTTGGGTAGAAAAAGGCTTGGAGATAATAAAAAGTTCTGTTTTTCCTTCGTTTAAAGAACAATTAAACCAATTAGAAAATGGCTTAGATGTATTATCAAGCGCAGTAAGTAAAATTCAAGAACTTGTTTCAAAACTAGAAGAACTTGAAGAAGCTTGTAATCGGTATGATTCTTGTGAAGAAAAAGACAAATCATCATATGCTTCAAGGATAGATAGTTTAGAAAGTAGTGTAGATTCTTTGATTAGTTCGATTAATGGACTATCTTTAGATTTTTCAAGTAGTAATAGTTCTTTTTCTTCGATTATGACAAATTTAAAGGATAGTACAAGTATAGAGACTAAAAGAAAAGAATTTATTGGTGACGTAAATGATACAAGTAAATATTTTATTGATCCAAATTATCCAAATTGTAGAAAAGATTTGAGGTTATTTGATAATGAAACCGGTGAAGAAATAACTAATGAACAAGTAATTCATATGAAAGTTGGAGAAACTAAAGTGTTTACAGTTGCAGTTCCTTTTAATGCTGGGGCGGTTAAAAGAATTATAAGAACAACTGCTGCTGATAATTCAGGACAGGGAGATAAAAATAAGATAACTTCTTCAAAAAGTGATATTAATCCTGATCCGAATGTTGTTGATTATGTAAATTATCAATCACAATATAATCATTGGCCAAAAGATGTAGATTTACATACAAATTATTACGAATGGATTGTCACTGCAGAACGCGTTGGTAAAAGAGAAATATCTCAGACATGTGAATATGAATCAACTGCAGGAATACCAAAGTCAATGATAGGTATTATTGTTGATGTTACTGAATAATTATTATAGATAAAGAGGTGGAATATGGGAACAATACCACAAGAGTTAGAATCTTTTAAAACCCAAGTAGGTAGTGTAGATGGGATGAAAGGTAAAAGTACTCAAATACAAGAATCATTGAATGCCTTAAATGCAGCGTGTTCAAGAGCAGGATCAGGATTGGATAGTTTTTATAATAGTTCTAATAAGAGTAGTATAATTGCAAAGTTTACTAAAATTACTAATATTATTAATAAGATTAGTGCAAGTTTAGGTAGTGATTTGAATAAAATGTTATCTGAGTCTGATGAAATTATTAAAAGTGTAGATGAACTTGCTAAAATTAATAAAGAGATAGATGCATTAAATGAAGAAATAAATAAATTAAATACTACAATTAGTAATGAAAGAAGCAAAAGTGAACCTTCTCAGTCAGTTATAAGTGATACAAATAGTCAAATAAGTTCAAAAAAGAGTAGTGTAGATGAAAAAGAAGCAGAGTTTACTAAATTAGCTAACGAAGCAATGAATAAATTGAAGAAATTAAAAGCAATGGATTCAGATTTAGCATTTGTAGCTGAATTTACATCTAATGATTATACTGCTAAATTGGATCAATTATCTTATGGTTCATTTACTCATGAATCATTTACTTCTCCGACAACAGGAGTTAAAGTAGATTACTATCTTTATGTTCCTGATTATGGAGAAGAAGTTGAAAATTTACCAATACATATGTATTTACATGGATCTGGTGAAAATAATTCTGGAGTACTTAGTTGTGGGCTTCCTGCATTAATTAATAGTAAACAAATAACACCATCTGGAATTGTAGTATGTGTTCAATGTCATGGTTCTGATTTTGATAAAAAAAATTATCAACAAGCTTTGCTTGAATTGAATAATCATATAGCTGAAACAAAAAATGGTGACAAAAATAAGATTTCACTTAGTGGACACAGTTGGGGTGCTATTACAGGTTACAAGATGTTAGTTGATTATCCTGATTATTTCTCTGCATTTTTGCCAATAAGCGGAAGGCCAACTTCAGCTTTGGGGTATACTACTACAAAAGTATGGGGCTTTCATGGAGCACATGATTCAGCAGTTGCATATGATAGCGGTAGAAAAGCTATTGAAGATTTAACTAGAGCAGGAGCTGATGCAACACTTTATACTTATGAAAAAGAAGGACATGGTCGTGTTCAAGATTATACTTTTCAAAGAGAATTTCAGTATAAGGATGGAGAAATGTATAATCCACTTGAGTGGGCATTTCAACAAGAAAAAGCATAATTATTTAGGAAAACATTATTTTATGTTTTCTTTTTTTACTTTATTTAAAAATTTTTCTTTCTTTTTTTTGAAAAATGTGGTATAACTAAAGAGCAATGTTGTGAATGGGGCGTTAGCTCAGTTGGTAGAGCAACTGACTCTTAATCAGTGGGTCTAGGGTTCGAATCCCTAACGCCCCACCATTTTGATAGTAAACTCATATGTTGAGTATATTAATAGACAATTCTAAAATAGAATTGTTTTTTTTTAGAAATGTGGTATAATATGCCATATATTTGGAGTGGTGTTTATGATATTATTTTATGAATCGGATGCTATAAATGCTGTTTTAAACGATTATACTAAATTAAAAAATTGTACTACTGAATTAAAAAATAATAGAAATGTAGTACGTGCTGCAGTATCAAAAGATGGCCTTGCCTTACAATATGCAAGCGATGAGTTAAAAAGTGACAAAATAGTTGTACTTGAGGCAGTATCAAAAAATGGATTAGCATTACAATATGCTAGTACTGAGTTAAGAAATGATATAGATGTTGTACTTGAGGCAGTTTCAAATAATGGATATGCATTACAATTTGCAAGTCCTGAGTTAAGAAATGATATAGATGTTGTATTTGAGGCAGTTTCAAATAGAGGCCTTGCATTAGAATTTGCAGGTGATAATTTAAGAGATAATGAATTAATTGTTTGTGAGTCAGTTTCTCGACATGGTGAAGCATTAAGATTTGCAAGCGATAGATTAAAAAATGATAAAAAAGTGGTACATGATGCTATTAATAATAGTTGGGGCCTTGCACTAGAATTTGCAAGTGATGAATTAAAAAATGATAGGGATTTAGTTAGTGAGGCAATTTCAAGTGATGGTACTGCATTACAATTTGCAAGTCCTGAGTTAAGAGATGATATAAAAATAGTGGCTGAAGCAATTTATTATTATTCAGATGCCTTACGATTTGCAAGTGATAGATTAAAAAACGATAGAGATTTAGTCTTATATTCAGTATCTGAACGTGATGCTCTTACAATAGGATATGCAAGTGAAGAATTAAGGGATGATGAAGAAATCGCATTAATAGCAGTTACAAAAAGAGGTAGAGCACTTGAATATTTAAGTGAACGTTTAAAGAATGATAAGCGTGTAGTATTAGCAGCAGTAGCAAATGATGGATCTGCCTTACAATATGCAAGCCCTGAATTACAACAAGATTTAGAAGTAATTCTTACAGCTCTTATACATGACGAGGATTTCTCAAGGATAGATAAAATTATACAAGATGCAATAAAAAATGAATATAATTCATTAATAGAAAATAAAAATACTGAATTGGATGAAAAATCAGATAACGGTCCATGTAAACATAAAAGTTTTAGTAATATAAATTAGAGTGATTTTTATCATTTTTTTTATATTGAATCATAGTATATTATTATGTCAATTTTTTTTAGAAAATGTCAGTAAAAATTGATATAAATTTTTTTAATATCAAATAGAGAAATCTATTTGGTATTTTTTTTTAACAACACATTTTTTAACATTTTTATTTCTCCTTTTACAAGGAAAAATTATATCATTTACTGACATTTTATAAAACTATTTAAACTGACATTATCACAAAACTTCTACAAAAAAATAAAGATAATTTGCTTTTTTTTAAGAAATGTGGTATAATATGCCATATATCTGGAGGGGTGTTTATGATGAATAATAATTTTATACCAAAATTAGAAACAAATAATTTTTTTATAGGAAGTTTTGATGCATATTTAGATACTACAAAACAATTAATTATGAATAATTCATATTTAACTAGTGAAGAGGCAGATGAAATATTAAAAGGAATGCCTACTACTTATAGGGCTGCAATTACCACTAAAGATGGAAATTATATTGGATATATAGGTTTATATAAAGTTGATGCAAAAAATGATACAGCATCTATAAGATTTGAAGTAAATGAAGAATTAAATGAAAATGAAAGATGTGAAATATTTGATGAATTTAATAAATATATACATGATTCATTAAATATAACAGAAATACAAGAAAATACTTATAAAACTAAAAATATAACAGAAGTAGAAAAGAAAGAAATTGTACCAAGTAGTAATATTATAATAACAAATGAATTTTTAGTACCAGGAATTAGTGATGAGGATTTAGAAAAATTTTCACAAGACTATTCTATTCCAAAGCTACAAATGCCTTTTACAATTAAAATAAATGATAAAGTTGTTGGTATTATTGGATTAAGTAGTCTTATTTGGTCAAATAAAAGAGCTAATTTAAATATTTTCTTCGATAAGTCATTAGGAAATGAAATTGCAAATGAATTATCTGGATTTGTTATTGATGATTATATTAATTATGTTCACAATTCAAATGTTCATAATGTTACATTATCTGTTAATGGAAGTAATAAAGACATGTTGAATTTATTAAATAGAACAAATATGAATTATTATGGTGCAATTCCATATGGCGCAATTAATGGTAATAATATTGAATCAAATATGATGTTCCAACATATTCCAAGTATGAAAAAAGAAAATGGAATTCTAATTCCTGATAATAAAATTATTTCTTCTTCTTTTTTAGATACTGAAAAGAAAGAATTATCAGAAAAAATTGAATTAGGTAATGGCTTTAAAATGATTAGGCCAAGTTCATTAGAAAAAGAAAATATTGATGTAACTACTGTTTTAGCAGGACATATAAAAGCTATGCAAAATAGAGATAATTTTACAATACCACTTGGTGAAGATAAGTATATTTTACAAAAGGGTAATGGAAATTATGGAATATCTAAAGCATTCAATAATTATAGTTATATTGTTTTAGATGACAAAAATAGTTATGCTGGATATGTAAATATTTTAAGAAGTAATGCTAATGGTAGAAATGTTGAGATTGAAATTGGAATTAATCCTGCATTGCAACATAATGGATTAGGAACATCAGTTATTAATAAGTTCTATGATGAGTTATTCTCTATAGGTGTTGCTAGTGTTACTAGTTCTGTATTTGAATTTAATAATCCATCTATTAGATTACATGAAAGAGTAGCTGAATTAAATGGTATAAGATTAGATTCATATTTTGTTAATGGACAATTTTGGGATATGAATATTTATTCGAAAGTAAATGATAGAATAATTAAAGAATTAAGAAAGTAATGGAAACATTACTTTTTTTAACAATCATTTTTATACGTGTTGAAAAATGATTTAATACTTTGATTTCATTACAAATTCATTTAAAATATTTTTTATATTATTTCTTTTTGTAAAATTTACTTTACATTTTATATAAAAATTAAAGTAGTATATTATTGCTTCTTATGTTATACTTTAGTTAAAGTAAGATAGTATAAGGAGATGTTTTATGAAAAAAATTACTAAGTCTTTTCTATCATTAGTACTTGTTATAGCAATGGTGACTGTTCATTTTATTACACCAATTAGCACTTTAGCTGCTCAACTTGTTTCAGTTACTATTGATGTTAATGGTGGTAATGAATTAGAAAACAATGTTATTAATGGAACACCTGGTAGTACACTTTCAGATATATTTGCAGAACAAGATGAAAGTTGGATTTTACAATTTTTAAATGTAAGAAAACAAAGAACATATCTATCTGGAGTTGTTGAAGCTGCTACTGGATATCCAATTGATTTAGAAAATAATCTTATTTATGGCGATACAAATGTTAAATTGATGTGGGGAAATTCAGAATTATATTCTGATAATATTGAAATTGAAGCAGAAGCCCCAAATATTGGTGATGTACTTGAGTTACATGAAGAAACTGGTGAGTTTGGAATTGGAATTGAAGTTCAAGATCCTAGTCCTAGGATTGGTGGAGATGGATTAAATTTCGATGTGTTTGATGTTCCATTCAAAAGTAGATCATTTATGGTACGTGATTGTGACGATCCAATTGAAGAAAATGCGTGTTTAGTACCATTTGAAGGAGAAATAGAAGAAGGTAACAAATATTATTTATCATTTTATATATCTATAAATGATAATTATTATATGACAAATGATATTAGAGATGTTTTAACAGTAAATGGTAATAGTCCAACTTTATTTGATGATGTTAGAACATATGAAAATGGTGATTTCAAAGGTGCATGGGTAATTGTTGAAATGGATCCAGTTGCAAATCAGTCTGGAAATCAACCTGGAGATCAACCTCATGTTGAACAATTTGAAGTAGAATTTAATACAGATGGTGGAACAGAAATTGCTTCTGTTACATTAAATGATGGTGAAAAAGTTCAAAGACCAAATCCAGATCCAGAAAAAGCAAATCATATATTCCTTGGTTGGTTCTTTGATGACCAAAAAACTATAGAATATGATTTTGATGATCCTGTTCATGAAAATAGAACAATATTTGCTAAGTGGGAAGAAAAAAATATTTCTATTTCATCAAATCCATCATCAGTAAATTTTGGAGAAGTACATGTATCTCCAGAAGATCATGTTCAAAGAGTAGTTACAATTACTAATGAAGGTAACGTTAAAATTACTCTTGGTGTAAGTAGTCCAACAAGTGATGGTCCATTTGGAACTTTATCATTTAATTCTGTTGATTTAGAACCAAATGAGAGTACTGAGGTAACGTTAATTATTAATAAAAACGCAGATAAGGCTAGTGTAGCTGGAGAGTATTCTGGAAATTATGTATTTACTGCTACTGAATATGGTAAGGAGGAAAATACAACACTTAATGTTTTAGCAACTGTAACAATGATTGAAGATGCTCCTTTGACTCATACAGTTACTTTTGATACAGATGGTGGAACAGCAATTGATCCTGTTGTAGTAAACCATGGTGAATCAGTTGTAAGACCACAAATCATTCCAGAAAAAGAGAATTACGAATTTGATGAATGGTGTTTAGATGAAACTAAAACACAAGTGTATGATTTCTCAAATTCAATTACTGAAGATATAACAATTTATGCAAGATATACAGAAATTCAACAGGGTAGTAATGATCCTCAAGAATTAGATGTTTCAATAGTACCAAATGCAGTTGATTTTGGAACACTATATATTGGTGCTGAAGAAGATTTAACGAGAGATGTAACAGTAACAAATCACAGTGACGTTGATGTTGAAGTAGAAATAGATATTCCAACAAATGATGGTCCATTCAACATTCATGCAGAAAGTAATACATTTACAGTACCTGCAAAAGGTCAACAAACAATAACATTGTCTGTTGATCATGGAGCAGATAAAGCTAGCGTTGCAGGAACTTATAACGGTGAATTTGTATTTAATTATAATGAAGTTGGTGTTCAACTAGGTGATTCAAAAACAGTTGGTGTTACTGTGGTAGTTGCAGAAGAAGAAATAACAACACCAGAGATGGTAACAGTTACATTTGATACGGATGGTGGTACACCAGTTCCACAGGCAGTAACAATAGAAAAAGGAACTGCTGTTCAACAACCAACACAAAATCCAGAAAAAGATAATTTTGAATTTGATACTTGGTGTGCTGACGAGACTAAGACACAACCATATGATTTTAGTAGTCCTGTAGAAAATGATATTACATTATATGCTAGGTATACTGAAATTGTTCAAGGCGGAACTGATCCAGAAGAAGTAAGTATTGTTGTAAATCCAATGAATTTTGATTTTGAAACATTTACCATAGGTTCAGAATCTGATATATATAAAACAGCAACAGTTAGAAATGATAGTGACGTAACTGTTGAAGTTACAATATCAAGTCCAACAAATGAAGGACCATTTAATGCACTTGAAATTGAACCATTTACAATTGCTGCAGGAGAAGAAAAAAATGTATCATTGTTGATTGATCATGGTGCACAAAAAGCAGGTGTAGCTGGAATTTATAATGGACAATATGTATTTAGTTATCATGCTATTGGTGAACAAGATAGTGATGAGGTATTAGTTCAAGCAACAGTAACAGTTGCAGGACCTGTTTTAGAAATAATTGATAATACAAATAATCAAAACTATGATCCAGAAAGTGATGGTGCAGAAACTGGATTAACAATTAAAGTAAGTGGAAATTTAGCTGATTTAGTTAAAATAGAAGTGGATGGAGTTTTAGTTCCTGAAGGTGCAGTAACTTTAACATCTGGAAGTACAATTGCAACGTTTAGTCCAGATTTCTTAAGTACTCTAGGTGATGGAGCTCATACAGTTAAATTCTTCTATCAAGATGGTGACGTTGAAGCAACATTTAATATAGGACCTGTAAATAGTCCAGCACCTCTACCAACAAATGGAAATAATGAAGAAAGAAATCCTGGTACATTTGATAATATTTATTCATGGATTGAAGTATTAGGAATTTCAGCAATAGTTGCTGCAACTAGTACGGTTATATTAAAGAAGAAACATAGTTAATGAAAAGATAGCGGTAATTTATTTATCGCTATATCTTTATTTGGGGTGTTATATGGCCAAAAAAAATGTAAAAAAAATATATAAAAAAAAATATAAAGTAAGTAGAGTTAAGATTGTATCTTTAATTATTGTATTACTAATATTATTTCTTTTAATTTATACTTTACTTAGTAGAAAAGATAATCCAATAGTAGGTAAATGGTCTACAGATAAAGGAACAGTTTATCAGTTTAACAAAGATTATACAGGAAAACTTATATTGGCTATTGGTGAATATAATTATAAGTATGAGATTAAAGATGATAAGGTTATAATAGATTTTGAAAGTGAGAAATCGACTGATACTGAATTTATATATAAAATTGAAAATGAAAATCTTATATTAAAAAATAGTAATGGTACGTTTAATTTTAAAAAAGTTGAATAAAGATACTTAATAGTATCTTTTTCTTTTTTTATGGATATTAGAATATATTTAACGTTATAAAACCTATATTTTTCTTGACTTAAAATAATATTAAGGGTATACTTATTAAGTAGGCACGGAGACATACTCAAGAGGCCGAAGAGGCGCCCCTGCTAAGGGTGTAGGACGGGCAACTGTCGCGAGGGTTCAAATCCCTCTGTCTCCGCCATATATGAATGAAATATCCTTGATGGGTATTTTTTTTTGACTATTATATATTATTACTATATAATAACAATCATTGGAGGGCTTTATGGAAGAATTTAAAATTTTAAAAGGTTCTAATGATGCAATAGATATTACAAATGGTGAAAACAAATTATCTATATCATATTTTGATGAAAAATTTATTTTTTCATTTTCAGGTTTTGATTCTTCTTTATCTATTAATAAATATTCTTTTGATGATAGACCATTGTATTCAATTTTTGAAAAATTTATTTGTTATGTAGTTGGAAGAAAATATATAGATAGAAATGAATATCATCCTCAAGACTTTATAAATATGGATGAAAAAACTATTACTTTTCATTGTGATTTTGGTACTGGTAATTCTATTAGATTTAAAATATATGATAATGATTCTATTGATATATCTATCACACATGAAGAAAAAAAAGTGGCCCAACCATCAGTTCCTGATCATTTAAAAAATAGTGTCATTATTTATAAAGATTGTGAATATAATAAATATGCTGATGTGATAAATGATTTGTATCAAAATTTGTCTACATTGGCTGATAGATTAAATTATAAAGTTAATAGTAGTGATAGAGAACCATCTTTTACAAAGAGAAAATCATTTTTTGATAAATTAAGAGATAAAAAACACGATAAAAAGTAATTAACATTATTGTGCTTATCTATAAAAATAAAGTAACGTTTATCTTGAATTAAATTATTATTTTTTATATAATGTTTTTGTAGAATAGGAAGATCAGGTATGGATAATAAAAAAGATAAAAAGGATAATACTATAAAAAAGAAAATTACTTTGAAGAATATTAAACCAAAAAAGGCATTTGAAGAAAAAGAAAAAGAATATAAGTCTATGAAAACAAAAAAAATTATTGAATGGACTTTTTTGATTATTTTTATATTAATTTTATTTATTTTACTTTGTAATAGAACATTTTTTAAGGATGAATATAGAACAAGTAAAATTAAATTAAATATTCCTATGTTAACATTTTTTGTTAGTGATACTGGAGAAGAGTTAACTTTGACAACTCTTAGAAAATCTGATTATGTTAAATCATTTTTTGAAGATGAGTTAGAATCCATGACAAGATATAATTGTAATGGTGGTTATAGTTTCTTTTATGATGAAGATAGTGGTGCTGCTATATATAGTATTAGTGTAACTAAAAAAGGAATATTAAAAACAATTAATGTAAGATATGTAAATGGAAACGCTGATTGTTTATGTAATGCTAAAAAGATGCTTAATGCTAAAGAAGTTAAACAATTGTGCGAAAATGAATAATAAGAACTAAAGTTCTTTTTTTTTAAGTTTAATAGACCTATTTATTTTTTTATGATATATTATTTTTGGAGGTTTATTATGAGTTTAAAGATTGATAGATTAAATAGTATTTTTGTTAAAGAAATTAGTAAAATACTTCAAAATGAAATAAAAGATGAAAATATAAAATTTGTTACTGTTACAGGCTGTGAGATAACAAATGATTTAAGTTTTGCTAAAGTATATGTTACTATTTTTGATAAAGAAAAGAAGGGTGTAACTTTAAAGGCCTTAGATGGCGCTAAGGGCTTTATTAGATCATTATTAAGTCAAAGAATCGATATAAGGCATACCCCTGAATTAAAGTTTATTTTTGATGAATCAATTGAATATGGGGAAAAAATAGAGAAAATAATAAAAGATTTAAATAAGTAGTTTACATTAATAATTGTAAAAATATTTGATAACTATTTATTATTTGTTAAAATTGTGCTATATTAAGTATGTCTAATAGAAAAGAGTTTTATAAAACCGACTAAGTAACGATACGGGAGTTCGGATCAGAAACTGGTGTTGAAGGCTTACTATAAGCTATATGTAAGAATCCTAAAGGTTTCGTATGGACACCCACCTGCAATAAGCGGGTTTTATCGTACTCGTTCTTTAGACATTTTTTTATGCAATAAAATGGAGATTTTTATGTTTGATAGATTGAAATTGTTAATAGGGGAAGATTGTTTTAATAAAATACAAAATGCTAATATTTTAGTAGTAGGTGTTGGTGGTGTAGGTGGAGAATGTATTATTTCGCTTGTTAGAAGTGGGATAGTTAATATTTCTTTTATTGATTTTGATGTTGTAACTTTAAGTAATATTAATAGACAGGTTGTTGCTTATAATTCTACAATAGGTATGAAAAAAGTAGATGTCATTGAAAAAATGGTTAAAGATATAAATCCTTTATGTAATACATTAAAATATGATTTATATTTAGATAATGATAATATTAATGATATTTTTGATAAAACAATATATGACTTTGTAATAGATTGTTGTGACTCTAAAGAAACTAAAAAAGCTATTATTAAAGAGTGTTTGAATAGAGATATTTCTTTTATTTCTTCTATGGGAACTGGAAACAAATTAAATCCTGATGATTTATATATTACTGATATAAGAAAAACAAGTATAGATCCACTTGCTCGTATTATTAGAAAATGGGTAAATGATGAGAAAATAAAAGGTAAAGTACCTGTTTTGTGCTCTAAAGAAGTACCTATTCATTCTGGAAAAGTTGTGGCGTCTAATTCTTTTGTTCCAAATAGTGCTGGATTGTTAATAAGTAGTTATGTTATAAAGAAAATTATTGGAAAAATCTAATAATTTTTTTGTTTTATTATGAAAAAAGTAGTGTTAACATTTTTATGTTGACAACTATTGATTGATGTTATATACTTATATTAATTGAAATGGAGGTATTTTTATGGCAGTTAGAATTAGATTAACTAGAATGGGATCAAGAAGTAAACCTGTATATAGAATTGTTGCAAGTGATTCTAGAAGACCTAGAGATGGTCAATATATTGAATTAATAGGTACTTATAATCCTTCAATTGATGAAGTTAATGTTAACGAAGAAGTTGCATTAAAATGGTTAAAATTAGGTGCTCTTCCTACTGATACAGTTAAAAATTTATTTAGTCAAAAAGGTGTTATGGCTAAGTTTAGAAATTCAAAAAAGGATAATAAATAGTTATGAATTTAGTTGAATTAACGAAAGAGATTGTTATGGCTCTTGCTAAAGATAAAGAAAGTGTTAGTGTTAAAGAGTTCGAGTCAGATGACGATAATACTATTCTTATTGAGGTAATGGTTGCTGAAGAAGATATTGGAAGAATTATTGGTAAAGAAGGAAAAATATCAAATGCAATTAGAACTTTAGTACAAGCTAGTAGTTATTTAAAAGATAACAAAAGAGTTAAAATTAATATTGATAAATATTAGACCATTCGGTCTTTTTTTTTGAATACTTTTATATTTATTTGTAAAAAGATAATAATTATAATATAATAAATAATAGGTGATTGTATGAATAATGAAATTAATTTACCTAATCACGTAGGAATAATAATGGATGGTAATGGTAGATGGGCAAAAAAACGTGGGCTAAAAAGAAGTTTAGGACATAAAGCAGGAGCTGATAATTTGGAAAAATTATTAAAATATATATTTAATTTAGGTATTAAATATGTTAGTGTTTATGCTTTTTCTACTGAGAATTTTAATAGAGATCCTGAAGAGGTAAATTATTTAATGGATTTGTTTGTTAAATATTTTACAAAAAAGAAAAAAATCTTTGTTAAAGAAGGATTAAAAGTTATATTTTCTGGAAGTAGAAATAATTTAAGAGATGATGTATTAAAAGGAATTGACTCTTTAGAAGACGCTACTAAAGATTTAAAAAAGGGAACGTTTAATATATGTTTAAACTATGGTGGAAGATTAGAAATAGTTGATGCTTTTAAAAAGTTGTATAAAGATATAGAATTAGGTTGCTTTGATATAGATCATGTCACTCCTGAAATTGTAAGCCATTATATGTATCAAGATTTACCTGATTTGGATTTTGTAATTAGAACTAGTGGAGAACAACGAATAAGTAATTTTATGTTATGGCAATCTAGTTATGCTGAATATTATTTTCCACAAGTTTTATTTCCTGATTTTGATGAAAAAGAGTTTGATAAAGCTTTAGAAGAATATAATAAGCGTCATAGAAGGTTTGGTGGAGTATAATGAAAAAAGGATTAATTGGTATTAGTATTTTATTATTATTACTTTTTGGTACTTTACTATTGGGTGAACTTCCTTTTTCAATATGTTTGTCTTTATTTGCTATTTTATCTTTAAGAGAATTATTAAATATTCGTGGTAAAGATAAGCATATTCCTACAGAAATAGAGTTGCTTGCATATATGATAGTAATATTTTTTGCAATGAATAATTATGATTCTTCAATTGATTATTATTTATTAGATTATAGGCTATTAGCTGCTTTGATTTTATTTGATTTTACTCCTTTGGTTATAATTAATGATAAAAGAAAATATAATGTCATTGATGCTTTGTATTTAATAGGTTCAACTTTATTTATTGGAGTTACTTTTAATTTAATTGCTCAATTTAGAAATTATAATGTTGATTATGTTGTATATATTATGCTTATTGCTTTTATTACAGATTTATTTGGTTTAATAACTGGAAAGTATATTGGACAACATAAATTAATTACTTCAATTTCCCCAAAGAAAACAGTTGAGGGTGCTCTTGGTGGTTTATTTATGGGTACTTTTATTCCAACATTATATTACATGAGTACTATTCCTTGCAAAATACCAATATTTGGTGTAGTATTTATAACGATGCTTTTATCAATGATAGGACAAATTGGAGATTTAGTTTTTTCATTTATTAAAAGGGAATTTGGTAAAAAAGATTTTTCAAATATAGTTGCTGGAAATGGTGGTATACTGGATGTATTTGACAGCATTATATTTGTTACATTAGGCTTTTTATTGTTTTTAGCAGTTTTATAGGAGGAAATATGTTAACACTTATTTATTTTATTTTAATTTTAGGACTTATTGTATTAGTTCATGAATTTGGACATTTTATTTTTTCTAAAATATTTGGTGTATATGTTTATGAATTTTCACTAGGTATGGGACCAAGACTTTTTGGTACAAAAAAGAAAAAAGGAAAAACTCAATATAATGTAAGAGCCTTTCCAATTGGTGGATTTGTAGCTTTAGCAGGAGAAGATCCTACTGAAAAGGATCCTGAAGTCCCAAAAGGAGCACATTTATATGAGAAACCAATATGGCAAAGATTTATTATAATGGGTGCAGGTGTATTTAATAATTTTTTACTTGCATTAATACTCCTTTTTTGTATTGGATTATTCCATGGATCTATAGATATGACTCCTGTTGTAACTTCTTTGGATGAGTCTATGCCAATGTATGAGGCTGGGATACGTGAGGGTGATATCTTTAAGAAAATTAATGGAAATAAGATTTCTACTCAAGATGATGTTAGAGTTTATATGACTTTAGAAAATGATGGAAGTGAAACAGAATTTGTTATGGAACGTGATGGAAAAGAGTATACTTATTCTGTTACACCTATAGAATATGAAGATGAAGAGACAAAAGAAAAGTCATATAAATATGGAATAACTTTTGAAAGAAAATTAAATCATGGATTTATTCCTGCAATTAAGTTTACATTTTCACAATTTGGTTCATATTTTAAACAGATTATTATAACATTTAAGTATTTATTTACTGGAAGATTGGGTGTAAATAATCTATCTGGACCAGTAGGTATTTATTCTATAGTTGGTGAGGTTACAAAAGAATCAGCCCTTTTAAATATTGCTAATTTAACTGCATTATTGTGTGTAAATGTTGGTTTTTTAAATATCTTACCATTTCCTGCATTTGACGGTGGAAGAATATTTTTCTTGTTAATTGAAAAAATAAAGGGTAAACCTGTTGATCCAAAAATAGAAAATACTGTAAACACAGTTGGGTTCTGTTTACTTATGATTCTCGTTGTATTTGTTACAATTAATGATATTATAAGATTATTATAGACTAGACACTTCTAGTCTTTTTTTTTACACTTCTTTTACTTAAATTTGTCATTATTTGGTATAATAAGTTTAAGGTAGGTAGTAGATATGGGTAAAAGCAATATATCTAAATATTTAATTGTTTTTGGCTTTATTCTTATTATGCTTGGATTTAATAAGTATGGTAATGAATTTCTTACTACAAGTATTTTGGGGAATAGGCTTTTAAACAGGGTAGATTATAATTTGTATAAGTATTCTAGTAATGGTAGTAATCTAAAAGTCGTTGGAGATTATATTCTTGACATTGATGAAGATGTCAATGAATTTTCTTATAGAGGAAAAATAATTGATTTAAATGGTAATGTAATATTTGAAGGCGTATTTGGAAAAAATGTTATTGAAGGTATAGATGGTAAATTATATTATTATCCATTGGATTTAGATATTAATGAAAGATATTTATATAGACTTTCTAATGGTTTATGTGAAAAAGTATCAACAATGCCTATTAGTGCTTATTTAACTTTTGATAAAAAAACTAATAAAGTTGAGATTGAAGATGTTGTAGTTGACACTTCTAATACTACTTTGTATGGTTATTATTTAAATATTGATAATAAAGATGAAATATATTATTTAGAAAATGGTTCATTTAATAAAATAGATGTTGAAGGGAAATATATTTCTTCTGTTCCAACTTTGATAAATAATAAATTAAATTATAAATATATAATTATAAAGTCTAGAGGTAATTCTAAATATGGTATTTATGACATCATTGGAAAGAAAAATATTATAGAAAATAATTATACTAAATTAAAATTTATAAAGAATAGTTTATTTATTGCATGTTTAAATGATGAAAATACAAATAGAGATAAATGTGGTGTAATAGATTTGTATGAAAATACTTTATTAGAGTTTAAATATGATGATATTTATATAGATAATTATAGTAGTAATTATATTATTGCTAAATCTAATGGAAGATATGATTTGTATGATGCTTCACTAAATGAAATAGTATCTTTTGTTTATGATTTAAGGAAAGATACTAATTATAATATTAGAAAAATTGGAGATAATTACATTATTTATAATTCATATATGAAAAAAGATGTTAATTACAATGTACTTCTTTTGAAAAAAAATGGATTTATAAAAGAGATAAAATCTAATGAACTATATATTTATGAAGATTTTGTTGTTTCTTATGACAATGAATCTAATGAAATCACAGGATTTGATTCTAATTTATTAAAAATATATTCTATTAGTAATGATGTTGAAAAGGGAAACTTTAAAGTTACAAAACCTGTTGTAAAAGTTAAGGACAAAGTATATGATACTTATACAGGTAAAAGAGTTTCCAAAGATACTACATATGTTGAAATAGTAGGTAATGGTGTTAAGTTATATCACTCTGGAGATAAGATGTATTTAATGATTAATGATGAAAAGTATTCTTTATCAAAAAATGATATGGAGCCATCTATGTATTATATTTCTAAAACAGATAATGGATATTATTATATAGCAAATTATCTTGGTAATTATACTTTTGTTTATTTGGGTAAGAATTGACCATAATTGGTCTTTTTTTCTTTGTAAAAAAAAATTTTTATAGTATAATTCTATTAGAGTGTAGAAGGTGCTTACTATGTATTTAAAAGAAATAACTTGTAATGGATTTAAATCTTTTGCAGATAAGATAACTATTAGTTTGGATGGTAAAATAACAGCAATTGTTGGGCCTAATGGAAGTGGAAAAAGTAATGTTGTTGATGCAGTCCGTTGGGTATTAGGGGAGCAATCTGTTAAGTCATTACGTGGAACTGGTTCTATGACGGATATTATATTTTCTGGTAGTAAGTCACGTAATCCATTGAATGTTGCTAGTGTTACTTTAGTGTTTGATAATTCTGATCATTATCTAAATGTTCCTTATAGTGAAGTATCGATTAAAAGGAGAGTTTATAGGTCAGGAGAATCTGAATACTTTTTAAATGGTGAAAAATGTAGATTAAAAGATGTTACTGATTTGTTAATAGATAGTGCATCATCAAGAGATTCTTTCAATATTATTTCTCAGGGTGAAATACAAAAAATATTATCTAATTCTAGTAGCGATAGAAGACTTATTATTGAAAATGCTGCAGGGGTGTTGAAGTATAAAAAAAGAAAAGAAGAGGCAATTAAGAAGCTTGATAAAACTCAAATTAATATAGATAGAGTTTTAGATATTATTAATGAACTTGAAACTCAATTAGGACCATTGAAAGAACAAAGTGAAAAAGCAAATGAGTATTTGAACGCAAAAAATCATTTAGAAAAAATTGAAGTAGCTTTAATAGCTAGTGAAATTGATAGAATTAATTATGAAAATAATTTAGCAAAGAAAAGAATAGAAGAAATTAATAGTGAAATACTTAATTTAAATTTAAAAAGTTCTAGTCAAGATACTTCTTTATCAAATGATAAATTAGAACTTATTAAATTAGAAAAAGAAATAAAGGATGCTAATAAAAGATTACTTGAACTTACTTCTTTAGAAGAAAAATTAAACGGAGAAAAGGAATTATTAAAAGAAAGAAGTAAGTATGATGTTAGTGATTCTAAAGTACATAATAATATTGCTCATTTAAAAGAAGATTTATATCAAACTGATAATAATATTTCCTTAATTATTAAGGATATAGAATTGATTACTAAAGATATAAATACTGCTAATGATGGATTATCTCGTGTACAATTAGAACTTAATAGTGTTAATACTAAAAAAGAACATTCAATTAATGATTTAAATAATAAAAAAAGAGAGTTATATGATGTTACAAATAAAATAAGCTCTATTAATAATTATTTAGAGTCTAATGGTAGTGTTCCTAATTCAGTAAAAAGTATTTTGAATAATCCAAGATTAAGGGGAATACATGGGACTTTATCTAGTATTTTAGATTGTGATAAAGAGTATGTTAAAGCTTTAGAGGTATCTTTGTCATCTACTAAGAATTTTGTTGTTGTAGATAATGAAGCAATTGCAAAAGAATCAATTAATTATTTAAAAGATAATGATTTAGGAAGAGCAACGTTTTTTCCTATATCTGTTATTAATGCTAAAGGAATAGAACCTGATATAATTGAAAAAGTAAAAAAAATAAATGGTTATATTGGAATATTTTCAGATTTAGTTAAATTTGACCCAAAGTATTATGGAATAGTATTAAATCAACTTGGAAATGTTATTGTGGCAATTGATATAGATGCTGCAAATAAAATAAGTAATATAGTAAATAGAAGATATAAAGTTGTCAGTTTAGATGGTGATGTTATACATGTTGGAGGTTCAATAAGTGGAGGAAGTTTTTCTTTACAAAAAAGTATTATTTCTTATAAAAATGATCTTTCTACATATGAAAGAAGAAAAAATGAATTAGAAGAGTTAATAGGAGTCATAGATAAAAATATATCGTCTTATGATGATGAGATAAATAAAATAAATTCTAAAATTAGTGAATTTAAGAGTGAACTATTTAAATGTAAAGAAACAATTAGTGCAAAAGAATCTTTAGCTAGTGAACTAAATAGTAGAAGAGATGATATTAATAATGAATTAAATACGCTTCTTAATGTAGTTGATTCTAATATTTCTTCACTAGAAGAAAAATCAATGAAAGAATATTATGAAGTTTCATTAGAAAAAGATAATTTAGCAAAAGAAATTAGATTTAAAGAAAAAGAAAAAGATAATTTATCAAGTAAGATAGAAGAAAGTGAAGCTTTAAGTAAATTAAATAATTCTAATATTAATAAATTAGAAAAAGAATTAAAAGAATTAGAAATTAATGTAAGTAAATATGAGATGAAACTTGATAATTATTTACAAATATTAAGTGAAGACTATTCTTTAACTTATGAAAAAGCAAAAGATAATTATGTTCTTGAAATAGGTGTTGAAGAAGCAAAAAGTGAAGTTAATAAATTTAGAAATATACTTAAAAATATTGGTATGGTTAATATTGCTGCAATAGAAGATTATAAAAATGTTAGTACTAGATATGAATTTTTAACAAATCAAAGAAATGATTTAATAAATGCAAAAGATACTTTACTTGAAATAATAAGTGAAATGGATCAAGTAATGATTGAAGAATTCTCTTCTACTTTTGAAAAAGTAAAAATTGAATTTAAAAAAGTATTTAAAGAATTGTTTGGTGGAGGAGAAGAAGATTTATTGTTGACTGATAAGGATAATATATTGGAAACAGGAGTAGATATAATAGCGAGTCCACCTGGTAAAAAATTAAAAGCAATAACTTTACTATCTGGAGGTGAAATGACTCTTACTGCAATAAGTTTATTATTTGCAATATTAAATGTTCGAAGTGTTCCTTTTTGTATATTTGATGAAGTAGAGGCAGCACTTGATGAAGCTAATGTTGATAATTTTGGGCATTATTTAGATCATTATAAAGATAAGACGCAATTTTTAATTATTACACATAAGAAAAAAACTATGGAATATGCTGATACTTTATATGGAATTACTATGCAAGAGTCTGGAGTGTCAAAACTTGTTAGTGTAAGGTTAGGAGAAATTAAATAATATCTTCTTTTAAGCTGCGATTTTAATAATTAATGAATTTATAAAAGATGGTGCAAATACCTTCTTTTTTTTGTATAATAATTTATAGGTGATGATTTAATGTATAATTATATAATTGGTAAAGTAGTTGATAGGACTGGAAGTTATATTGTGATTGAAAATAATGGTATTGGATATACAGTCTATACTCCTAATCCTTATGCTTTTCAAGATGAAGAAAAAGAATATAAAGTTTATTTGTATCAACAAATTAAAGAAGATGAGCATTTATTATTTGGATTTAAAACCCAAGAAGAGAAAGATTTATTTTTAAAACTGATTTCTGTTAAAGGGATGGGACCAAAGATGGCACTTCCTATACTTGCAACTGGTAGTGTATCTGGTGTTGTTGATGCAATTGAAAGAGAAAATCTTTTATATTTAAAGAAATTCCCTAAGATTGGTGAAAAAGTTGCTAAACAAATGATTCTTGATTTAAAAGGAAAAATGGGTAGTATTAATACACTTGATTTACCTGATACAAATAACTATGATGAACTTGTTGAAGTTTTAAAAGGACTTGGTTATAAAGAAAAAGAATTTAAACATATTCTTCCTAAAATTGATAATTCTTTATCAATAGAAGATCAAGTAAAAGAAGCTTTAAAATTATTATTAAATTAATAATGGGAGTAGTTATGGAAGAAATAAAAAGAGAAAATAGAAAAATATCTGTTAAAGAGAAAAAAAGGTTAGATAATTTTGAAAAAATATCTGAAAAATTAAAAAAGGATGGATATGAAAGACATGATTTAACAATTAGTTTAAAAGAAGCTAATACTAAAGGATTATTATTTCCACTTCCTTTTGTATTATTATTTATAGTTTTGTACTTTTTTGTATTTAATAATGATTTTGAATCATGGTCATATTTTCTTGTTATTCTTTATTTTTTAGTGTCACTAGTAATACATGAATTGCTTCATGGTATAACTTGGGCAATATTTACTAAGAGGCATTTTAAAGATATTGAATTTGGCTTGGTTTTAAGTGAGCTGACACCTTATTGTACATGTAAAAGTTACTTGAAGAAATATCAATATATTATTGGTAGTATAATGCCATTTTTGATTCTTGGGATTATATTTACTACATTTATATTTTTCTTTCCCAATGTAAATTTATTTGTTTTAGGATTGTTAATGTTGTTTGGAACAGGTGGAGATTTAACAATAATTTATTTAATACTAAAAAATAAATCAAAGAAAGAAAAAGTTTTATATATTGATCACCCTGTAAACTGTGGTGTTGTAATGTTTGATAAATAGAAGAGTTTAGCTCTTTTTTTTCTTTATTCTAGTGTTATTAAAACTAATGTATTATAATATATTTAGGATGTGGTTTTATGGCGAAGAAAAAAAATGAAATATTTGATGAAGAAATAAAACAAGAGGATGAGACTTTTGATAATATAAGGCCTGAGACTTTAGATGATTATATTGGTCAGAAGGATGTAAAGGAAAATATAAGAGTATTTATTGAGTCAGCTAAACTTAGAAAAGAAAGTCTTGATCATGTATTATTGTATGGTCCTCCTGGTCTTGGAAAAACAACACTTGCATATATTATTGCAAATGAACTTGGTAGTAATATAAGAATGGCTAGTGGCCCTGCTATTGAAAAAACTGGAGATTTGGCAGCAATTTTATCAGCTTTAGAACCAGGTGATGTGTTGTTTATTGATGAAATACATAGAATACCTTCTTTTGTTGAAGAAGTATTATATTCTGCTATGGAGGATTTCGTTTTAGATATTATTGTTGGTAGTGAAGGAAATTCTCGCAATATTAGAATTAATTTGCCTCCATTTACTTTAGTTGGAGCAACTACTAGAGCAGGAGATTTAACTGCCCCTTTACGTGATAGATTTGGAATAACTGCAAAAATGCAATATTATACAACTGATGAGTTAATGGATATTGTAAAAAGAACATCTCGTGTTTTAGATAGTCCAATTAATGATGATGCGGCAAGAGAATTGGCATCACGTAGTAGAGGAACCCCAAGAATTGCTAATAGAATGTTTAAAAGGGTTCGTGATTTTGCTATAGTCGATGGGAAAGATGAAATAGATTTAGAAGTTACAAAAAAAGCTTTGGATAGGTTGAAAGTAGATAATATGGGGCTTGATGATACTGACCATCAATTATTAAAGGCAATTGTTGAAAAATTTAATGGAGGTCCTGTTGGAGTTGAAGCAATTGCAAGCGTAATAGGAGAAGAAGTAACAACTATTGAAGATGTTTATGAACCATATTTATTACAGAAAGGATTTTTAAAAAGAACACCTCGTGGTAGAATGGTTACTGAACTTGGGTATAAACATCTTAATTTAAATTACCAAAATAATTTATTTGATGAGGATTAGTTATGTTAGAAATGAATGAAATGACAAAACATTTGATGCTAGTTGCGTCAAGTGTTGATAATTATTGTAAATATTTAAATAGAAATCCAAATGATTATTCTAGTATACTTGGTTATATTTATCGCGTTTATCAAGATAAAATTAAACATCTTTCTCCTCAAGGACTTGCTCTTTTACTTATGTATTTAAAAAATGTAAATGAAAGTGATTATGGAAAACATATTGATGTTTATAAAGATAAAGTCGATGGAATAATAAAAAAGTCTAAAACACTAGATGAACAATTTAAAAAAATGGATAAATTAAAAAATAAAATTTGACTTAATTAGTAATAAATAATATACTTATTCATTGTGAATTGGAGGTATTAATGAAACTTGAAGATTTTGATTATGAATTACCAGAGGAGTTAATAGCACAAACTCCTTTAAAAGATAGATCAGCGTCTCGTATGTTAGTTCTTGAAAAAAATACTGGTAAAATTATACATAAACATTTTAGAGATATGATTGACTATTTAAATAAAGGAGATACACTCGTTTTAAATGATACAAAAGTAATTCCAGCAAGGTTAATTGGGGAGAAAATTGATACAAAAGCAGTAATAGAAGTATTATTGTTAAAAAATATTGAAGGAAATGTCTGGGAAACTTTAAGTAAACCTGCTAAAAGAGTTAAAGTTGGAACAATTATTTTTTTTGGTGATGGATTATTAAAAGCAAAATGTATTGAATTAGGTGAAGAAGGAATTAGAAGATTTGAATTAATTTACGATGGCGTTTTATATGAAAAACTTGATAAACTTGGAACAATGCCACTTCCACCATATATTCATGAGCAATTAGAAGATCAAAATAGATATCAAACAGTTTATGCAAAAAATAATGGTAGTGCAGCCGCTCCTACAGCAGGGCTTCATTTTACTCCAGAACTTTTAAATGAATTAAAAACTAAAGGTGTTAATGTTGTTTATTTGACTCTTCATGTTGGACTTGGAACTTTTAGACCAGTAAATGTTGAAAATATTTTAGAACATCATATGCATAGTGAATATTATGAAATTAGTAGAGAAACATGTGATGTTATCAATAAAACTAAAAAAAATGGTAATCGACTTGTTGTTGTTGGTACAACTTCTGTAAGGGTATTAGAAACTGTTGCAACAAAATATGGAGAATTAAAAGAAGATTCAGGATGGACAGACATATTTATATATCCGGGGTATAAATTTAAGGTGGTTGATAATTTAATAACTAATTTCCATTTACCGAAGTCAACTTTAGTTATGTTAGTTAGTGCACTTGTCGGTAGAGAAACAATATTAAATGCTTATAAAGAAGCTATAAATGAAAAGTATAGATTTTTCTCTTTTGGAGATTCAATGTTTATAATTAATAAATAACGTACTATTTTTTGTACGTTATTTTTTTGTAATATAAAAGTTAGACAAGCATATAGTTTATTGGTGATAATGTGAACAAAAAAGTTATTTATTTTTTATTGTTATTATTTTTAATATCATTAATAATTGTATTATTTGATAAAGATGATAGAAGTAAAAATGTAAGTGATGAAGAAACTAGAGCAGTTTATTTTTCTTATATTGAATTTAGTAATTATATAACTGATAAAAGTGATAGTGAACAAAAAAAGAATATAATTACTATTTTAAATAATATTAAATCTTTAAATTTTAATAGAATAATTGTACATGTTAGACCTTTTTCTGATTCTATTTATGTATCAAATTATTATCCAATTAGTCAATATGTTCTTAATGATAAAGGAAAATATCCTAGTTATGATATATTAAAATTTTTTATTGATGAAGCTCATAAAAGAAATATAAAATTTGATGCTTGGATTAATCCGTATCGTATAAGTAATTTAAAAAATCCTTCCAGTCTTTCTTTTAATAGTATTTATTTTAAATATAAAGATACTGATATGCTAGGTGTTACAGAAAGTGGTATTTATTTTAATCCAGCAAGTAGCAATGCTCAACAATTAATAATCAATGGAATTATTGAAATTGTAAAAAATTATAATATTGATGGTATTCATTTTGATGATTATTTTTATCCAGATAAAGAAATAGATCTTAAAAACTATGATGCTTATCTTGTGAATGGTGGAACTCTTAGTTTAAATGATTATAGATTGAAAAATGTTAAAGATTTAATAAAAAATGTTTATTCAAGTATAAAAACAATTAATTCCAATGTAGAATTTGGTATTGCACCTCAAGGTAATATTGATAATTGTTATGAAGAAAGTTTTTTAGATGTTAAAGAAATTCTTTCACAAGATGGATATATTGATTATATTATGCCTCAAATATATTTTGGCTTTTTAAATCAGTATAGACCATTTAAAAAGACGTTAAATGAGTGGAGTAATTTAATTAAAACTTCAAATATTAAACTTATTCCTGCTCTTGCTTTTTATAAAGTTGGTAATTATGATAAATATGCTTTAAATGGTAGTAATGAATGGATGATGTATGATAATGTTATATCTAAAGAAATTGACTATTCAAGAAAAAATAATAAATATAAAGGATTTTCTTTATTTAGTTATAACTATATGTTTAATGATAAATATAAAAACGATAAGACTAAAATTGAACTGAATAATATTATTAATATTTGTAAAAATATAGATTGAAACTATTAATAGTTTCTTTTTTTTGGTAAAATAGTATTGGTGATACAATGAATTTTTTAAATAATATAGAAGAAAAAACAATTATAGTTTGTCCTTATAATGTTAAAAATAAGTTACTTGATTATATATGTAGTTTAAATAGATTAATAAATGTTAGATTTTATTCTTTAGATGAAATAAAACATCTTGTTTATTTTGATTATAATGAAGATACTATTTTATACTTGATGGATAAGTATCATTATAGTTGTGAAGTTGCAAAAAACTATATAGAAAATATGTATTTTGTTGAAAACAATTCTTATTCTTCTTTAAAATTATCTTTTTTAGTTAATTTAAAAAATGAATTGGACTCAAATAATTTACTAATTTATAATTCGTTTTTTTTAGAATGTAATAAAAATATACCTGTTTTAATTTTTGGATATGATTATCTTGATAATTTTAGTAAAAAAATGTTATCTAATTTTAATTATAGTATTATTAATAAAGATATTTATGATAGCGTTAAAAAGATATACAAATTTAACACTTTAGAAGAAGAAGTATTATTTGTAGCTAATAAAATTGTTGATTTAATTAGAAATGGTGTTGATATAAATAAAATAAATCTTATTAATTTGGATTCTGATTATAATAATGTTATTTTAAAAGTATTTAAAATGTTTAATATTCCTGTTGATATTTCTATTTCATCAAATATTTTATCTACTGTTATTGGTAAAAATGCTTATAATTATTTAGTTAATTCAAAGTCATTTGAGGATACATTAAAATTTATTGAATCATATGGACTTAATAATCCAAGGAATGCTTCTATATATAAAACTTTTTTAGGTGTTTTTAATAAATATATTGATAGTAATTATTCAATGAATTCTATTATTGAATTAATTAAAAATGAATTATTGAATAAAAATATTGATAATAATAATTTAAATAATAAAGTTAGAGTTGGTTCATTAAATAATTCTATATATTTAGAAGATGAATATGTCTTTTTTGTTGGTTTTAATCAAGGTGTAGTACCTAGAATTACAAAAGATGAGGAATATATTACTGATGATTTAAAAATGATACTTGGACTAGATTCTTCAAATGATATTAATAAATTAGAAAGCGATGCTTGTATTAATAATATTAATTGTATAAAAAATATTTATATTAGTTTTAAATTAAATCATTTAGATAAAGAGTTTTATCCATCAAATTTAATAAATGATAATATGTTAGTTGAAGAAGTAAATGAAATTAATACCGATGCTTCATTATCTTTTTCTAAAATTAAATTATCATATATGCTTGATGATTTAATAAAATATGATATAAAAAGTGATTTACTATCTAAATATTATAATTCTTTTGATATAAGGTTTATGGATTATGATAATAAATATAAAACTATAGATAAAAAAGGATTATATAATTATTTAAATAATAAATTGGTTTTATCATATTCTACTATAGACACTTTTTATAAATGTCAATTTAGATATTATGTTGAAAATATTTTAAAACTTAATAAATATGATGATACTTTTGATACTTTAGTAGGCTCTTTATTTCATTTTGTCTTATCAAAAGTATATAATGAGAATTTTGATTTAGATTGTGAATATGATTTTTATCTTAAAGATAAAGAATTAACTAATAAAGAAAAATTTTATTTAAACAAGTTAAAGAAAGAACTTAAAATAGTTTGTGACTATTTAAAAATATTTCAAAATGATACTGGATTAGTCAAAATTTTTACTGAAAAAAATATTAAAATTATGAAATCAAAAGATTTAGAAGTGGAATTTAAGGGAATAGTAGATAAAATAATGTATAAAGAGTATGATGGAAAAACGCTTGTATCGATTATTGATTATAAAACTGGTAATGCAGATATAGACATATATAATTCTGTATATGGTATTGGTATGCAACTTATTATTTATTTATATTTAATTACGAAAAGTAATTTGTTTACTAATTATTCTTGTGTTGGTTTTTATCTTCAAAAAATACTAAATAATGAAATTAATATTGAAAAGGATAAAACATATTTGGATATAAAATATGATAACTTAAAATTATATGGATACTCTTGTGATAATGAAATTAATCTATCTAGATTTGATCCAACATATGAAAATAGTAAATATATTAAAAGTATGAAAATAACTAAAAATGGTTTTGGTAGTTATTCAAAAGTGCTAAGTGAAAATGAAATGTCCTCTTTAGTATCTTTTGTTGATAAAAAAATAGACAAGGCAAGAGATTTAATTCTTAATGCAGATTTCTCAATTAATCCTAAATGGATAAGTGATGATAAAGAAATAACTGGATGTAAATTTTGTAAATATAAAGATATTTGTAATATGAAAAATGATGACATTATTAACCTAAAGAAGTATAAGGATTTGAGTTTTTTGAAAGAGAGTGATAATAATGCCTAATTGGACTAAAGAACAAGAACTTGCAATTAATAAAGAAGGATCTAATATTATAGTATCAGCTGGGGCAGGAAGTGGGAAAACAGCTGTTTTAACTGCAAGAGTATTAAGAAAGTTAAATTCTCATATTAACATTAATAATTTACTTATTTTGACTTTTACTAATAAGGCAGCATTTGAGATGAAAGATAGAATTAGAAAAGAAATAAGTAAGAATAAAAATTTAATTAAGCAATTAGATTATATTGATAGTAGTTATATTACTACTTTTGATTCTTTTGCACTATCTATAGTTAAAAGATATAGCTATTTATTAAATAAATCTAAAGATATTAAAATTATTGATAGTGCAATAATATATTTAGAAAAGAAAAAAATAATAGATAATATATTTGATAGACTATATCAAGAAAAAAATAATAAATTCTTTAAATTATTAAATGATTTTACCATAAAAAATGATGATGATATTAAAAAATATATATTAGATGTTAATGATAAATTAGATTTAAAATATGATAAAAGGGATTATTTAAATAATTATATTGATAATTATTATTCTGATTCTTCTTTTAAATTGTTGTTTGATTCATATGAAGATTTATTAAGATGTAAAATAAATGAAATAGATAAATTTTTAAATTTATTAGATACTTATGTTGAAAGTGATTATTTGGAACAGTTATATTCTTCTTTTTCTAATTTATTAAATAGTAAAACTTATTTTGAAATAAAAAATAATATTGATTTTAAAGTACCAATGTTACCTAGAAATAGTGATGAATATGCTAAAGATATTAAAGATAATATTATTAAAATGCTTGATTCAATTAAAGAATTAGTAAGATTTGATTCTATTGATGATTTAAAAGAAACCTTCTTTTCTACTAAAGATTATGTAGAAATAATTATAGATATTATTTTAGAACTAGATTTTGAAATAAATAAGGTTAAAGATAGTATTAATGCTTATGAATTTATTGATATATCTAAATTAGCTATTAAAATTGTTGAGGAAAATGAAAACATTAAAGAAGAAATTAAAAATAATTTTAATGAAATAATGATAGATGAATATCAAGATACATCTGATTTACAAGAAAAATTTATTTCTATAATAGAGAATAATAACGTATATATGGTTGGAGATATAAAGCAGTCTATTTATAGATTTAGAAATGCAAATCCATATTTATTTAAAAATAAATATGATAATTATAGTAATAATTATGGTGGCTTTAAAATAGATTTAACTAAGAATTTTAGGTCTAGAAATGAAGTAATTAATAATATTAATTTATTATTTTCTAATACTATGACTGATTCATATGGTGGAGCAGATTATGCTAAGTCTCATAGAATGATCTATGGAAACGATATTTATTTAAAAGAAGGAAAGACTAATCAATTATATGATTTTGAAATATTTAACTATGAATATGATAAAGATTGTTTATATTCAAAAGAAGAAATAGAAATATTTACAATAGCTAAAGATATTAAGGATAAAGTAAATAATAAGTATCAAATATTTGATAAAGATTTAAAAAAACTTAGAAATTCTAATTATGGAGACTTTGCTATTTTATTAGATAAAACAACTAATTTTGATCTAATTAAAAAAATATTTCAATATTTTAATATTCCTGTTACAAAATATACTTCTACAAATATAACGACTGAAATTGAATTGGTTCTTATTAAAAATATTTTGAAACTAATAATAAATAGAAAAAATAATTGTTATGATGTCGATTTTAAATATGCTTTTGTTTCTATTGCTAGAAGTTATTTATTTGAATATTCTGATCAAAGTATTTTTGATTTTATTGCTAATAATAATTATTCTTGTTCTTTAATGGATAATATAGATTTAATTGTTAATAATATCGATAACTTATCTGTTAAAGAAATAATATATGAAATAATTAATACATTTAATTTTTATGAAAAAGTTATATTTGTTGGGGATGTTAAAAATAGAATAAATAGATTAACTTCTATTATTGATATTTTTGATAATTTAGCTAGTTTATCATACTCTATATATGATGTTTATAATTATTTAGAAAGATTAATAGATGATGAATATAAAATTGAAGTTAAAGAACTAGATGCTATTCAAAATAGTGTTAAATTAATTACTATTCATGGGTCTAAAGGATTAGAATTTCCTATATGTTATTTTGCAATATTACATTCTAAATTTAATATAAGAGATTTAAATGAAAAGATTATGTTTGATAATAAATATGGTATTATTACTCCATATTATAAAGAGGGAATAGGTAAAACTTTTGTAAAAGAATTAGTTAAAGATATGTATTTAAAAGAAGAAGTTAGTGAAAAGATAAGACTATTTTATGTTGCTTTAACTAGAGCAAAAGAAAAATTTATAATTGTTACTAGTTTAAAAGAAAAAAGTATTAATTCAATTGAAAATGTTCGTTCTTTTCTAGATTTATTGACGTATAATTCTTCAATAATAAAACCATATATTAAAACTATTTCTTTAAATAGTATTGGGCTTTCAAAAGATTATAATTATGTTAAAAAATCAAATTATAAAGATATAATTGAAAAATCTAAAGATAAAATAAATATTAATGAAATAAGTGTTGATAATTTTGAAATGAATAATGAAAAAATATCTAAAGATATATATAATTTACTTGATAAAAAGTCTAAAGAAAATATGAAATTTGGGACATATTTGCATGAAGTATTAGAACTAATTGATTTTAAAAATCCTAATTTTAATAATATAAATATTGATAAATATTATCAGTCTAAAATTTTAGATTTTATAAGTAAGATAGATATATCTAATGTAATAAATATTTATAAAGAATATGAATTTGTATATCAAGATAATAATAATAAATATCATGGTATCATTGATTTAATATTAGAATATAAAGATTACATAATGATTGTTGATTATAAGTTAAAGAATATTAATGATTCTAATTATATTAAACAGTTATCTGAATATAAGAAATATATGTCTTTTAAAACAAATAAAAAAATAGATGTTTATCTATTTTCAATACTTTCAGGTTCTTTTGAGAAAATATTTTAAAGAAAGTAAGTTGGGCTATTTTGAGGCTCAACTTTTTTATTTGTTGGTTTAATTATTTGCTCATCTTTATTGTCATCTTTTATTGCATTTGCAACTTTAAATATTGTTTTAGCATTTTCAAATAGTGGTTTAACTTGATAAATCAATGGAATAACTTGATTTATTACTCCTAATGTTTTTTGGGTATTATCAAGAAATGAAGAAAAATTAATTTTTTTAAATTTTGGAATTTTATAGTTGTTATATGGATAATAATTGTTGTAAAACATTGTATACCTCTTTTCATATTATTATATGTTTTATTAAAAAAAAGATGAAATTGTGTTATACTATCATATATGATAGGTTAGGAGAGTGTGAACTATGGGATTAAAAATAAATGGTATTCCAATTGTTTCTCCAAAGAGAATAAAAAAGGAAGTTACAGAAGTAGTTGAGGCTGTTAAAGATGCAAGCCAAGCCGCTAATGCTGCACAAACTTCAACTGATGCTGCAGCTACTGCAAATAATGTTGTAACACCTGCTGCTTCAAAAAATAAAGGTAGCTTTATAGATAATACTTTAGGTAAATTTTTTGAAGTTGTTCCTAGGTTTTTCTCAAAAGCTTTTCATGGATTTTCTTTTTTAGTAGGTATAGCAAAACATGACAATTCTGCATTCCAAGTTCAAAAGACTTCTGGAGAAGAATTAAAAAAAGAACTTGATAAAGTACAAAATGAAAGCCAAGAGTATATTCAACAGGCCGATAAGGATGATAAATTAAGACTTGAAAGAGATAAAAATAAAAAGTTAACTTCTTATAGATACAAAGTAAAAGATTCTCGTGGAAAAGTTATCAGTAATACTTTTGAGGCGGCTTCTGTAAGCGATGTTAGAGTTTTTTTACAAAATGAAGGATATGAAGTAGTTGAAATAAAAGAAAGAAGTAAATATGATATTGATATAAACTTTAATACTAAAATTAAAGGTGGAGATTTAGCGTTTATGCTAACTCAGTTATCAACATACATAAAAGCTGGGGTTCCACTTATCAACTCTGTTCGTATTTTAGCAAAACAAACAACAAATCCTGGACATAAAAAAATACTTAATAAAGTAGTTTATGAATTGGTTGTTGGTGAAAAATTTTCTGTTGCTCTTGATAAGCAAGGAAAAACATTTCCAAGTTTGTTAATAAACATGGTTAAAACTTCAGAAATGACAGGAGATCTTGCCAGCACACTTGATGAAATGGCTGCTTATTATACTGAAATTGAAAAATCTAGAAAAGCTATGAAATCTGCATTAATTTACCCGGCTGTTATTTTGACTGCTACTGTAGCAGCTCTTGGATTTATAATTATTTATGTTGTTCCACAGTTTGTTGGAATGTTCTCATCAAATGGTGCAGAGTTACCTGGAATTACGAAGTTTATTATTGCAGCAAGTGATTTCTTGGGGGCACATTGGTGGAAATTGATTTTAGGTTTAATAGTATTAATAATGATATATAAATGGTTAATGAAAAATGTTCAATCGTTTAGAAAAACAATGCAGACGTTTTATATGCATCTTCCAGTTTTTGGAAATATGATTATTTATAATGAAGTATCTACAATTACAAGAACTTTTGCTTCATTATTAAACCATAATGTTTTTATCACTGATAGTATGGAAATACTTTCTAAATTATCTGAAAATGAAGTTTATAAAGAAATAATTAATAGAACACTTATTAACTTAAGTAAAGGTGGAAAAATAAGTGATTCATTTAAAGGTGAGTGGGCTTTCCCTATTGTTGCATATGAAATGCTTGTTACAGGTGAGTCAACTGGACAACTTGCATTGATGATGGAAAAAGTTGCTGAACACTTCCAAGAATTACATACTAATACTGTTACAGCAATGAAAAGTTTGATTGAACCAGCTGTTATCTTGATACTTGCTGGTGGAGTTGGATTTATAATCATGGCAATTATTATTCCAATGTTCGATTTGTATGGACAAATTTAATTAGGGTGTTTTGTATGGAGATTTATTATACGATTATTGTTTTTATGTATGGTTTGTTGTTGGGATCCTTTTATAATGTCGTTGGATATAGGCTTCCCAACAACATTTCTATTGTTAAGCCGGGTAGTTTTTGCCCAAAATGTAAACATGAATTAAAATGGTATGAGTTAGTACCTGTTTTTTCTTTTTTGATTCAAGGTGGAAAGTGTAGAAAGTGTAAATGTAAAATTTCCCTTTTTTATCCTTTTATTGAATTAACTACAGGTATTTTATTTGCTATATCTTATTTATTATTTGGTTTTTCTTTAAATTTTTTTATAGCTATTTTAGCTTCATCATTTTTAGTAATAGTTATTGTAAGTGATTTTAATTATTTAATTATTTCTGATGAAGTTACTCTTACATTTTCAATTTTATCTATATTGTTTCAATTAGTTTTATCTGGATGGGAACTTGCTCTTTCATCAGTTTTATATGGCTCTTTTTTATTTATTTTAATGTATGTAGTTATGCTTATTGGAAGTAAGATCATGAATGAAGAAGCTCTTGGTGGAGGAGATGTTAAACTAATGTTTTTTGTTGGAACAGTGTTAAATGTTATTAATCCTATAAATGTATTGGATATATTAACATATGCTAGTTTTACAAATGGTTTCTTTGAATTGTTTTTATCAAGTTGTTTAGCGCTACCTTTTGCTTTTCTTAGTCGTATCTTAAAAAAGGGGAGGGCAATTCCTTTTGGACCATTTATTTTATTATCATTGGTTATAATGTTCTTTATTTCCTTTGACTTCTTTGATTTTATAAAACTATTTACTAATTAAAGATAGATTATAATCTATCTTTTTGTTATAATTTAATTGGTGATTTTATGGAGAAAATGACTTTTGATGGAAAAGTATCTAATATTGATTTGAAGGTTAAGTTTAATAAAGCTTTAGAAAACAAGTATTTTAAGAAAATCGTTAATAGTATTGATTTGCCTATGGAAACAATTATGAAATATACTACTAGTTTGATGGATGCTAGTAAAGAATTTGAAAATTGTAGTAAGTGTAAGGGAATTGAAAATTGTCCTAATTTAATTGTGGGTAATCTTATGAAAGCAGAAAAATATGAAAATGGTATTGCTTTTTCATATGTAAAGTGTAGATTTTTAGCTAAAGATAATTATAAAGAAAATGTTACTAATTTTGATTTACCAAAAAATATTAAGAATGCTTCTATGAAAGATGTATTTAAAGATGATAAACCTAGAATCGAATTAATTAAAAAAATGAAAGAATTCAAAGATTCATATTTAAATAAAGAAAATCCTAAGGGATTATATATATATGGTAATTTTGGCTCTGGTAAGTCATATTTAACTGCTGCTTTGTTTAATGATTTAGCAGAAAAAAATATAAAAAGTGTTATAGTACATGTTCCTGAATTATTAAGGTCAATTAAAGATTCTTTTGATAAAGATTATAGTGATATATTTGATGAAGTTATGACTTCTCCGTTACTTCTTTTAGATGATATAGGAGCAGAGTATCTAACTCCTTGGGCTAGAGATGAAGTTATCGAGCCAATTTTACAATATAGAATGGATCAAGATCTTCCAACTTTTTTTACATCTAATTATGATTTAAATGAATTAGAAAAACATTTTATTATTAATGATGATAAAATGAAAGCTAAAAGAATAATGGAAAGAATAAATCAAGTATCTATTCCTGTAGAATTAGTTGGTAAGAATAGAAGAAAGTAAAAAAAGAAAAATCAAGTGATTTTTCTTTTTATATTTTTCCATGTAATTCTTTTAGTATAGCTTCTCTATTATTATGATATGTCATCATTCTTAAATAATGTTCATAATATTTAAGTGCTTCACCGTCAATAATTCCATTACGACGTTGAGTTCTTTCATATTCCTTTATTGCTTTAAGAATTTCACTTTTTTTTTCATTATCATTTAATATTTTACTTATTTCCTCATTACTTAATCCTCGAGCATTTAAATAATCAATTAATTTATTATTCATTAATTTATTATCCATTTTTATTCCCCCCTTTTTTCAAATTGCTATTAATTTTACTACTTTTTTGGGGAAAAGTCAATTTTTTTGCTATTAATTCTATTCTACAGTAACAGATTTTGCAAGGTTTCTTGGCTTATCAACATCTAATCCTTTTGATACTGTTATATAGTACCCAATTAATTGAAGAGGTATTACAGAAAGAGAAGGTGAAAAATATTTATTAGTTTTAGGAATTATTATTGTATCATTTGCAACTTTACTTACATCTTTATCTTCTGTTGTTATTACAATAACATAAGCTCCTCTTGATTTAACTTCTACTAGATTGCTAATAGTTTTTTCGTATATTTCTTCTTGCGTTGCTATTCCAATTACTAGAGTATTATCTTCAATTAAACTAATTGTTCCATGTTTTAATTCTCCTGATGCATAGGCTTCACTATGAATATAACTAATTTCTTTTAATTTTAAACTACCTTCTAATGATATCGCATAGTCAAGACCTCTTCCTATATAAAAAGCATCATGAATATTACTAAATTTACTTGAAAATTTTTGAATTTTTTCTGTCAAAGTATTTAAAATTATTTGAATTTTTTCAGGTATATTTTTTATTTCATTTATTAACTCATTATAATATTCATTATTAATTTTTTTATTAATTTTGGCTAGTTCTGTTGCTAAAACATAAATTGCTATTAATTGTGTTGAAAATGCTTTTGTTGTAGCAACTGCTATTTCAGGACCTGCAAGTGTATATAAAACATAATCTGCTTCTCTTGCAATAGATGAACCAACAACATTTACTATTGCCAATGTTTTAACTCCTTTGTTTTTTGCTTCTCTTAATGCTGCTAAAGAATCTGCTGTTTCTCCAGATTGACTTATGATAATTACTAAAGTATTTTTGTTTAAAATTGGCTTTCTATATCTAAATTCAGATGCTATTTCAACTCTAGTTGGAATCCTTGCTAAATCTTCAAATATGTATTGAGCACAGATACCGACATGATATGCTGATCCACATGCAACAATATATAAGTTGTCAAATGATTTAAGGTCTTCTTCATTTAGATTAGCATTTTCTAATTTTATTTTATTATCAAAAATAAGTGAATTAATTGTCTTTTTTATTACATCAGGTTGTTCATTTATTTCTTTAATCATAAAATGTTCGTATCCTTCTTTTTCTGCTGATGATACATCCCATTTTATTTCATTTAATTCTTTTTCTATTTTATCTCCATTTAAATCATAAAATGTTACATCATCTTTTTTTAGACATGCACATTCTAAATTATCTATATAATATACATTTTTAGTATATTTTAAAATAGCTGGTACATCTGATGCTAAGTACGTTCCATTTTTATCTTTCCCAATAATCATAGGTGAATCTTTTCTTGCTACCCATATTTCATCTTGATAGTCTTTAAACATAACCGCTATAGCATATGATCCACGAATTCTTACCATAGTTCTATTAATGGCATCGATTGGGCCCATTTTGTATTTTTTATAATAATAATCTATTAAATTAGCTAATACTTCTGTATCTGTCTGACTATAAAATACATAGTTATGTTTTTCTAATTTTTGAATTAATTCTTGGTAGTTTTCTATAATACCATTGTGTACTAATGTTACTGTACCATCATTTGAAACATGGGGGTGAGCATTTATTTCATTCGGTTCTCCGTGAGTTGCCCATCTAGTGTGACCAATTCCACATGTTCCATCTAAATTCTTTTTATTTAATTTATCTTTTAAGTTTAAAAGTTTTCCTTTAGCTTTTATAACTTCTATTTTTTTATTTTTTTCAATAGCTATACCTGCTGAATCATATCCTCTATATTCAAGTCTAGAAAGTCCATCTAATAATATATCTACTGCTTTTTCATTTCCATTGTATCCAACAATTCCACACATATAAACTCCTTCTTTTAATTATGTTGACATACACTTGTTACAATTTTAATTTTGCTTTTTATGTATATCTAACGGTTCCATTACCGTAATAGCATCCGCCGAATCTTTCGATAACTATTAACCTCGTCGACCTTGTAGGTCCTGGCGCTAGAAGTAAAATTACAACCTTTCTATTTTTACAACTTTGGTTTAATTATATTTCTTTTGAATATAAATGTGAATAAAATTTATTATTTTTTATTATATTTATAATTTTTGTTGTTAAATATTTACTATACTTATAATATATGTTAATGTATGTTTGAGGTGATTTTATGTCTAAATTAGTTAGTATATCATTATTAACTTTGACTTGTTTATATGGTTTATTAGTGGCTGTTGCTGTATTAATTTGCTTAATTTGTGGAGTTAGTGTTATACCTGCTTTAATTGGTGGATTAATTGTTCTTGTTATACAATTTATTATTTCTCCATGGTTAATGGATTTGACTACTAAGTGGTTATATAAAGTAGATTTCAATGCTGAAATACCTGATTATTTGGTTGATTTTATTAATAAAGTATGTAAAGAACATAATATTAAATATCCAAAAATTGGTATTATTAACGATGGTAATCCAAATTGTTATACTTATGGTAGAACTAAAAAAGATGCAAGAATTATTGTTACTCGTGGTATTTTTGATTTATTAAGTGAAAATGAGGTTAAAGCAGTTATTGGTCATGAACTTGGTCATATTGCTCATTATGATATGGTTGTTATGACTGTAGCTCAATTAATACCTATTGTTTTTTATGCTATATATGAAGCATGTATAGATTCTAGTACTGATTCTGATAATAATTCGAATGGTATAATTGCAATTATTGCATATGTATTATATGTTATTTCTCAATATATAGTTTTATGGTTATCTAGAACTAGAGAATATTTTGCTGATTCATTTAGTATAGATAAAACGAAAAATCCAAATGCACTTGCTGAAGCATTAGTTAAAATAGGATATGGTTTAACTACAGCAAAAGAAGAAACTGTTAATGAAAAAGAAAAACCTATTAAAAAAAGAGATGTATCTTCTGTTAAAGGTTTAGGAATATTTGATAAAAATACTTCTAAGATGCTAGTTGCTTGTTCTTCTTGTGATGGGGTTAGTACAAGTATAAATAAAAAAGCCATTAAAAATGCTATGAAATGGGAAAAATGGAATTATTGGGCAAAATGGTATGAATTTAATTCAACTCATCCGTTAATTTCAAAACGATTAGAAGCAATTTCTAAAAGAAGTAAAGAATTTAATCAAAAACCATATATTGTTTTTGATTTAGTTAAACCTGAAAGTTATGCTGATGATTTTGCATTAGAACTATTACTTATATTTTTACCTACAGTATCTTTAATATCAGCATTTGTCTTTTTCTTCTTGATGCTTGCTAGTGAAGACTATCAAACATATAAGATTGGTTTGGCAATAAGTGGAATGTTATTTGTTTTATTTAGATATCTATTATTTAGAAGAAAGTATAAGATGAGTAAATTTATTCCTTCTACCGTAGAAGATTTATTAAGTGAAGTTAAAGTATCTAGTGTTACTTCTATCCCTTGCGAAGTGAGAGGTAATATCATTGGTAGGGGAGATGCTGGTTATATTTTCAGTGAAGACTTTGTAATTAGAGATAATACTGGAATTATGCTTTTAGATTATAATCAACCATTATGGATTATTAATAAAATATTTGCCTATTTTAAGGCAAAAACGTTTATTGATAAGGATATTATTATAAAAGGTTGGTATAGAAGAAGTCCTGTCCCTTATATAGAAATTTATCAAATGCAAATAGAAAAAAATGTAAAAAAAGTGTATACATATATATTTAAGACAATAGGACTTATACTTTTATTTGCAATATGTGTTGCTTTATTGTTTATTTAGACTTGAAAAAGATTTTTAAAAGTGTTAAAATTCTTTTGTAAATGCAGTGATTGAGACATGATTTAAATATATACTTTTAAAGAGAGTTAACATTTGGTGTGAGTTAATAAAGAGTATTTAAATTACTACTCATGAGCAGAATTCGAAAGATTTTTCCGTGTTACTACGTTATAAGTTTTCAATTAAGTTAAACCATGGATGGTACCGTGTAATGCACTCCTATTTTTTTGTAGGAGTTTTTTATTTGAGGAGGGAAATATGATTAATATTAAAGAAGATGAAAAACTAAGTGTATTAAATCACTCATGTGCACATTTGCTCGCACAAGCAGTTAAGCATTTATATCCAGAAGCAAAATTTTGGGTAGGTCCTGTAGTAGAAGAAGGATTCTACTACGATATTGATTTAGGAGATACTCGTTTAACAGAAGAAGATTTAGCTAAGATAGAAAAGGAAATGAAAAAATGTGCTAAAGATGCTAAGCTAATTAAAAGAGTTGAAATATCAAAAAAAGAAGCTTTAGAACAATTTAAAGATGATCCATATAAAGTTGATTTAATATCTAGAATGGATGAAAATGATACTGTTATTTCTATGTATACTCAAGGTGACTTTACTGATTTATGTCGTGGGCCACATGTAGAAAATACAAAATTATTAAAGAATTTTAAACTTTTAAAAGTTGCGGGAGCATATTGGAAAGGTGATTCTAAAAATAAAATGCTTCAAAGAATATATGGTATATGTTTTGAAACTCCAGAGGAGTTAGAAGCGCATTTAAAGGAACTTGAAGAAGCTAAAGAAAGAGATCATAGAAAAATAGGAAAAGATTTAGATATTTTTGTTACGAATGATTTAATTGGTAAAGGTCTTCCAATGTATTTACCTAATGGGTTTATAATTTGGAATCAACTTGAAAATTATATTAGAAATAAAGAGTTAGAAAGAGGATATCTTCATGTTTTAACTCCACCTTTAGGAAATGTAGAATTATATAAAACTTCAGGTCACTGGGCTCATTATAAAGATGGAATGTTCCCTAAAATGGAAGTTGAAGGTGAGGAATTTGTACTTCGCCCAATGAACTGTCCTCATCATATGATGATTTATGCTAATGATATACATTCA
>CACXGX010000027.1 GCA_902767365.1 uncultured Erysipelotrichaceae bacterium
AGCAAAATTACAAAATAACTTGTTAGATTATGCTGAAGGAGTAGTAAAGGCAGTAACTAATTATATAGGAGTACCTTATACAAGACCCAATAATACAAATGATGAATTATTAATAAAAGAGTCTTTTATAAAAATGAGAAAATTAAAAGTAAAATATAACTTAGAATTATTATCTATGGGAATGAGTAATGATTATAAATTAGCAATAAAAGAAGGAACTAATATAGTTAGAATAGGTACTAAAATATTTAGAAGTAGAACATATAAATAAAACATTAAATAATAATTAAATCTTAATTTCTTATAATTTGTTTGACTTTAATTAATTTAGTTTTTATAATAAATAACCACAAGTTAATCAAATATTAGTAAGTAGAGTGATAATATGGAAATTAAAAACTTAGTTAATGATCAAGGAATGTATTTATATAAAGATACTAGCTTTAATACCATAAAAATTAATATGTCTTTTATTGCTAATCCTAATAGTAGAGAAGGAGCTATTTATGATTTATTATGTAGATACATAGTTAAAGCTAACAAAAAAATACCTCAAGAATCGATAGAAGGTTTAACAAGTGATTTATATAGTTTAATTGTTGAAGTAGACACTGAAATGTATTATAACTATAGATTCTTTAATTTTACCCTTGATTTAGTATCACCAACTGTAGTCAATGATGACTATTCTAAAGATGCTTTTAATTTTGCAAAAAAAATATTATTATATCCAGATTTTAAAAGAAAAGACATATTAGAAGCAGTAAAAAGGACAATAATTTATGATTTTAAAGAAAAATTTCAAAACAATTTTAATAACTCTATGTTCTCTTATTTTGATAAAGTATTCCCTAAAAAAGAAAGATCTTACTACTGTGATTTAGATATAAATTATATAGAAAATTTATTTAACACTATAACACTAAAAGATTTAGAAAAGCTATATCATCAAACAATTAATAAAAAACAATTTTATCGTGGTTTTGTCTTTGGTAATATAACTGATCAAGAATATAAATATTTTAGAAAAACATTCACTTATAAATCTAGAATTCCTAATTTGGGCTTTAAATATGATATTATTCCTAAAGAAGATACAATTATTATTCCATGTGAAAACACTGAACAATCACATATATATTTAACTTATAGTATAGACAAACTTGATGATAATATAAGATTTATATTACATGATATTTTAAATGGCAGTTCTTCACTTTGTCATAACATAATAAGAGATAAATATGGACTATCATATTCACCAAGTGCTTATATTTTTAATTCTAGTAATATGCTATATGTGTATGCTGCAATTGATAAAAAAAATATAGATACCTTTATTAAAGCGGTTGATGAAATAATAAAGACTTTACAAGATGAAGAAAAAATGAAACCATTATTTGAAAGAGCAAAAGAATCGGTAAAACTAAATGATTATCTTATAAGTGAAAATAGAGATGAAATGTTTGAAGTACTTAATTCATATATAATGGGGGCAACAAGTTTTGCTGAAATAGATGAACAATTTGATAATATAAAAGAAGAAGATATAACAAAATCTACTAAAACTTTAAAAAGAGTAAATACTTTTATATATAGAGGTGATGCCAAATGAATAATTATAAAAAAATAATTTTAAATAACGGCATTCCATTATATTTGTATAATAATCCATCTTTAAAGCAAGTATGTGTTAATTATATTGTTAAATATGGATCTAGTGGTGAATATTTTAATTTTTCTTTAAATGGAGAAGAACATAAAGTATCATCAGGGCATGCGCACTTCCTAGAACACGTATTATTAGAACATTCAAAATATGGTAACACTTTAAATAATTTAATAAAGAAACAATACTATATGAATGCCATAACAAGTTTTAATTATACTTCATTTTATATTCAAGGAATAAAAGACATTAAAGAATCTATAAAAGAATTAATTGAGGCAGTAGATATCCCTGTTTTTGGCGATAAAGAAGTAAATCAATCAAGAATTGCGATAATAGAAGAAGCAAAAGGTCTTTGTGATAATAAACTAGATAAAATACCAAAATTAGTTAAAAAGAATTTATATAAAAGCGTTGATTTATATGATGATACACTTACAAGTATAGGAGATAGTATAATAAATGAGAATATAACTACTAAAGACTTACAACTATGTTATGATGCATTTTATAATGATGATAATAAAGTCCTTGTTATGTTAGGCAATTTAGACGAAAAAGAATTAGTAGATTATTTAAATGAAATATATGATAATATTCCAAAACATAAATCAAATTTAATATTACCTAATTATGATTATGAACCTATAAGGAAAGATATAGATTTCTTTGATAGTAATTTAGAATCATGTTACCATGGGTTTGGATTTAAAATTAAAAAGCCAAATAGTTTAAATAAAAGGGATATGGAATTGGTAATAGATTTTATGATATCAAATGCATTAGGTGAAGAAACTATTCAATACAATGGAAACTCAAAAATAATAGATAATATTATCAATATTGATTTAGGTAATCAAGGAGATTATTACGATTTATCTTTTTGTGTATCGACTTCTAAACCGGATGTATTATTAGAAATATTTGTTAAAAAAATGAATAAAAAAATTAAAGAACATAATTATAGATTAATAATGAAATCTAGTATAGCTGATGAAATAAGATTAATGGATGATAAATATATAAGACCACAATTGTTTCCTACAAGAATGAATGCTACTACAGATTACTCTGATTTAGATTATTTAAGAAGCATTGATTATGAAAAATTTATAAGTATGAGTGAAGATGTAAAAATTGATGACAAAACAATAGTAAAAACTAAAAAAAGATAGTTATATAAAATGCCTTTTTTATGTGTATTAATTAGATATAATAGTATATAATTTTATTAAAAGGAAAGTGATTTTAATGATTTATATTACTGGAGATACACATAGAAGATTTGATAGATTAGATAAGATAGAAAATAATAACAATAACATGATTATTATTTTAGGAGATTCAGGAATTAATTACTTCTTAGATGATAAAGATATAGAATTAAAAGAACAACTACAAAAATATAAATTTAAAATATTTTGTATTCAAGGTAATCATGAAGAAAGACCAGAAAACATCAAATCTTATAATGAAATTGAGATGTTTAATGGAAGAGTTTTCATCGAAGAAAATTATCCTAATCTAATATTTGCTAAAAATGGAGAAATTTATAATATAAATAATCAATCTATTCTTGTAATAGGGGGAGCATATTCTATTGATAAAAGATATAGAATAATGTATGGATATAAATGGTTTAAAAATGAACAACTAACTGATAAAGAAAAAGAAATGATTATTAACAAATGTAGTGGAAAACATTTTGATATAGTATTATCTTATACATGTCCTAAAAAATATGAACCAACAGAAGTATTTATAAAGGATTTAAATCAGTCATTAATTGATAAATCAATGGAAGAGTTTTTAGATGAAGTAGAAGAAAAAATAGATTATAATAAGTGGTATTGTGGACATTTTCATACTGATAAAGAAATAGATAAAATAGAATTTATGTATGGTAATATTAAAAAATTAGAAAAAACAAGAAAAGAAAATCAGTTTAATTTTTAACAATGATTTTTTCTTATTTTTGTTTTACTTTTATTTAAATAATACAATAATGCTAAAAAATTGCTTGAATAAAAACATTTAAAGTGTTAAAATACCATATGTAGACACAGGGAATTAGTTAAATGGTATAATAATGGTCTCCAAAACCACTGTTGGGAGTTCGATTCTCTCATTCCCTGCCATTATGTAATTTACTCGAACTTTTTGAAATATAAAAGTTCAGTTAACATATATAAACAAAGGCAGAAAGCCTAATTTAAGGTATAAATTCCACTGGTTCGAAAGGACGGTGGAATTTTTATTATGCTTGAAATCAAAAAGGATGAAATTCCCT
>CACXGX010000028.1 GCA_902767365.1 uncultured Erysipelotrichaceae bacterium
CTACACAAGTTGAAACAGCAATTATAATACTGTAGATTATTCTCTCTTTAGTACTACATTTTTTTATATCTTTTTCATCTTTTTTATTCCAGATAATAAAACCAATAATTCCTAAAACTAAATATATTGCACTATTAGTCACGTCACCATATAAGTGCATTGATAATGAAAACAAAATCATTAATATCATTTGCATTGAGTATGCTATCCAATTACTTCTTTTGTTTAACATTACTAGTACACCTTGAATCAATCCAAATATTGTTGCACCAATTTCTAAATAATTTACCATATTAATCGCTCCTTAATTTATCTTTCCATTTCCTTTTCTAACAATTTTTTTCTTATTTTTTCTAATGCTATTTTTCTTGCACTTATTTCATTTTTTTCTTCTTGCGATAGTTCAGCTAGAGTTTTTCCATTTTCTAATTCAAATATTTCATCAGATCCAAATCCATTTTCTCCTCTGACTTCTTCTGAAACAAATCCATCTATAGTACCTATTTCACATATAGTATCTTTTCCATCTGACAAAGCAATTGCTGTTGTGAATCTTATTTTTCTATTTTCTTTTGAAAAACCTTTTAATTTCTCTATTATTTTTAAATTTCTTTGTCTGTCAGTTCCGTCAAACCACCTTTTAGTGAATACTCCTGGGAAACCATTTAAAGATTCTATTTCTATTCCAGAATCATCTGCTATACATTTTTTTCCATTAAGTAATTTAGCAATAGCCTCTGCTTTCTTCATTGCATTTCCCTGAAATGTTTCTTGATCTTCCTCTACGTCAATATCAACTCCTATGCTTTGCATTGAGATAACCTTATATTTTTCAAATATTTCTTGAACTTCTTTTATTTTTCCTTTATTTCCTGAAGCAATTATTAATTCTTCCATTTTTTTCTCCTTCCAATTTCTTTAATATTTAAACCCAATTCTTTAGAAACTCTTCATTAAATATATATTTATTAGATGGTCTATATGCTGCGTCTTTAACAATTATTTCAGTCTTTTTTACCATCGGCTCTATTTTTTTTCTAAAATTTGCTGATACTAGTTTTTTATCTTGTATTATCTCATAAATTTGTTGTAATTCTGTAATAGTAAATTCCTTATCTAAAAAACTAAAGGCTATATTAGTATTTTCAATTCTATTTCTTAATCTCTTTATACCCGTATGAATTATTATTGCTATTAATTCATTTATGCTTGATTTTCCAACTATTTTATTGGTATACTCAATATTTTCCCTTTTTCGTTTAGCAACAGTTTCAATTTTATATCTTATCTCTTTTTTTTCATTACTTAATATTACATTTTGCAGTGATAGTTTTTCATCATCTTTGATGCATATATCATAAAATGCTAAATTATTAGGAATGTTGTTTATATTTTTTTTATTAATTATTACCAAATATGTAATTATAATTTCTTCTTTATTGGTATAATAATTTGGGTCTCCCCAAGTATATAATTGTTCAATATAAAAATTGGATATTTCAAATAATTTTTCTATTTCATCTTCTGCTGATTTTTTTATATATTCTTGATTATTAACTTCAAACTTTGGTAATTCATTATTTTCATCCAATAAAATTTGAAGTTTTTTCTCTTTTAATTTTCTCACATCAACTCTTTCTTTATTATCTGCACTAAATATTAATAAATTTCCCTTAATTTTCATAAATCATCCTTCTTTCATTATTTTTTAAAATTCTAGCCAACATTCTTTCTCAAAATTAATATCTTCTTTTGAAAGTATTGTTCTTAAATCAATTTTTCCAACAGAATCAATAAACCTATAAAGCTTATCTCTTTTTAGAATTTCTGTGTTTCCACTTTCGAATTTAACAATTTGTTGTATTTCTTTTGGTATTGAAATATCATATTTTTCAATTAAAGTATGATTCAGTTTATTATAATCATTATAAATACTTGAATCCCATCTTGTTAAGAATCTATTATAAAATAAATAATCTGTAAGTAAATGCAAGAAATATCCCTCTGTATATTCATCAAATTTTCTATTTAGTCTTATATATTCATTGAGATTCGGCTGACTTGAATATAATCCATAATGAGATTTTGCTTTATTTTTTGCCATGTCTGGTGCAATTATTCCTTTTTCAAATTCCATTATATTATTTATTTCATTGTTTTCTTCATATACTTTCCCAACAGCTAAATGTATAACATATCCTGGCATCTTACTATAACATGTTTTTTATTAATTTACATGTTTCCTCCTTTACTTATTGTGTTTTGTATACTAAGTCGTTGCATATGTATTATACATACCATATTATATTTTGTCAATACTTTTTATAAAAAAAATAATAAGTATTTATATATATAATACTTTTTGTATATAAAAATACTTATTACCAACTATACTGAGTTCTTTTCCTATTATATTAAAAACATTATAATTGCTTTATATTTCAAATGCTTCCTTTACGGATTGATAATCCCAATAATACTTTCCATCCTTATAATAAACCATCGCCTTATGAGTTCCAATATTTCTTACAATTTCAGGACATTTTGATTTATCCACTTTAGTATCATTGTATAGAATTATAATTTTAATACCTGCTTCAACAGCCTTATCACATTCATACTTTATATAACTACGATAATCTACAGAATGTCCTCACGCACATGAATATGTATGACTATTATAACTCCCACAATTTTGACATCCACCTTTTGTAATTCTGTTAGTGTTGTTTCCAACAATTAAAACAAATGTCTTTGAACCATCCATACGATATTTTAATGATGATTTAATAGAACAATATAAACTGTTATCGCTTGAAGTTTGTAAATCATGTGCATCTGAAAAAGACAAACTCCAATAATTACTATCATTCCATTTATGTAGTTGATCTACAGCATCTTTATCGTTATCAAAATCTGTTGCTATATATGTTCTTGTTCGATATAAAGACATATTAAAATTCCTCCTTGATTAAATTCATATCTATCTTTTCGATTGCATCTTGTGTTAATATAATTGTTATTCCTTCTTTAGGCTGAAATTTGCTACTGCGAAGTGTACACAATATGCATTTTATAAATTCTGTATAATTCTTTTCTTGAATACCTTCTATTGTAGTAAGTCCTCCTCCTAATAATGGAATAACTATTGGTCTTGCTGCATAAGTTCTTCTAATTTCAGACCACATACAAATAAGCAATTTTTCATATTCTCCAATACCTATGTAAGCCTCATTTTTCTCATTAAAATGAGAAAAAGCAAGTAATAAAAAGTCATTATAAGGTATAATTCTACCAAGTGGATATATATCATTTCCATTTTGATTAATAGGTTTCAATGGTGAATTGTCTTCTTTTGCTAATTTAATTTTATTATTCAAATTATCTATATCTTCTACATAATTATCAATCATCTTTCCATTTAAAGAATTATGAGCAATAATAATGTCATCCACTTCTGTATCATATCGTTCATTAAATGGTATTACTTTTAACCCTTTTTCATTAAATATATCTCCAACTTTAATTTTTATAGGTATACCATTAATAGTTGTACTATATGCTTTATGTTTTAAACCATTTAAAATAAATAATATAGTCAATGATATTACTATAAAACTAGCTAATAATATTAGACCGCATTGCCACCATTGGAATTGTTCATTTATATCTTTTAATGTATATCCCCAAATTCCTGCAATAGTACTTATACCTGTTATTATACTAAAAGCATATTCAAAGCTCTTTTTTAGCGTTAAAGGAACCTTTTTCAAATTTAATCATCCTTTCCATTAGATTGTTGGTTATATTTATTCTATTATATTTTGTATCATAAATTTGCCATTTTTTCAACAATAAGCTAATTCTGTTTTTTCAATTTATTATTTTTTTCTTTTTCTAATTGTTTTAAACTTTTTTTAGGAGTCGGTAAATCTTCTGGCATAGTTCCACCAATATCTGCAATTGCCTTTCTAACTTTCTTTCCTACTTCATAATGAGTAGAATTTGCTTCTTTTTCAGTTTTTATATTATCTTTCTTTAATCTTGACTCAGTCTGAGTAATTCTAAACAAATTTGCTGCAAGCTCCTCGCTTCCCATATTATCCAAAATATCTTCTCTATATCTTAATCCTTTTCTTTTTGCAATATCATCAGCAGTTTCTCCATTATATAATCCTTTATATCC